>URHE01000005.1 GCA_900547595.1 uncultured Desulfovibrio sp.
CGTTCAAAACCCCGGCGCGAGAAAGCGATCCCGGCGTACCCGGGGCCGAATTTAACGCCGCTCAGCTCACCTGGCTCAGCCATTTCCAGCGCGGAAAAACGTGGCGCTGGAACGCGATCAGGCCGGGCGTGGTCGGCAGCACGGTGCCCGGCAACGCCATGAATCTCGCACTCAGCATCGCGATCTATGCTTCGCTATGTAAAGCGCAGGATCTACCGCTGCGTTTCCCCGGTTCGGAAAAAACCTGGCACAGCATCGTCGATCATACGGACGCCGGGTTGCTGGCTGATGCCACGCTGTGGGCCGCGACCTCGCCAACGGCCATGCCCGCGCGCCGGGCGCGGAGAACGGCGGCGAACAGGGCGATGCCGTCCAGTTCCAGCAGGCCGTGTTCCGTTTCCCGCAGCGGCGCATCCCAGGGCGCGGGCATGGCCCCGCCCCCGCCGGCAAGCCACGCCGTGGCCGCGCGCTCCAGCCGGATGGCCGCCTGCCCTTCGTAGGTGATGGCGCGGCACAGGCCAAGCGCGGCGCTCACGGCGTCAAAAAGACGGCCGCAGCTTGAGGTGGACGGACAGTTGAGCCCCCGGGCAAGCATGGCGTCCACGGCGGCCACGGCCTGCGCCGGGAGCGCGTCCTCCCCGTCCGGGTCCGGCCCCGGCGCCCATGTCATATCCGCGGCGCGCGCGAGGCCGCGGGCGATGCGCCACGGCTCGCGGATGGCGGCCTCCCCGCCCGGCAGGGCAAACGGCGCAAGGCGCCCCAGCCGCCGCCATTCCGGAACGCGCAGATCCATGAACAGCAGTTCGCCGCCCCAGATGGTGCCGTCCGTGCCGAGGCCCGTGCCGTCAAGGCAGAGCGCCAGCGCCGGTTCCGCGTGTCCGTGCTCGGCCAGCACCGCCGCCGCGTGCGCCGCGTGGTGCTGAAGACGGAAGAGCGGCACTCCCTCGCGCCGCGCCCGTTCTTCGGCGCGGCGGCTGGAAGGGAAATCCGGGTGCAGGTCGCAAACGAGTGCCTCGGGCCGCACTTCCAGCAGGCGCTCAAGACGTTCGGCGGCTTCGTCATAAAAATTGAGCGTGGCCGGATTTTCCAGATCGCCGATGTGCTGCCCCATGAAGGCCTCGCGCCCGCGCGTGAGGCAAAAGGCGGCCTTGAGGCCCGCCCCGGCGCCAAAGACGCAGGCAAGCTCCCGCCCTTCCCCCGACGTGATGTCCGGAAATTCCGGCAGGGGCACCGGGCGCGGCACATAGCCCCTGGCGCGGCGCACGGGGATGGGGGCGCTCCCGGCGGGAGTTTCCGGCACGAGCACCACGCTGTCATCCACGCGCACGAGGATGTCGCGGTCATGGAGCAGCCAGGCGTCGGCCAGCGGCGCCAGCCGCGCCAGGGCCTCGCGGTTTCCCAGGCACAGGGGTTCGCCGTGGGGATTGCCCGAGGTGGCCACCAAGAGCGGCGCCGCCGCTCCGTGGGCGGCCAGCCAGTCGCACAGCGCCGCATGCAGCGGCGTATAGGGCAGCATGAGGCCCACGGTGGCGCTGTCCGGGGCAAGGAGCGCGGGCAGGGCCGCTTTCGCCGGGATGTCCTCCCGGCGCGGGCAGATGACGATGGGCTTTTCCGGGCCGGTGAGCAGGGCGGCGGCCCGCGGACTGATGCGGCAGACCCCGGCGGCGACCGCAAGATCGGCCGCCATGACGGCAAGCGCCTTGTGCGGCCGCAGCTTGCGGGCGCGCAGGGTAGCCACGGCGCGGGCATCGCGCGCGTTGCACACAAGCTGGAAGCCGCCCAGCCCCTTGAGGGCAAGGATGCCGCCGCCCAGCAGGAGCCGCCCGGCGCGGGCCAGGGCGTCGGCCCGGTTTTCCGGCGTCGGCCCGGTGCCCTCCCCCCCGCACGCGGCGCTGGCCGCATCCACATACCAGAGGCGCGGCCCGCATTCCGGACAGGCGATGGGCTGGGCATGAAAGCGCCTGTCCGCCGGGTCGCCGTATTCGGCGGCGCAGGCGGGACAGAGCGGAAAGCAGGCCATGCTGGTCACGGCCCTGTCATAGGGAATGGAGCGGGTGATGGTAAAGCGCGGGCCGCAGTTGGTGCAGTTGGTGAAGACATAGCCGAAGCGGCGATTTGCCGGGTCGCGCATTTCGGCCAGACAGTCCTCGCAGACCGCCACATCCGGGCTCACCAGCACGGTATGCCCGGCGCGCCCCTCGCTCTCGAGGATGCGAAACTCCGTCTCGCCGGGCACGGGCGCAAGCTCCGCTTCGTCCAGCCCGGTCAGCCGCGCCAGAGGCGGCAGCTCCTCCCGCAGGCGGCGGCCAAAGGCCGCCAGGGGCCCGGGCGCGCCCTGCGCCTCGATGCGCACGCCATCGGCGGTATTGCGCACCGAGCCGGAAAGGCCGCCCTCCCGCGCGAGCCGCCAGACAAAGGGCCTGAAACCCACGCCCTGCACCTGGCCCGAAGCCGTGAACGCCCGGCGCATGACGCGCGCATGTTGGGAAGGAAGATGCTCCATGCGCCGCAGGATACCGCAAAAACGGAAACAGCGCCACGCCGCCCGCGTCGATTGACAGGCGGCGGCAGAGCGGCTAAAGGTGAACGCAAGCCGGACGGCGGCAGTTCCCGCCAACCCCGTCAGGTCCGAAAGGAAGCAGCGGCAACGGGGGCTGCCGGGTGTCCGGCCCACTGACGACGCGAGGCGCGGGAACGCGCTTCGCGTCGTCCGCGCTTGCCGCGCGGGAGCAGCCGCGAAACCGCGCATCCTCCGCATGCCGCATTGGACCGCCGACACGGTGCCAAGGCTGCGCGCACCGCCGGAATCGTCCCGCCATGCGCGCACGCGCCACCCTCAAAACCAAGGAGCGCCCATGTCCCGCATCAGGAATCTCCGCGAGGAAGCCCTCGCCATGCACAAGGACCTGCAAGGCAAGATCGGCATCCACGTCAAACCGCCCGTGCGCGACGCCGACGATCTGACCCTTGCCTATTCCCCCGGCGTCGCCGAACCCTGCATGGAGATTCATCGTGATCCGGGCAGCCTGGACACCTATACCAACCATGCCAACTTCGTCTGCGTGGTCTCCAATGGCACGGCGGTGCTCGGCCTGGGCGACATCGGCGCGGCGGCGGCGCTGCCCGTCATGGAGGGCAAGGCCCTGCTCTTCAAGACCTTCGGGGATGTGGACGCCTTCCCCATCTGCGTGGACACCAAGGATACGCAGCGCATCATCGAGACCATCGAACTCATGGGGCCGACCTTTGGCGGCGTCAACCTTGAGGACATCAAGGCCCCGGAATGTTTCATTATCGAGGACGGCCTCAAGGCGCGGGGCAAGTTCAGGGGCCCCATCTTCCATGACGACCAGCACGGCACCGCCGTGGTGACCCTGGCCGGGCTGCTCAACGCCCTCAAGGTGGTGGGCAAGCGCCTGGAGGACATCACGGTGGTGACCAGCGGCGCGGGCGCGGCGGGCATCGCCATCATCCGCCTGCTCATGGCCGTGGGCCTGAAAAACGTCATCATGTGCGATTCGCGCGGCGCCATCTGGGACGGACGGCGCGAGGGCATGAACCCGTGGAAGGAGGACATCGCGCGCCGCACCAATCCGGAAAAGGTCAAGGGCGGCCTGGCCGAGGCCATCCGGGGCGCGGATGTCTTTATCGGCGTCTCCGCGCCGGACACGCTCACGGAAGAGATGATCCGCTCCATGGCCGCGCGGCCCATCGTCTTTGCCCAGGCCAATCCCATCCCGGAGATCTGGCCCATCCAGCGCGCGCGGGACGCCGGGGCGGCGGTGGTGGCCACGGGCCGCTCGGACTGCCCCAACCAGATCAACAATATCCTCGCCTTCCCCGGCATTTTCCGGGGCGCGCTGGACGTCCGCGCCACGGACATCAACGACGCCATGAAGATCGCGGCCGCGCGCGCCCTGGCGGGCCTCGTGCCCGCGGACAGGCTCGGCCCCGAAATGATCATTCCCTCTTCCTTTGACCCCGACGTGGCGCCCACGGTGGCGGCGGCCACGGCCAGGGCGGCCATGGACGCGGGCATTGCCCGCAACCCCATGGACCCGGCGGAAGTGGCCGAAAACCTGCGCCGCAGGCTGGCCCGGCAGAAGGCCGCCTGTGGCTGCGGGGCTTAGAGCGGCAGGGGAAACAGCGAACGCATGCGGGGCGGCGCGCCTGCGGCCCGTCCACGCCCGTTTTCGAGGCTGCCGAGCGTATCGGCAGCCTCGATGCTTTTTAACCCGCCGGCTACTTGCCGGCGCCGGCCTTTTCCGCCGCGAGCCTGCGGCCCTGCGGCGTCATGTGGCAGGGCTGGCAGCCCTTGAAATTCGGGTACCTGCCCGCGAGCTTCTTGTGGCAGCCATAACAGGAACGGTCGGTATCCGGCGCATGGTAGGCCATGTAGACGCTCATGGGGTCGCGCTCGGCGGCACCGGCGAGGGAATGGCACTCCTCGTTGGTGCAGGCGGCGTAGCGCTTGCCCGGCAGCCCCTCGTGGTGGCAGACGCGGCAGGGCACGCTCTTGTGCGAGCTGTGATTGAAGGTCACGAACATTCTGGGCGATTTGCCCGCGTTCAGCTCCATGGGCTTGTCCAGATCCATGAGATTCCTGCCATGCGCGCCCGGAGCCGCGGCTCCAAGCACAAGAACAAGGGCGCAAAGCCCGACGCAGAGAGGATTCATGTTCGCTCCTCGGCTAAAAGGTTTCAGCGCGGGCGTGGCCGCGTCCGTGCCGTCCGGCCGTGCCGGGGTCTCCGGCCGCCCATGGCGTCAATGCCCCGTGATGGCGTATTTCTTGAGCTTGTACTGGAGCAGGCTCTTGGAAATGCCCAGATACTCCGCCGCCTTGACCTGCACCAGATCCGCGCGCACCAGGGCGCGGCGGATAAGAGCGGCCTCGATCTTTTCCAGTGTGTCCGCCAGGTCGAGCTGGACGGGCAAAAGGTCCACGGCGCTCTTGAACTGCGCTTCCTCGTCGCGGATCTCGGCGGGCAGGTCGTCCACGCCGATGGTCGCGCCCGGCACGAGCACAAGGCAGCTTTCGACCACATTCTCCAGCTGGCGGATATTGCCCGGCCACTCATAGCCCGTCAGGTAATTGAGCGCCTCGGTGCTGAAGGTCTTGGCGGGCAGGTTGTCATCCGCGCAGACCTTTTCCACAAAATGCGCCACCAGGAGCGGGATGTCCTCCCGGCGCTCACGCAGGGGCGGCAGCGGGATCTGCACCACGTTGAGCCGGTAGAACAGGTCGTCGCGAAACGCCCCGCGCTCCACCAGCGCGGCCAGGTCCTTGTTGCTGGCGGCCACCACGCGGATGTCCACCTCGATCTCCTCGCCGCCGCCCACGCGCTCGAACTTGCGCTCCTGCAGGACGCGGAGGAGCTTGACCTGAAGGTCCGGCGTGAGCTCGGCCACCTCGTCCAGAAAGAGCGTGCCGCCGTCCGCCTGCTCGAAGCGCCCGCGCCGCATGGCCACGGCGCCCGTGAACGAGCCCTTCTCGTGCCCGAACAGCTCGCTTTCGAGCACGCCGGGGTTGAGGGCCATGCAGTTGACGGAAATGAAGGGCTTGTCCTTGCGCGGGCTCGCATAGTGGATGGCGCGGGCCACCAGCTCCTTGCCGGTGCCGGATTCGCCGCTGATGAGCACCGTGGAGCGGCTCGGCGCCGCCCGCTCCACCATGACGAGCACATCGCGGATGGCCTTGCTGCGCCCCACGATCTGGTGGATGCCGTAGCGGTTTTCCATGGCTTCCTGAAGCAGGCGGTACTGGCGGTGCGCGCGCGCGAGCTCCACGGCATTGTGGATGGAGAGCAGGAGCTCGTCATTGGAAAAGGGCTTGGTGATATAGTCGAACGCGCCGTATTTCATGACATCCACGGCGCTTTCGATGGAGCCGAAAGCCGTCATGATGAGCACGGGAACATGCGGCCACGCCTTTTTCACCCGCTGGAGCACCTCGCGGCCGCTCACCCTGGGCATCTTCATGTCCGTCACCACCACGTCCACCTCGCTCTCCTCCAGAAAGGCGAGCGCGGTCTCCGGATCGCTGATGGCCGTGACCGTATAGCCCTCATCCTCCAGCAGGGTCTGGAGGACGAGGAGGTAATTCTTCTCGTCGTCAATGACGAGGATGTGCGCCTTTTCACTCATGCCGCGTCTCCCCGGTGGTCGTTGCCGGCAGGATCACCCGCACGAGCGCCCCGCCCCGGTCCCCGTTTTCAAGCTCGATGCGGCCGCCATGGCCCACGATGATGGACTGGACGATGGGCAGCCCGAGGCCGGTGCCGCCCTCCTTGGTGGTGAAGAACGGGTCCAGCAGGCTGGACAGGGTAGCCGGATCGAAACCCGGCCCGGAATCGAGAAACTCCAGCGCCACCTCTGGCTGGCCGGCATGGCCGTCCGGGAGGTCCGGCGGCTCACGGCGCCGCCCGCGCACCAGAATGGCGCCGGGGCCGTCCATGGCCTGCTGTCCGTTCACAAGGATATTGTAAAAGGCGCGGTACAGCAAATCCTTGTCGCCGCGCACGAAGAGCTCCGGCGCGAGGTCGCGCTCCACCGTGACGCCCCGGCGGCTGAATTCCCCTTCCAGAAAGGCCAGCGCCTGGTCGAGCACCAGGCTCACGTCCACCAGATCGTCACGGGGCTGGCGGGGGCGGGCGTAGTCAAGAAAATCGTTGACGGTCTGCGAAAGGCGCACGGCCTCGTCATAAATGGCGCCGAGGATGCGCGAGGTGCCCGCATCCGTGGTGGCGGTGCGGCGCTGGAGCAACTCCGCGCTGGAGCGGATGATGCCGAGCGGATTGCGTATCTCGTGGGCGATGCTCGCCACCACCCGGCCCATGCTCACCAGCCGCTCGTTGCTGTGGAGTTCGTTTTCCAGCTGGCGGTTCTTCTGCATGCGCTCGGCCAGGATGCGCTCGGCCCGCTGGATGAGCAGGTGGAGCACCCCGAAGAGCAGGACGGACGAAAGCAGGCACATGACCACGATGATGCCCTGAAAGGCAAGCACGCGCTCGTAGTCGTCGGTGATGTCCTGGGTGAGTTCCAGGGCGCCCATGACCGGGACCTTGTGCTCCGGGCCCATGGGCTCGCCCTTGAGGGGATAGAGCACGCGCAGGACAAAGGTGCCTTCCCTGAGCGGCACGCGAAAGGGCGCCTGCCACGCCGGAATGCTCGACACGATCTCCGAACTGGCGGCCGAGCCGTCCAGCACGTCGTCCACATTGGGCGGCGCCAGCCCGGCGCGGCCCAGGTCCTCCTTGTCGCTGGAATAGGCCACGCGCCGGGTGAAGTCATAAATGCGCAGGCGTTCCACCGGCAGGCCCTCGATGACCGAGCGCACCACCCGGTCAAGATGCTCGTACTGGGTGGGCTGGCGCAGGGCGATGCGCCCGTTGGCGAGGATGGTGGGCAGCGCGAAACGGCGGTAAATCTGGCTGTTGAGATTTTCCACGAGCTGGCGCGCGAAATCCTCCTGCCGGCGCAGCAGGGTCTCGCGCACCGAGCTCGAAATGAAAAAGGAGAGCCCCAGGCTCGAAAGCAGGATAAAGAGCAGCGAAAGCCACGAGAGCGTGCGCGCGTAGCTCAGCGGCAGCCGCTCGGCGGCGGCGCTCACGCGGCGCTCCGCCTCTTCCGCGGCGGCGCTTTCCGCCTGCTGCCCTGCCCGGGGCGCGGCCACGGCCTAGAACGCCTGCCGTTCTTCGGGCACCGCCAGAAAGGCGCCCAGGTCCGCCGCTTCCTGCGCATAGCCCGACGCGCCAAGGCGCGTGTTGGCGATGCGCTTGCCCAGTTCCACGGCGGGCTGGTCCACCGGATTGATGCCCATGAGCCAGCCGGTGAAAATGGTGGCCGCCTCCAGCAGCAGCATGAGCGAACCCGCCGCATGCTCGCGCAGGCTGCCCATGTGGATGTGGACGAGCGGGACGCCGCTCTTGCACAGCGCCATGCGTGTGCCCAGGGCCTCGGCTTCGAGCAGGCTGTCAAACGCCTTGCCGCGCAGCCAGGCCCACTGTTCCGGCAGGTCCTGCCCGAACAGCCGCCCGGAACGCGGCTGCTCGCCCGTGAGGAAAAGGCAGCCCTTGTTGCGCGGCCCGTCGAGGAACATCTGGTTCACCGAATGCTGGTCGGTCACGCCTGTGGCGGGCACGGGCAGGCTGCCCTTGCCGTCCTTGCCCAGGCTTTCGGCCCAGAGCTGGGCGAACCACTGGCCATAGGCGGCCCACTGCGGGATGTAGCAGAAAAAGATGAGCTGGCTGTAGTCCCGCTCTTCCAGCGCCCGCGCCCAGCGGGCCAGGGCAAAGGCCGGATGCCCGGCTATGTTCGCGGGGTCGTCCAGCAGGGGACGCGCCACCGAAGCCGCGCCGTCCAGCAGGGCGCGCCAGTCGATGCCGATGAAGCCCGCGGGCAAAAGCCCCACGGCGGACAGGGCCGAATAGCGGCCCCCGAGAAAGTCCGGCACTTCCAGCGCGTCCAGCGACTTGGCGGCGGCCTCCTGACGCAGATAGCCCTTGCGCTCGTCGGTCACGACCACCATATGCCCGCGCCAGGCGTCGCCCAGAGCCTTCTCGAGCCACGCGCGCACGAGGAAATACTGGGCCAGGGTCTCAATGGTGCCCCCGGACTTGCTGATGCAGACCACCACGGTCTCTTCCGGCCTGAGCTTGCCGAGCAGGGCCTCGAACTGTTCGGCGCAGACATTGTCCGCGATCCAGAGCCACGGCCCCGCATAGCCGGGACCATCCTGCCCGGGCGCGAAGGCCCGCTGCATGGCGCGCGCCCCCAGCGCCGAGCCGCCGATGCCGAGGACGAGCATGTGCCGGAACGGTTTGAGCCGCTCCAGCAGGGGCGGCAGGGCCGCTTCCAGACGGGCGCGGTAGGGCATGTTCAGGAAGGGCATCTCGCCGGCGGCAATGCCCGCCCGGAGCCGTTCGGCCAGCTCCGGCGCGCGCGCGGCGAGGGCCGTGCCGTCAGCCGGAGCCAGACGCCCCGTCCAGGCCCGCGACCACTCAAGGTAACCGGAATGCTCCATCTCAGTTGTCATGGCGTCTCCTCCCGATACACGGCGTTACGCCCCGTGCCGTTCGCGGATAGGGCTCAGGCCAGGGGCAGATCGAGTTCCCTGGGTGCGAAAAACCGCCGCCGCACCAGTTTGTAGGTGCGCGGGCGGACACCGAAACGATAGGACCAGAGCGGACAGTCCTCCCGCGCGGCGCAGGCGCGCACCTCGCCCCGGCTGCCCGCGCAGGCAAGGCACTGACGGCGGATGGCCCGCAGGATGGCCCGCGGCGCGGCCCCGGCAGTCCCCTCTTCCGACACGGCGGCGCCGGGCGGCAATCTCCAGTCCCACAGGGGACACGCCGCATCCGCGCACCGGCGGACGGCTTCCGAAGATGCGCCCTGACAGTCCAGGCAAAAACGCCGGGCCGCCTGCGGAATGCTCCGGCCGGGCGCCCCTTCCCTCATGCCGCGTCTCCTGCCGCGCGTCCGCAGCACTTCTTGTATTTTTTACCGCTGCCGCAGGGGCAGGGGTCGTTGCGGCCGACCTTGGGCGCGTCGCGGCGGTAGGCGGCGGGGCGTAGCGGCGCGCCGTCCACATAATACAGCCTGCCCTCCTTGCGGAGAAAGGCGCTGCGCTCGCCCAGCTGGCGCACCACGCCGTCAAGCTCGTACAGGGCGTGAAATTCCACAATATCCGCCGCCTCCGGCTCCGACGCGGCCACGCAGCTTTCCACATCGAGCCGCAGCCAGCGCACGCCCCGGCATTGTTCGGCCAGAGTGGAGGCGTCCACCTCCGCCCGCGCGTCCGGATGGGTCGTTGCCACGAGCCAGTCGTAGCAGCCCGCCGCATAGGCGGTATAGCGAGAGCGCATGAGGGCTTCAGCCGTCTCCGGCCAGGCCCCGCCGTCAAGATAACGGCCGCAGCACGCCGCATAGGCCGCCCCGCTGCCGCAGGGACAGGCGTCATCAGAGGCGGGGGTGAGGGGATCGGAAGCCGTGGAGCGCGTCCGGGCGCGGGACATGGGGCACCGCCTTCGGTTTGCCGCCGACACCGCGTCGGCCCGCAAAGCATAGCCCATGGCGTGCGCGCGGGCAAGGGCGCGGACGCGCGATCAGGAACGGGGGGCGGCTCCCGCGTCGGGTGCCACGGAGGGCGGGCGGAGGCAGACAAGGCTCCCGGGCGGCAGCGCCTCCGCGTCCAGCAGGGTCAGTTCCAGGCTTCCCTTGCGCAGTTGCTCCACCCGGGCCTCGCCGATGATGGTCCCCGCGGGGTCCAGCACCATGCGCACAGTGCCGGGCCGCGGCGCGAGGGGGCCCGCCGCGAGGCACCAGATGCGGCATGTCCCGTCGGCGCAGCCCATGCGGTATATCTCGCTGCATCCCATGGCGGCGAGCAGCCGCGCATGACGGCGGCCGAACGCATAGGTCGCCGCGCCCAGGAGCACGCCAAGACCGCCGCAGAACGCCGCCAGCAGGAAGGGATCGACGCCGGACCAGCGCCGAAGAAAGGAGAGGGAGCCGGCGCGCTGCGCGGCGGCATCTTCGCGGATCACCAGCGTATAGTTCTGGGCGGCCTGGCCCAGCGCTCCCCTGAAGGACACGCGAAGGCCGTAGCTGCCCGGCGCGGCTTCGGGATCGGCGCGGATCTCGCCGCGCCACATGCCGTTGCCGAACCAGTAGCCGGTGAAAAAGCCTTCCAGCGTGAAGCGCAGGGGCGCGTCCGGCGGCGTGAACCGCGCCACGATGTCGCTGTTGACGGGATTCTTGAGCGCGGATGGCCCGGAAATGGTCGCGGCCTCGCCGGGCAGCAGCTCCAGCTGATTGGCGCCCGCGCGCATTTCCGCGAGCAGCCCGTCGAAGACCCCCATGAGCGCCACGGCGAGCAAGACGCCGCTGATCAGGCCAAGACCGTGCTGGCGCGCGCGGGCCTGGGCAGCGCTCCGCCAGAGGCGGGGGTCAAAACGCGAACGCATGGGCGGCCGCCGGGCCTCAGCGCGCCGGCGCGAGACGCGTGGCAGCTTCCAGAACACGCCAGCGCACGAGCTGCGGCCCCTTGCGCGGCAGTTCCACCAGACTTTCAAATTCAGCGGGAAAATGGCGCCGGATGCGGCGCGTGAGCACAAAGGCCGCGCCCCAGACCGGAATGGTGATGCCGAAAAACCATGCGCAGAACACGGCTTCCGACGGCCAGGTGGAAAACTGCGAAGCCTGGCGCATGGCAAGGAACACCGCGCCCACCATGAGCACATTGGCGACGATGCGGATCACGCCGGCGTAGAGAGACTGCTTGTAGCTGTTCATGCGCCCCCCGCGCGCGGTTGTCTGTTCCGGGGCGCCGAAGCGGCGCCTTTTCCTGCCGACCCGCGCGGGGCCGGAATGCCGGCCCCGCGCGGATACAGGGACATCATTACTTGGTGAAGATGCTCGTCTTGGAGACGTTCATGAAGCGGATGGCCTGGGACTTGTTCTCATTGCGGAAGGCAATGCGCACCTCGTCACCGGCCGTCCAGGTGTAGACGGGCATGTCGATGGCCTCGGCGGGCACCTTGAAGGTCACGAGCGACTGGAGCCTGGGCGAATACACCGTGACCGTGCAGGCCGCGCTGTCCACCATGGGGAACTTCTTCCCGGCCACGCGGGCATCCTTGGGCAGAACGCCCTTCTCCACCTTGGTGTATTCCACGGGCATTTCCTTGACCTTCTGATCCTGCGGGTCATAGTAGAGGATCATGCCCTTGTCGATCTCAAGCATGAGGCGGCCGCCGGGCGTGGGGGCCGGGCCCATGTCACGCGGATCGGTGGGCAGTTTGAAGGTATGGACGCCCCCGCTGTAATGCGGGTTGTGCTGATCCAGGGTGGTATCCACCACCAGAGTCACGGTATTGGCGGCCTGATCGTAGGCCACGCAGCGCCCCTGCTCCACGCCGCCGTCAAAATCGCAGGCGGCCAGGGCGAAGGAGAGGGCCACCACCAGCGCAAGCAGCAAACTCCGAATTTTCATGGCTTTCTCCTCCTAGTTGCCGGCGGCCTGTTGCTTCTTGGCGGCCAATTCCGCCTTGGCGCCCTGCACCATGCGCACGGCGATGTAAATGGAGATGGCGCTCACGAAGCCGAGCACTTCCACGGTGGCCATGGGGCCGAGCAGCCAGCCCCAGGACGGGAATTCGGCCTGGAGGAGCTTGAGCACAACGGACATGAGGCAGCCGAGCACGGCGAGGCCAAAGACGAAACGGATGCCGTAGCCCTTGACGTACTTGGTGGCGACCACGCCGATCTGGGCGCCGATGGCCGCGCCGCAGAGCATGATCAGGGCGGCCATGAGCTCCACGCGGCCCTTGTAGGCATAGGAAGCCGTGCCGTAGAGGCCGGAGATGGCCACTTCAAAGAGGTCGGTGCCCACGGCGAGGTGGGTGGGGCAGCCCACGAGGTAGACCAGGGCGGGCATGCGGATCAGACCGCCGCCGATGCCGAGGATGCCGGCGAGCCAGCCGGTGAACAGGCTGACGATGATGGGCAGCCACGCGGAGCAGGTGATGCCCGCGTTCTTGAAATGCACCACCGGCGGGATGCGGATGGCCTGGAGCTTGCTCGCCCAGTCCACGCCCACGGCGGCCTTGTCCAGTTCCTTGTGCTGGGCCTGGGCCTCGCGCTCCTTCTTGCGGCGCAGCAGCACGTCATGGAACACGAGCCAGGCCAGCAGGATGAGCAGGACCACATAGAGCCAGCGGACGACCTTGTCCACCGAGCCGATGCGCTCGAGCCACATGACCATCTGGGCGCCGATCTCCACGCCCACCACCGTGCCGATGAGCATGGTGATGCCGAGCAGATAGTCCACGTTGCCGAACTTCCCGTGGCGCATGGTGGAGATGAGCGATTTGCCCGCCATCTGGGCAACGTCCGTGCCGATGGCGAAAGCCATGGGGAAGCCGAGGATGTTCAGGCCGGGCGTGACCATCCACGCGCCGCCCAGACCGAAGAAGCCGCCGATGATGCCCACGCCGAGACCGAGAATGATCAGGCCGGGCCAGAAAATGTAGACGCCGGAAATGGGCATCAAGATATACAGCCAGTCCATGAGTGCCTCCTTTCCGTGCTACTTTTCCGCGAGTTCGCGGTGTTTGAGGTCAATGCCGATATGCGACATGACAATATCGGCCAGCCAGCCGAGGATGCAGCCGACGATGGGGATGATGACCATGGTCATGATGGCGAACAGAAAATGGCTTTCATTGTACATTTCCGCCCACCAATAAAGAATGCCGTCCAGCTTTCGCGTGTCGGCCACAATGACGACATCGGCTTTTTTCTTCGCGGCAAGGGCAATTGACGGCATCAGGGCAGGCAGGACGAGCGCACAGCCCAAGATCCAGGTCCACAGTCGGCGCAATTTCCTCATGACATCCTCCAGCGGAAAAGGGAATCCAAGGAATGGAGGCATGCGGCCACAGGACCGGCATGCCGGCCGCGCGCCCGTGCGGGGAAGGATCAGGGCGCCGCGGCGTTTCCATTCTGCCAAAAAATCCTAAGCCTGGTGCCTGTTTTATACGCGGATGTGAAAATAATAGCAAGCCCCCGGACACACATTGATGCACTGTTGCGGCGAAGGCGGCGGCTTGCGCGCACCGGCATTCTCGCCTAGGCTAGCAACGGCGCGGTCCAGCGCCCGGCGCGGCCTCGTCTTTTTTTTCACCATGACGAAGGATGCCCCATGGTCCCCCAGCTTTCTCACGATGCGCGGCCCACGCCCCAAACGTCCGTTTCCCCCGGGCCGGAGAATGACGCTTCCACCGATGAAGCCTGTGGCGCCCCCGCCGGCGCGCCCGCGCGGCATCCTTCCCTCGCCGCGCGGCTGCTCCGGTTTTTCCGGCCGCGCCGCTCACTGAGCCGCGACGAGGCCATGGCGGCCTTCAACCGGCGCTATGCCTCGTTCAAGGAACTGCTCCAGGCCAATGCCGATCTTGCGGGCATCCTCGCCGCCCTCACCCAGGCCCAGCAGGGCGAACGCACGCTGGAAACCAGCGAAGTGCGCAAGGAGGCGCGCCGCGCCGTCTTTCTCAGCGCGCGCATGGCCGAGAGCCTCAATGCCATGTCCGGCAGCCGCCATGCGGACCTTGTGCGGGCGAGCGAGGCGCTGGGCGCCCGCATCGAGCGCGAGCTCAGGAGCCACACGCGCGGCGACCTGCGCTCCGTGACCGTGCCCCTGAGCGAGGTGGACGCCAGCATGGCCTATATCGTGGGCGGCAAGAACGCCAACCTCGGCGAGCTGAAGAACATGCTCGGGCTGCCGGTGCCGCGCGGCTTTGCCGTGACCATCAAGGCCTCCACCATCCTGCTGTTGCGCAACGGCGATCTCTTCAGCCGCATTTACGAGGCCCTGCGCCGCGCCGACGCAGAACGGCCCGCCACCATCCGCGCGGCGGCGCGCGAGGCTGAGCGCCTCATCATGGACGCCCCCGTTCCCCCGGAACTGGCGGACGCCATGCTGGCCGCCTGGGACGACACCTTCGGCGGGGACCGGGAACACAGCGTGGCGGCCCTGCGCTCCAGCGCGGTCTCCGAGGATGGGGTGCAGTCCTTCGCCGGACAGTACCGCAGCGTCCTCGGCGTCACGAGGAGCGGCCTGCTGGAAGCCATGAAAACGGTCATCGCCAGCCTCTTTTCCGAGCGCGCCCTTACCTACCGGGCCGCGCACGGCTATGCGCTGGACGCCACGGGCATGGGGCTCTGCTGCGTGGAAATGGTGGACGCCAAGGCCGCGGGCGTGGCCTTTTCCCGCCATCCCGTGGACTTGCGCTCCAACTGCGTCCTGGTCAACGGCCTCTGGGGCCTGGGCGAAATGGTGGTCGACGGCACGGGAACCCCGGACCAGTGGCTCGTTTCCCGCGCCAGCGGCAAGATGAAGCAGTGCAGCATCGCGCACAAGGAGATGCGCCTCGCGCTGCGGCGCACCGGCTCACAGGTCGAATGCGTCCTTGAGGACGTGCCCGACGAAATGCGCGACATGCCGTCGCTCAGCGATGCCCAGGCGCGCGAGATCGCGTCCATGGCCCTTGCGCTGGAGCGCCATTACCAGTATCCGCAGGACATGGAGTGGGCCGTGGATCAGGACGACCGCATCGTCCTCCTCCAGACGCGCCCCATGGGCCTTGACTGCGCAAGCCCGGACAGCCCCGCCGAGGAATGCATCGTGCCCGCGCTCGGCCATCTGCGGCCGCTGCTCTTCGGCGCGGACATCGCGGCCCGGGGCGTGGGCTGCGGCCCGGTGGTGCGCGTCCGGGCCAACGAGGACCTCACGCACTTTCCCGAGGGCTCGGTCATGCTCATCGAGCACTCCTCGCCCAATGTCATGACGGCGCTCAGGCGCGCGGCCGCCGTGGTGGCCGAGACCGGCAGCCTGACCGGGCACCTTGCCTCCCTCTGCCGGGAGTTCGGCGTGCCGACGCTCATGAACGCACCCGGCGCCACGAGCCTGCTCCCCGAGGGCGGGGTGGTCACCGTGGATGCCCTGCTCGGCCGCGTTTTCGCGGGCGAAGTGCCCGAACTCATCGCCCTGAGCCTGCACCGCCGCCAGACGCCCCAGGCCGACACCCCCGCGCAGGTGCTGCTGCGGCGCGTGGCTCCGTATATCCTGCCGCTCCATCTCATCGACCCGCAGTCCGAACTCTTTGCCCCGGCCAACTGCACCTCGCTCCACGACATCATGCGCTATGCCCACGAGAAGAGCTACGCGGAGATGTTCCTCCTGTCCGACAGCCTCTCGGAAAACGGCGGCGCGGGCGCGGCAAGCCGCCTCGCCAGTTCCGTGCCGCTCGACCTCTATATCATCGATCTCGGCGGCGGCCTGAAGCCCCCGCACCGCCCCCAGGTGACGCCCGATGATGTGACCAGCGTGCCCTTCCAGCATGTGCTCGCGGGCATGCTCAACCCCGAGGTGCAGGCGCGCGGCCCGCGGCCCGTCAATGTCCGCGGCTTTCTTTCGGTCATGGGCCAGAGCATGATCGGCGGCAACCGGCAGGCCGGGGAACGCTTCGGCGACCGCAGCTACGCCATCGTTTCCGACCGCTACCTCAACTTCTCCTCGCGGGTGGGCTATCACTACGCCATTCTCGATACCTGGTGCGGCGATACGGTGAACAAGAACTACATCCGCTTCGAGTTCGCGGGCGGCGCCGCCGGGGATGTCCAGCGCGGCCGCCGCGCGCGCTGCATCGGCCTGATCCTCAACGAGCTCGGCTTTACCATCGATGTGCTGCATGATAGAGTCCGGGCGCGCTTCCAGAAATACCCGAAGCTGGAAGTCTGCTCCCGCCTGGACCAGCTGGGGCGCCTGCTCATCATGACACGCCAGATGGACATGCTCATGGTCAGCGAGGCGGCCGTCCAGACCTTCGCCGCCAACTTCCTCAACGGGGAATATCACTAGAGCGTTCACGCAAGTGCATTGCGAAAACGCGCTAAGGCGCGCCGGAGCCACAACCCGAGGTTTGCATGCATCGCGCCCTGCTCAACATCTTCGGCACCGCCCGTTTCATCGGCCCGCAAAAAGCCCCCAAGCGCTGGGACAAACCGGATCAGGAGCCGCAAAAGCTCTTCAGCCGGGACTTTCTCCTGCTCTTTTTCATGGCCATGTGCAGCAACAGCTACATCGCCGTCTACTACTGCTTCGAGCAGTGGATGCAGGGCCTCGGCATCGCGCCGCAATGGCGCGGCGTTCTGCTTTCATCGCTTTTCGCCATGGTGCTCATCTTCCGCCCGCTCACCAGCGTTTTCATGCTCCGGCGCAGCAAGCTCGGGGCCATGGTGGTCTCGCTGCTCGTGACGAGCCTCGTCATGCTCGCCTATCCGTATGTGCGCCCGGCCGGCGCGGTGGAGACCATCCTTGCCCTGCGGCTCATCCAGGGCATCGCGCTGGCGGTATATTCCTGCTGCACCGTGGCCGTCCTGGTGGACTGCATCCCCCCGGGCCAGAGCGCGCGGGGCTTCGCGCTTTTCTCCCTGACCATGCTCCTGCCCTATTCCATCATCCCGGCGCTGTCCGAAAGCCTCATCCCGCTCCTCGGCGGCGAGGCGCGCCTTTTCGCGGCCACGGCCCTGCTCGGCATCCCTTCCTTTGCCATGATCGCCCTGCTCGCCCGGCGTCTGCGCACCCCCGAGGTGCCCGCCCAGGGCGGCGGCCTCTCCCGCGCGGAACTCTGGCGGGCCATCCGCCATTCGCGCCTGGCCTTTGTCAACCTGGCCTGTCTTGCCTTCAGCATGACCACGGTCATCGCCATCTTTTTCATGAAGGGCCTGTGCGGTGTCACCGGGGCGCATCCGGCGTGGTTTTTCAGCACATACACCACCACCATCATTCTCGTGCGCCTCTTCGGCAGCCACCATCTTGACACGCTGCCCCGCTACCGCGTCACCACCCTGTGCGCGGGCGTGCTCGCGCTCTGCATGCTCGGCCTCGCCTGGGGGCCGCTCTGGAGCTTCATCCCCCTGGCCCTCGTCTACGGCCTGAGCCTGGGCCTGCTCTATCCCCTCCTGGCGGCCGCGGTGTACGACCGCTCCACGCCGGAGACGCGCTCGGTGAATTCCAACATCATGATGGCCACCTTCGACGCCAGCGGCATGCTGGCGCCCATTCTCGGCGGGCTCGTCATGCAGGCGGGCTGCGGCTATCAGGGGGTGTTCACGGCAGGCGCCGTCAGCGTGGCCTGCTGCGGGCTCTGCATGGTCATCGACCGGGCGCGGGTGCTGAAAGCCGACAACGTCCGCTGAGGCGATGTGGTGGCGCGGCCCGGGCCCAGCCGGAGCGTCACGCAATTTCATTGCGAAAACGCGCTAACAGTCCGGGGCGAGCGCGTCCCGCAGGAGATGACGGCAGTCTTTGCTCTCCGCAAGCCGCCAGATGGCGAGAGCAAGGCGCTGTGCCGTCCCGGCGCCCAGGGCGGGCCGCACGAGCCGCAGGAACTTTTCTTCCAGCGCCGCATCGCTGGGGGCGTCTCCGGCTTCCCAGCGCGGTTCGCGCGGGCCGGAACTCCAGGTGCGCCCTCCTGCGGTCAGCACCACCTCGGAAATGGTGCGTTCCGGAAACCGCGCCTCAAACGCCTCGCACACCTCGACCTCGATCCGGTCCTGAAGCCGCAGAAGCTCCGGGTCAGCCAGACGCGGCGGCAACACCTGGGCGGCGTCCACCTGGCCGTCCAGCAGGGCCGCGGCGATGGGATAGGTCAGATTGTACTGGGCATGTTCGGTATCCTGCGGATGCTCGCGGCTCAACGCCGCGGCATGATGGAAGGTCCGCACCAGGATGCGCTCCAGGTCGGACACGGCAAGCCCGTGTTCGCGCATGAGCTCCAGGGCGCCGTCGATGGCCGCATGTGTCCAGCGGCAACTGCAATACGGCTTGAAATACAGGCCCAGGAACCGGAATTCCCTCCCCAGATCCGCCACGGCGCACGCCGCCTCCGGTCCGGTGAAGAGCGGTTCGGGCGCGGTGAAGCCCTCCCGCGCCAGCAGGAGGGAGGACATGGCCGTGAACGCCCCCCAGCCGATGCCGTCCTTTGCCATGCAGGGGGTCTCAACGCCGCGCAGGATAAGGCCCAGCGGGCTGTGATAGTCAACGGCCCCCAGCGCCTGCCGGAGTTCCGGACGCGACAGGCCGAGCAGCCGCCCGCCCGCCGCCACCGCGCCCAGGGAGGCCCAGGCCCCGGAAGTGTACACGTTGCGCTCGTCGGTATGCCGCAGCAGCCCCGCGCGGATGGCGACCTCATAACCGACGGCCAGCGCCTCCAGAAACCGCGCGCCGCTCACAGGCGCAGGCGCTGTCTCCGCAATGGCGAACAGGACAGGCAGCAGGCAGGCCCCGGGACGCCCCTGGACGGGGCGATAGCCATGCTCCACATCCAGCGCGTTGGAGGCGAATCCGTTGGCGAAGGCCGCGCCGAGCAGCGAGGCCGTCCCGCCCGCGGCAAGGGTGCAGCGCTCTGCCGCCGTGGACGGCATGTGCCGGGCGGCCAGCCGCGCGCCCAGGCGCCCCACCGGCGTCGGCGCCCCGGCAAGAAGCGCGCCGAGGCTGTCCATCAGGCAGCGGACGGCCTGTCGCTGCACGGACTCCCCGCTCCGTTCCCAACGAAAATCGTGGATAAAATCCAGTACCACATCCGTCCCGTCGCGCATCGCCAGTTCCTTTTTTCACGGCCTCCCCCGCCGCCGTTGCAGCGGGCGGCGGGGGAGCATCCCCTTATTCCACGATGGCCTTGAGCGCCCGGTTGATCCACGCGGCGTCGATCTTTTCCGCCAGTGCCGGCCAGCACTTTTCGCGCGCGGCGGCGGCAAAGGCGTCGATCACCTCGGGGCTCACTTCCACCACCTTGACGCCCGCCCCCTGGAGCTTGGCGCGGTAATCGGCCTCAATGGCCGCGAAATCGGCGTAACGGCGCGCCTCCAGCTCATCGGCGGCCCGGGTGAGCAGGGCCTTCTGCTCTTCGGAAAGGCTCTGCCAGAGTTGCAGGTTGATCATCACGGGCCAGAGCTGGATGAAGTCGTTAAGCGGTATATAGTATTTCACCAGATCACGATAGTTGCCATAGACGCCCACCGCGCCGAAACCCAGGACGCCGTCCACAATGCCGGTCTGGAGCGCCGTGAAGGTGTCGGACATGGGAATGGGCGTGGGCTGATAGCCCATGGTCTCGGCATGCAGGGCAAAGGCTGGGTCGTTGGGCACGCGCAGCTTGACGCCCTTGGGCGCGCCGGGAACGTTCCACTGGCGCGGCATCTCCTTGGTGGCGACGCCACCGAAAAAGAGCGGCACATAGGCGATGGGATAGATGTTCTGCCCCAGGAAGAGGGCGTCCAGGTCCTTGCGGAAGGCGGCATCCTTGGCGAAATTTTTGCGCAGCATCTCCACATTCTTGAACAGATACGGGAAATAGAGGAAGGAAATGCGCTTGTCCGCCTGCGAACTCGCCGGCTGGGTCGCCATTTCCAGCCCTCCCATGGAAACACGCTGCTGCATGACCGTCCAGTCACCCAGCTGCATGGCCGGAAAGACCTTGATCCTGATGGCGCCGCCGCTGAGCTCGCCCACACGCGCGGCGAAATCCTGGATGGCGACATCCTCGGGGGTGCCCTTGGGCAGGGTATGCCCCAGTTTCCAGACCCTGGCCGCGGAAGCGCCGGAAGCGCAGAAGAGGCCGAAGGCAAACGCCAGGACAAGCAGAAGCACACAGGAACGTCTGAACATCAGGAACCTCCTTCATTGGGATCGCGCCGGGCATGGAATGCGGGAACGGCGCGGTTTCAGGCCAGGCCAAAGAACCGGGGCAGCCACATGGAAAGCGGCTCGCAAAACGTCACCAGAAAACACATGGGAATATAGCCGCAACACAGGAGGAGCGTGACCGGCCCCACTATATCCGCGAACTCCACCTTGCCGATACGCATGCTGAAATAGAGGATGCCCGCGAAGGGCGGCGTGAGCGTGCCCATGGAAAGGTTGACGCCGATGATGGCCGCAAAATGCACCGGGTCCATCCCCATGGCCTTCACCAGGGGCAGGAGCAGCGGCGACATGAGCAGGATGCCCGTGACATCGTTGAGGATCATGCCCACAAAAATCAGCGCCGCATTGATGAGCAGCAGCAGCACAACGCGATTCTGCGTGACGGACAGCAGGCTGTCGGCCAGTTCCTGGGGCAGGCCGCCGAAAACGAACTGCTGGCTCAGCATCAGGCCAAAAAGGATCATGACCATGATGGAGCCCACGGCGGTGGCCGATTCCTTGGCGGCGGTGCCGATGCTTCCGCGCTTGAGGCCCCGGTACACGCACAGGCCCACGGGAATGGCATACGCCGCCGCCACAGCCGCGGATTCGGTGGGCGTCATGATACCGCCGTAGATGCCCCCCAGAATAATGACCGGCATCATGATCGCCGGAAGCGCCATGAAGGTGGCCCGGGGCAGGCGCCTCGCCACCTGCGCCGGCGATTCGCTGGAAACCGGCAAGCGGCGGCGGCACGCATAGAACCAGTTGATCACGCAAAACGCCAGCATGAGCAGGAGGCCCGGCACCAGGGTGGAGAGAAAACAGGCCAGGATGGACGTTTCCGTCACCCAGCCGTACACCACCATATTGATGCTTGGCGGGATCAGCAGCCCGAGAACCGAGGCATTGGCGATGAGCGCCGTGGCATAGGCGCGGTCATAGCCCTGCGCCTCCATGCGCGGGATGAGCAGCGGGCCCGTTGCCGCCACGCCTGTCAGGCCGCTCCCGGAAATGGCCCCGATGATGGCGCAGGCCACCACGGCCACGGTGCCGAGCGCGCCCCTGAAGCGCCCGAGGACAAGATCGCACAGCCGCAGCAGGGCATCGGCGATGCCGCTTTCGCTCATGAGGCTGCCCGCGAACACAAAGAGCGGAATACAGAGCAGGACAGGATTGGTGAGCTGTTCAAACCCCCAGAGAAACATGCCGCTCATGCTCCCAATGTCCGTGCAGAGCACCATGTACATGAGCGCGCCCCCGAAGCAGAACGGCAACGGCGTGCCAAAGGCGAGCAGTCCCACAAGGATGGCGATGCTGATGGCAAGGTCTATGAGCATGACGCGCCCTCCGCAGGCCGGCGGCGAAGCAGCGCCGCCAGATGCCGCGCGCTCTTCACAAGCTGCGCCAGGGTGAACCAGGCCACCAGGAGCATGCCGGCGCACACGGCGCTCTCGCCGATGGCCAGCGGGAGGAAGAGATAGCCGGTTTTTCTGTTCACGCCCAGGCTGTAGCCGAAATACTCGACGGCATACCAGGTGAGCCACACCGCGATGACGAGGCTGAATACCTGGGCGCAGAAGTCGATGACAGCCGTCTGCCGGGGACTGTTGAAAAACACGGGCAGAATCTTGGCGACGATCTGCGTGTTTTCACGCGAGGCATTGGCGCACCCCAGCATGTACATCCAGATGGCCGGGAAGATGATGGTCTCGTCGATCCAGATGACAGGCAGCTCGAAGCAGTAGCGCAGCACGACCTGGATGCACTCCATGAGCATGGTCAGACAGAGCAGGAAGGTCAGTGAGCCGCGGAAAAAGCGTTCCATGGTGCCTCCTTCCGCATCAGGCCAGCGCCGCCACGAGGTCTATCTCCACGCGCGCGCCCACGGCCATGGCCCCCACAGCCACGCAGCAGCGCGCCGGAAAGCCGTCGGTGAAGTAGTTTCTGTACTCCTGGTTCATGGCCGGGAAATCCGCCATGTCCGCAAGGTGGACGTTCACCCTGACCACATGTTCCGGGCCGAGTCCCGCCGCGCGAAGCACGGCATCCAGATTTGCCAGGCACTGCCGCGTCTGCGCCGCCGCATCCGGACCGACGAGTTCCCCCGTGTCCGGATCAACGCCTATCTGGCCGGAGCTGAACAGGAAACCATTGCTGATGACGGCATGGCTGTAGGGGCCGATGGCAGCGGGGGCAGTGGGGGCGGTGATGACGGTTTTCATGATCTCTCCTTGCCTGCGCGGGAGGTTCCGGACAGGAAAAATGCCGATTCCACAAGGCGGTCGTAGCGGCGCAGACTCGCTTCGGTCTCCTCGTACTGGGCATGCCCAAATTCAACGCAGAGCACGTTCATCAGGGCCATGACCGGCCCCATGAGGTCGATATAGGAGACGATCTCCACATCAAGCGTGAACAGGATGTCGCTGCACGCGGCGAGTGGAGAAAACTCGCTGTTGGTGATGCCCACCATGGTGGCGCCCCGGGCCTTTGCCTCCCGCGCGAGTTCGATGGTGGCTCGGGCGTAGCGGGGAAACGCCACGCAAAAAACAAGGCTGCCCGCGTCCATGCGCGAAATGGCCGCGGCCTGCATGACCTCGGAACCGGTCAGCGGCACCACTCTGGCGCTGATTTTCGTGAGCAGTTGTTCAAAATACACTGCCAGCGGATAGGCGCTCATCCGGCCCATGACACTGATGGTCGAGGCCGCGCGCATCCGCGCCACGCACGCGGCGACGGCCTCCGCCGGATAGTTGTTGAGGAGCCTGTGCATGTTGAGCATGTCCCGCTCCACAACCGCCTGCGCCGTGCCCCGCGCAGGATTGGCGGCGTTTTGGGCATAGGCGTGGCGAAAAAAGCCGGCATGGGAAATCTCTTTTTCAATGACGCGCTGCACCGAACGGGAAAAATCCAGAAAGCCCCCGTAGCCCAGCGCGCGGCAGAATCGCGTGATCGTGGGCCGTGAAACGCCGATACGCTCGGCAAACTCCGCCAGGGAAAGCAGACCGAGAACTTCCGGGTGCTCGCAAATGAAGATGCCCACCTTGCGCTGCTGGGCGGGACAGGAGGGGATGACGGCCCTGATTTCGTCAAGAATATTCTGAACCATTCCATTCTCCTCGCCATGTTTTGTTCTTTTTTGAACTAAAGTAAAAAAAAGAACATGTCAAATGATATGAAAATTTTTGTTCCATCCGGCGGAAAACGCGCCGCCAGAGCGTTTACGCAGTCTCATTGCGAAAACGCTCTGGCGGCTGCGGGAACAGATGCCCGCGCCGGGATATGGCGGGAAATCACGCTTTTCCGCCGCTTGTCCTGCTCGGCGGGGAAATGGCGGCAGCGAGACCTGGGGAAAATACTCGAGAGCGGTTTGGGAATGGACCTATCCAGACAGCGTTCTGGACGCGAAATGAGGGCAGCGGGGCCCCGGCTCTCCGCACCGGCAACGCATCTGCGCGACAGCGCCGGACGGCAGGAAAAACGCGCGCCCGCCAGGGCGTATTGCCGCGCGGCATGCGCGCCGGGCGCTACTCCGCCATGCTTTCCCGGCGGATGCGCTCGAACAGTTCCTCAAGATTTTCCACGGACGTGAGGCGGCAGCCGTTCTCCGTGGGGCTGAAGCGTCCCAGAACGGCATATTCCTGACCATTGCCCGCATCATGGACCACAAAGGGCAAAAGCCAGCCTTCGCCGTCAGTTGTGGCCGCGCCGACGCGCCGTATCTCCTTCCTGCCCAGGGAGGCTTCAGCGAAAAGCGGCGCCAGCAGCCCGCTCCCGCCGCCCCGCGGCTGACGTCCGGCAAAGGCGCCCGAGGCCACGCCATTGAGGATGAAGGCGCGGGCCTCGCTCTTGAGCAGGCCGCGCACGGTCGCGCCACCGCCATCGCCGGCGGCCTGCGAAAAAACAAGGGCCAGAAGCGGGGGGTACCGCTCCGCGCTCCCCGGACGCTCCATGTCGCGCGCAATGAGCGCGAGCGCCTGCTCCAGGATGCCGTCCACATCCACCTGCCGCTCAAAGGCGGCCGCATCGGCGCCGTCGATGGCGCGCGCCGCTTCCGCGAGGCAACGGCCCGGCGCGTCAGAATCCGCCGCGGCGGCATGCGCGGGGAAAACCGGCCACAGAAAAAGCGGCAGGAGCGCCAACGGCACCGACACAGCACAACGGAACCAGGAAAGAACGGCATTCACGGGTGCGGCTCCAGTCCGGCGGGCACGCCGCCGCGCAGGGCCAACGGCAGGCCGCAGACGGCAAGGACGACACTGTCCGCGGCCCGCGCCAGCCGCTGATTGGCAAGACCGAGCAGGTCCAGAAAACGGCGCCCCAGCGGCGACGGCGGCACCAGGCCAAGGCCGGTCTCCGCCGTGACCACGCCCACCGGCGCGCGGCGGCGCCCCAGGCTGGCCGTCAGGGCGTCGACCCGGCCAAGCACGGCGGCATCGTCAAGCCCCACGCCCAGAAGATTGGCAAGCCACATGCCCGCGCAATCCAGCAGGACCACGCCGGGCTGGTCCTCCCCCTGCGGGGCGTCGCCCCGTGTCCACAGCGCGTCCAGCGTCTCCGGAACTTCCAGCGGCACCTCCAGACACGCCCATTGGGGGCCGCGCGCCGCCCGGTGCAGGCGCACGCGCTGTTCCATCTCCTCGTCCTCCACGCGGCAGGTGGCCACAAAAAGCCGCCGCGGCGCCCGCGCCTCGGCCCAGGTCTGGGCCATGGCGCTCTTGCCGCTGCGCACGCCGCCCACAAAAAGAACAAGGGGCGGCGCGGGGAGGGCGTGACCGGCGGCCAGGGAAACCGTGGCCCGACCGTCGCTCACGGATTCGTCCGGGGCGCCTCCTGCGGCGCCGCGTCAGGCGCGGGCGGACGCGGCGCTCCGGCCCCGATCTCGGCGCAACGGCGCGCAAGGTCCCGCAGCACTCCGGCGGCGCTGCGCACGGAGGCCATCGCTTCCGGATCGCCCTGAAGCCGACGCTCCACCCAGTTGGCCACAAAGAACAGGGAATCATCGTCCATGCCCTGGCCACCGCCCTTGCGGATGGCCGCCACCAGCGCGCGCTGGGCGCCGGCCTGCTCATCCAGGGCGCGCCGGTAGCGCGCGCTCAGGCCGTCCACGCGCAACTGCCCGGCGGCAAGCTCCTGACGCGGCGCGTCAGCCGCGCGCAGCTCGTCCAGCTCAAAAGTTGCCGAGGCCATCTGCGCGTTGATCTCCACCGCGTTCTGGGCCAGCTGCTCCACATGGGCCAGCCGTTGGCCCATGTCCGGCACGGAGGCCACGCCCTCCAGCGCCCCGGCCAGCATGACGGCGCGGCCCGCCAGGGCGAGGTGGAACTGGCGGTTCTGCGTCTCGTCCAGCCCCCGCCTGCGCGCGGCAGTGTCCAGGTCCTCCAGGAAGCGATGCACATAGAGTCCGTACAGGCCCTGGATCATGCTCGGATGAAAGGCATAGCGCAAAAGCCCGGCGCGGCCGCCCTCGGCCATGCCCGCCTGGGCCACGCCGCAGCGCTGATTGAGGCTCTGGACACTGACGGCCAGCGTGCCGCCGCGCGGGCCGGGCCGGTACCGCGACACGAGCCATGCCGCCAGCTCCGCCACATAGCCGGGACGCACGCGGCTGTCCTCGGTGACGGGGGGCACGAAACCGGCCTGCCGTTCCCCGGCGCCGGGCGCGCCCTGGCCCTCGGTCGCGGCCACATCCCGCGCCGCGCCCGCATCGGCAGGTCCCGTGTCCACGGGCGCGGGCACGGTCCCCTGCACATTGCGCCCGGCAAGGGTTCCGGGCTCCGTGGGCGGCGTGAGGACGGATGGCGGTGGCGGCGGGGGCGCCGGGCGGAATACGTCACCCAGGCCCGCCAGCGGCGTGCCGTCGGCCAGGCTGTCCACAAAGGCCGCCGCCCGTTCGCGCAGGTCAGCGCGCGTGGCCGGTTCACGACTGAGCCAGAATGCGGCCGCGCCCACCACAATGACCGCCAGTACGGCCACGATCGAAAGCCTGTGGCCGCCGGAACCGGGATCCGGCCTGGGCAGTGCCTCGCCGGGGCCCGGCAGCGGTTCCACTGGGCCTGCCGGACGCGTGCCGCCGGGAGCCTCTCCGGAGGGGGGCTGCTGCCCGGGGGTCGCACGGGGTTTCAGTTCCATATGCTGCCTCATGCGGCCTGTCCGGAAACAGGCCGCCGTTCAACGTGGATATGGGCGTTTCAGTACGCCGGGAAGGCGGCAGAAGTCAATGACGGGCATGGCGCATCGTGGAGCATCAGCTATGCCTGCCGCGATCCTGTTCGCGCGGTGGGCCGCAGTGTTCCAGAATACGCCTGGCGCTTTCTTCCACCGACAGCGCGGCATCCAGATGAAGGTGGGGAGAAAGGGGAAGTTCCACACGGGTCTCTCCCCCGGCCATTGCCGTCACCCGTCCCGCCTGTTCGGCGGCATACAGCCCCTTGGGATCGCGCCTGCGGCGTTCTCCTTCGGGCACGTCCAGAAATACCTCGAGATACCCCGGCAGATGCTCGCGGTTCCAGGCATGGACCGCATGGAACAGCGAAATGGTAGCCACAATGACCGTGAAGCCCTGCCCGGCCAAAAGACGGGCCATCCGGGCGTAGGTCAGGGCCAGCCGTTTGCGGCTGTCGGCGTCAAAACCGCTTTGCGCGGCCCCCAGAACTTCGCGCAGTTCATCGCCGTCCAGCAGGATCGCGCCCGGCAGGTGTTCCAGCAAGGCGCGGGCAAGCGTGGTCTTGCCCGCGCCGGACAGTCCGGTGATCCAGATAACACGGCCCCCGGAAGTGTCTTTCGCTGAAGGCATGCCTAATCCTTGCGTTGCGCTATCCAGGCTCTGGTGGTGTAGGGGAACAGGCCGGAAGCTGTGCTCCCATTCCGTTTTCATACTCTCCCCCTTGGAAGGCGGACGCTATTCCCTCGAGGGGACCGACGCGGTTTTCGTGCGCGCGATCCATGCGCGGGTCAGGTACTCGGCCTCAATGACCGGAATATTCCCGGTGACTTCCTCAATATGCCTGATGAAACGCGCGAAGCGTTCCTCCCCGGCCTGCACCCGGACATCATTGACCGACTGCCACAGGCCGATATAGCGTTCCGGGCTTTGCCGCTCGGTATGCCGCCCTTCCAGGTACAGGACATCCGCGAACTCTTCGCGCTGCCGCAGGCGCTCTGTCAGGCTGTCACAGAATTCGGAGCGGCCGGAGGAGATCCGCTTCATATCCGGCACCAGTCTGTGCAGAAACTCCTCGATCTCCACCAGAAGCGGATTGGATTCAAAGCGCCGCGTATTCCACAACGCCATGAACAGCCCGCCGGGCTTGAGTATCCGCCGGAATTCCCTGACCGCCGCGTCAAAGTCCGGCCAGTGGAAGGAGGACGCCATGCACACCATGTCGCAGGAAGCATCGGGCAACCCCGTGTCCTCCGCCCCACCCTTGCGCCATTCGATGTCCAATGCCCCGTTCTGCTTTTTTCCCGCTTCACGCATGGCGTCGTTGGGCTCCACCGCGATGACGCGGACGCCCCGCGCCGCCAGTTGACGCGACCAGATGCCCGTGCCCGCGCCCACGTCGGCGCAAACCCTCGCTTGCGCGGGCGCGGCAAAAGCCAGAAACGCTTCCAGCACAAAGGGAGCGTAGCCGGGACGGTAGCGCGCGTAGTTATCCGCCAGTGCCGTGAAGTCCCCGTGTTTCACTGTCAACCTCCTTTCAGCGCCAGTCGTGGGACCAGTTCCCCCGGGCCAGCGCGTTTTCGTAGAGGGCTATATCCGTATCGCTGTCCGCCTCGCACCATTTCCCTTCCACAGGCACGGCGCCCACAGGGATGTTCCGCGCCAGCAGCAGACGCAAAAAACCGGTCATATCCGTTTTGTCCACCGCCGCGCCCAACTCCTCAGCGCACCGGATAAACGTCTGCCAGCCCGGGCGGTCAAAGCTCAGCAAGCCCATATATTGTCCCTGAATGTCCGCGAGCGATCGCGGCTTGTTGCCGATTTCCCGCAGCAGGCCGCCTTCCTGCCGGAAGGTTTCCGCGTCCAGCAGGGGATCGCCGAAACGCAGCCTCCACAGCGGTTCCCACCGGGTGTCGAAGCTCAGGGCGATGCTGTGCTTGCTGGCCAAAAGCCCGCGCACATGTTCCGGGTGATACACAATGTCCGAGTAGGACACGACGAGACGCCCGACGCCCTGTTCAAAGGCGCGGCAGGCAAAGTCCCGCGCGCACAGCAGGGTGGACAGCATGTTGGTTTCCGCCCAGCGCGGGTTTTCCGCGGTTTCAAAATCTCCCTGAATGCAGGCGGCGGCATAGCCGCGCACCGCCAGAATGCGCCTGAGCCCCGCCGCGCGCAGCGCGTCCAGCTGCCAGTGCAGCAGCGGCCTGCCCGCCAGCTCCACCAGACATTTGGGCTTTTCGTTCGTCAATGCTTTCATGCGCGAACCGCGCCCCGCCGCCAGAATGATGCCTGCCGCGTTCATTGCCGTGCCTGCCTGAAACACTGTTGAAAAAGGCGCACATCATGCGCTTGCGCCTCGGCTTCCCGTTCCGGGTGCCACATGACGCCTGTCAGTCTGCCGCTGTCGCCCGTGAAGGCTTCCACGCTGCCATCTTCGGCCACAGCGCGGGCCGTCAGGCCGGGCGCAAGCCCGCGCGCTTCTATCCCATGGGCATGAAAGGAATTGACTTCCAGAGCTGCCGGGCGGGGCAGTGCGCCGGGCCAGGCTTCCACCCGGACGGCGTGGCGGGTACGCACATGCCTTTCCGCAAAACCGGAACCTGTGGCGCCGCCCAGCGCCCGATTTATCACCTGCGCCCCGCGGCACACCCCCAGAACAGGCAGCGACATGCGCTCCGCCCACAGCAGCAGCTCCCGTTCCGTGGCGTCCCGCTCGGGGAAGGCGCCCCAATCATCCCCGCCGCTGAGAATAAGACCGCTTACGGGCAGTTCCTCCAGCAGGGACACGGCCCGGCCGCCCGTATTCGGCACAGGCATGACAGGAACATCCGGGAGCGCCGCGCGCAGAAAGCGCCACCAGTCCCGGGCCAGCGCGTCCCGCGTTTCCGCCGTGCCGTCAGGGTAGGTATGGCGTGTCATGCGCATGGAAATGGCGATCATGCGTGCATCTCCATCAGCATGAGGTGAGGATGGCCGCCCGGGGATCGACAAGCGCCGCCCTGGCTTCGGCTATGGCCGCGAAAAGCTGTTCGCCAACGCCGATGGCCGCCGGGAGGCCGTATTCGGCGCACCGGATGGCCATGTGGGAATTGGCCCCGCCGAATTTGGTGACCAGCGCCGCGATCTGGCGGGTAAATATCCAGTCAAAACCGGGATCAGCGTTTTCTATGCAGACCACCCTGCCTGTCAGCTCGACAGCGCAGGAACTGTCCGCATAAAGACGGACAACTTCCCCCTGTGCGGGCTCTGTCCCGATATAATTGGGCGCGGCCCTGTGCTGCGGCGCCACATAGACATCGCGGACGGAGCGGATCAGATACCCGAGCTTGAGACTGGTTCCCTTGGCGAAGATTTCCCTGTTGCGCGCGATATGCGCGCCAAAGTGCCCATGGGGTCTTTCCGGCACGGCATTGGTCGTCCAGTCCAGCAGCGTCTGGACAGGTATAAAGGAAACATCATCCCGGCCAAAGCCGATGCCCTCTCCCCACAAGGCCGCCGTTTCCAGCGCGTCTGACAGGTTGCGGCTGAACACGAACTTTGCCAGCTCCCTGCCGGCGATAGCCCTCCGCGCATACCGCAACAGCTGCTCAGCGCTGTGGCCGATCCCGTTTTCGGCCAGCAATTTTTGCAGGTCACGCTTTTCCGCATCATCCAGCGCAAAGGGACGTTCAGTTTTTTCCGTCAGCGAAAGTGCCCGCACATCCCCGAAGAGATTTTCCCTGTCCGCGTAACGGAGGGAGAGAATATCATAACTTCCGGGCCGCAAGTGGCCGTATTTGCGCATAAAGCCTGGTGAATCCCGTTTCCCGTCGCACACTTCCATGAACTCGTCGGACATTTCGCCGGAAATGGTCCTGATGGACAGCTTGAATTCCCGCAACCGCTCCGGCGACAGCGCGCCCCGCGTGACCGCGGTCCGCAGCAGGCTTTCCGCGATGAAGGCGTGCCGGGCCAGAATGGAAAAGGGCAATGTGCCGTAGGTGCGGCATTCCTCCAGCAAGGCATGGAGCGCGGAAAGAGGCAGCGGGTGGGCCGCGTCGACCAGCGGTCTGCCCGCCTGCCGGGCCCGCAGTTCGGCCACGGCGTCAAAGGCCAGTTCCATGGAGCCGGAGGGGGAATCATCCAGGCAACGTACCGTGAGGCGCCGCAGGCACTCCCGAAACTCCTCCCGGCGCCCTGCGGTGAGCAGGCCCGGATAGCGTTCGTCCAAATGGGCATCAAAACAGAAATCCAGCACGGTCTGGGCGATCTCGAATTCAACCTTGTCGTGCAGCTGGGGCTGCGCCTCCAGACGCTCCAGCCAGGCGGACACCAGCGCCTCGCAACTCACGGGGTCAAGCCCCGCCGGCAGGAAGGAATTGAAGCTGGCCCGCACATCAATATAGGGGCGCCCCATGAGCAGGACCATCAGCTCTGTGGCGGGCAGCGCCCGGTAGCCCATGTGTTCCCGCGCCTCGCTCCAGACCCGTTCGGTGATCAGGGTGCGGTACAGGGAAGCGGCCAGAGGACGCGGCACAATGCCGATCATTTCCGCCGGATTCCAGTCCGGCATGACGCCCAGAATGGCGCGTTGTCCGAACAGGTACGGGCAGGGACCGGTCCTGGTGGCAACAAAGTCCGCAACAGGGCCGATAAAATCTTTGATGGCGTCGGGGTGTGCCGGCCAGTGTTGGCGGGTACAGACAGGACGCACCTGGAGAAGATGCAGAACATTGTCCGCATCCAGACAGAACTCTATGTCCAGCGCGTCATTGCCGCACAACGCTTCCAGACGGCGGCCCAGATTCACAAAACTGCGCAGCCGCGGGGAATCAAAATCCTGCTCTCGCACATCTCTGTACACATAGACCGTCTTGCTGACATTCCGGCCCCCGGTTATGGTATCCGTCTTGCCGGATTCGTCATCGTAGTTGATGACATAATAGGGAGAGCCGTCATTCAGCACACGCGTCATGATCACGCCGGTGACGGTCACATTGCGGATCATGGGCTGCACCAGCACCTGATCGTCCGGCGCGGCCTCGCCGTAGGAGGCAAGGACCCGGTCCACCGCATCCCGCAGGGCCGAAGCGTCCGCGACATCCACATTCAACAGGGAGAGAAAGGCCCCGGCGGCGGAGGCGGACGTTGAATCCTCGCGGCGGCAGGAGGAACGGACGGCAAGCCGCCCCTGAAAGGCGGCCGCGAGTTCCCGCACTACGGAATCCGGGTCCGAGCGCCATTGTTCCGCCGTGAAAGCGTGGACCCGCGGGATGTGCAGCTCTTCATGACAGGAAAGGGCGTGCAGCGTGTCCGCCTTGGAGGAAAATAAAAAACCGTTGCTCATATCCGCAACCCGCTCCGGGAGTTTTCTGTTTGAAGCATTGGAGTTTCAGCTTTCATAGCAGAGCATTTTCCTCTGGTTTCGCTGCCGCTATTTCCCCGCGGAGCGGGACAAGCGGCGGAAACGCGTGGTTTTTCGCCGGAGTACGGCGCGGGCGTCTGCTCACGCTGTCGCCAGAGCGGTTACGCGATTCCACTGCCAAAACGCGCTACTTGTTGAATACAGCCGTGATCACGCGTTTGACGGGCTTGTGGAAACAGGTGGGAAGCATTTTGACGCCCATGCGCCGCACCGCTTTTTTCAGACCCATTTTTTGCACGCTTCTCATGCTCTGTTTTACCGCGTTGACTGTCTGATACAGCCTGAGGCGCGGTTCGCTCCAACGGCTCATTGCCCACAAGCGCTTGATATCTTCCTCGTTGATGTCCGAATAGCAGCGGCAACCGGAGAGATCCTTCCCCAGGATACGCCCCGCGGGGATTTGAATGTTGTATCTGATATAGCCTTGCGGCATCTGGCGCAGGCCATCCTCAAAGAGCCGCCGCGGCGAGCAGGGGACTTTCGGGATTGCGGAACAGAAAAAGCGCTGCACTGGTCGCAGGATGGCGGTGCAATTTTTCCAACAGCGTTTTTTCATCCTGTAACAGCGACCAGTCATTGCGCCTGATGGTCAGCCAGTCGGGACGGGGACGATCTTCAAAAAAATCCCTTATTAACGCGGCCAGTTCAGCCAAGGCATTTTCCACAGGCATGGCAATTTCTTTTCGCGAACGGTCGATCCGCTGTTTTGCGGCATCACTCATGGCCTTTTGTACGATGTTGAGCAAACTTTCGTAGCTGCGGACCCTAGCCCCCGTCGCAGTTTCAGGCGCATCTTCCCCTTTCTCCCATGGCGTAAAAACTATGGCCGGACGTCCGGTGCAGAGCGCGAAAGACTGGCCGATATGGGAATAATCCGTAATCAGCACTTCCCCTCTGGAAAAGGCGAAAAGTCTTTGGGGAGTTGTATCTAAAAGAAATCTTTTCTCATCGGAGAATGCGGCGCAGATATTTTTTACTTCCTCCCGGTCGATATCCGTTTTGTATGGCCGGAAAATCACCTTCTTATCCGGGAAGCCCTGCAGTAATACGCGCAGAAGAGCCTCGCCATGCTGTCTGACGCGCATTCCGCCCATGTCAGGATACATGACCATGCCTACCGGCGCGTAAACAATGGCATCCGGCGCGGAGGGGATCCCCGCCAACTGTTCAACCAGCGCTCCGGCCCGTGGATAACCGCAGGGAATGATATGGAAATTGCCGCTCTTGCGTTTTGTACGATCCGGCCTGTGAAAGCCTGTCATGACGTCGCTGGTCCATTCCCGCGTGCGCGGACTCAATGGATAGGAGCATAGCCAGCCATCCACATTGGCGGGTATGCTGCCATCGCAGGGCATGCAGGTTTCATGCTTGGTCATTGTGCCATGGCAGCATGCCAATATCCGCGAGGACAACGGGAAATTTATACAACTGTCAACATCGGAGATTATGAAAACATTTATCCGCTCAAGATTGGAAATTTCCGGGGCTGGAATAAGAGCGGTCGCGTCCGCCGAGGAAAGTTCCACCTGCTGCGCCTTAGAAGGGTCAACAATGCCAATCGTGGCAAAACCATGTTCACGCAAATGCCGCGCGAGCGGATTGAGCCATTCATCCTGGGTTGTGTTATTATTGTATACATACAAGCCAACTACAAGTTTTTCTTCAGGCAATGTATCCAGCCACGCTTTCAAGTCCCGGGAATTTTCAAAATCATACGGAAGAGTCATGTATTCATCCTTGCTGGTAAGGGATCCAGATTTATTGGCATGCCTGCATACGCATTTTGCTGGAGAGCGATAATTAACTAACGCCAGTTCCGCAGCCGTTCCCGAAACATCCGCAGGCGGCAGGCGCCCTGCGCCTTTCCGTGCCGCAAAACCTCAATGGGGGCCAGGAACAGGGGATACAACACATTGAACGCCATGAACAGCGATGAAAATCTGTGCTTTTTCAGCAGATACATTCTCCCCGCCGCATAGCTTGCCACCTTTTGCGGCGCTGGAAGCTGTTCCCTGGGGGAGGGATGAAAGACCCGGATGCGCACATCCCGCCGCACCTCAGTGCGCTCATGGGCATGCAGCAGATAGTCGGTATCTTCGCCGCAGCCATAGGGCAGGCCCGTGCCGGGGCCAAGCAGCGGATCAAAGCGGAGCCCGGCAACAGCCTCCCTGCGGAAAAACTGCACGCACGTTCCCGCCAGCCTGAAGAGGCCGACTCTGCCCACCACTCCGGAGGAGATGCCCCGCACGGCCACCTCCGGCGAAGGAGACCACACCCCCAGCAACGCCCCGCACGAGGGATGCTCCGCAAACGCCGCGCACACCCGTTCCAGGGTCTCCGGCGCATACCAGCAATCATCGTCGGGGAAAACAAGGATATCTCCCCGCGCGCGTTCCAGCAGTATATTGCGGGCAATGGACACGCCGCGCGAGGGCAGCATGACACGCGTTAGGGGAAGCGACGTGTGGCGCGCCAGCATGTCGTCCAGATAGCCGGGCTCGTCCTGATCGGCCAGAAAAATATGAAAATTTCTGTATGTCTGCCTTTCAAGCGACGCAAGCAGGCGGTCAAGCTCCCGGACGCGCCCCCTGGTCGCCACGAGCAGGTCCAGACGTGGACAGTCGGATAAGGGAGGCAGGGAGACGCCGGCGCGTTCGGAAAGACTCCAGAGCCGGGGCTTCCCCCGCGCCAGACGCGGCAGGTCCGCAAAGCATCCGGCAAGACGGGCGCCGCAAAGCCTGCGCAAAACCCGATACCCCCCGCTGCGGGCAAGACGCAGCAGCGGCTTGTACGGAAAGGCGCGGGGGAAGTAGCTCCTTGAGAGTTGCAGCAATTCCCTCTCGCTCTCAAACATGGAATCCATGTTGCCGCTCATGCCCCCCGTGCGCATGGACACAACGCGGACATCCCCCCGCCAGACATTCTTTTCGCGCAGGGTGCGGCACAGGAACTCATAGTCTCCTGCAATGCGGCGGGATGCGTCAAACCGGCGGTCGGCAAAAAGCGTGGCGCGATGGAACAGGCCGGGATGCGGCAGGCTCATGCCCTGCGGCAGATCGCGCAGCGGGCTCGAGGAAGGAGACAGGAGCTCAAGCGCCTCCCCGCCGGGAGTGACGAGCCGCACGGGAGTGGCATAATACTCCACGCGGTCGGGCAGCGTTTTGAGCGCGGCCACGCACTTCGCCAAGGCGGCCCAGTCAAGGCGGTCGCCCGCGCCGATGAACACCACCCATTGGCCGCGCCGCCGCGCAAGCGCCCTGTTCCAGGCATCATAGATGCCGGTATCCCGGGCGCTCTCAAATCTGACTGGCAGTTCCGCGTGCTTCCGGACGACCTCTTCCGTGCCGTCGGCGGACATGGCGTCCTGAATGATGACTTCATAGGGAAAAGGCGCGCGCCGGGGAAAGCCGCCCAATGTTTCGTCAAGGAGCGCCGCGGCATTGCGCGCGGCAATGATGATGGAGAGTTCCGGAACTACGCCGTTCATCATTCAGCCCGATACAAAGTTCTGCATCTGCGGGTATCGGCTCCCGGGAAGGGAACCGCGCGCTCACCTCTGCGCCTGAACGCGCGCATTTTCGGGAATGATCCAACGACGCCAGAACGAATGGCCATATTTCCCATGGGCATGGCAGCCGAAGGGCAGCTTCCCCCCTGTCCAGGCAAACAGCAGTTCCGGACAGCGTTCAAACGCGAAGTGCGCCGCCTCCCGCGGCGCGGGGACATGCTGCTTCCCAAGCAGGGAAAACGCCTTCGCATAAATAAAATCCTCATGTTCCCACATTAAACGGCAATACCATTTGGAAGATGCCCGACAGAGACGCATTTCCGCCCGGTGCAGCAGACCCTTGAGCGCACCGCGCAGCCGTGTTCGGGCGGGCAGGCGCACCTCAGGGAAATCCCTGTCATAGTCCCGCATGGGAAGAGTGCCGCGCAGCAGGGCGATAAAATCCGGAATCTTTCTTAACGAAAAGCCCCCATTGCCGGCAAAGGGAAAAAGTTCATGCCGGTCATTGAAGAACGGCGCCCCCACATAACTGTAGCCTCTGGCGCACCACGCTTCCAGCGCGTCCGAGAATACCCAGGCATCCAGCTGATAAACAAGCAGATACTCAACCATGCTGAAGCGTTCATAAAATTCACTGTCCAGCATCAGCCTGTTATAGGTGCGCACGCTTTGGAACCAGTGGTCAGGGAAGCGCACAGGCTCAAGGCGCGCGCCGGCGCGGGCCGCTTCCTCCAGGTAGCGCCCCAACGGAAGAGATTCCGGACAGACGAGAAACAGCTGATGCCTCCCCAGCGTGGAGCAGCACTGCCGCAACGAAGCCAGTTCTCCGGCATCCGGTTCGGCCCGGTAGGCAATGATGGCAACGGCACTGGACGGCATGCACTACCTGATATTCGCGGGTTTCAATTTTCTTAATATCCGGATTTTATTATAAATAAAAACAGCCTTCTCTGGTGGGAAAATCCGGGAAAGCGCAAAAGGCAACAGCCCTTTTACCAGGCCAGGCAAATGGGGGAGCGTTGCGCGGATACCGTAATACCGCCTCATGACACGCACCTTCTCATACCGATAGCGCAGCATGGTTCTCAAGTTGCTCGTGGCTCCACCAATACACATGCGCGTGACCGGAATGTTCAGATAATATCCTTCTTCATCATGGCGCCACAGACGGGCGACAAAATCATAGTCGCCAACAACTTTAAAAGATTCATCAAAAGGAACTCCGGCGAACAGACAGGCACGCTGAAAAAGCGCCGAATGCACCGCCGGCTCGCCCGCACGCAGCTTTTGGGCGACATTGCCATCAAGCCCGGGCATGAGAAAGAGCTCCCTGTCATCATCGCAAATGATCACGTCTCCTGCCGCAAACGTCACTGATGGAGCCAAGGGCAAGATTTTTTGACGAACACGCTCGAGGGAGTCATTGGCCACAAGACAATCATCGGCCCCAAGAAAGATGACCCACTGTCCACGAATCCGCTGTACCGCCTTGTTCCATGCATTATAGATGCCGGTGTCCGCTTCTGAAGCAATCGATACGGAAGGCAGTCGGGATACATATGACTGTACAATATCCAGTGTGGCGTCCCTGGACATTCCATCCTGAATGATCAGCTCAAAGTCGCGACAGGTCTGACAGGCAAGCGATTCCAGCAGCCGCGGCAAGGTGGGGGCGGCATTGTACGTTGCGGTGATGATGGTGAATACAGGCATCATATTTATCTGGCGTCATGCATACTAATACTTGCGATACACTTCCTGAAAAAGGTCCCCTGAGACTTTGAAGTCATCCATATCATCCATCCATTTATCGTAAAGTTATGTCGCATGAGACCACGTGGAGCTGCTGCCGCATTATCGCTTGCGATAACGGAAACAGACGGAACGAAGAGTCCGGGCAGCCTGTACAGGCCACCCGGCGGCCACCGCGAAGGCCACGCAAATGCTACCTTTTATGCTGTTAAATAACAACTCCAATCGCTGCCGCAGGGAAGGGTGCCCATACTTGCGCCATTCCTGCCGCATGAAGCCCGGGCTTTTTATAAGCGCGGGAATCCCGCTCATCGGCAAACGGCTTTTTTCCAGGCTCCGGGGCATATGGAGCATTTCCTCATAAACTTTTTTATAGCGCTGGGCGAAGATGTCCAGGTTAAAGCGCTGCGCTGCGCCGACGGCGATCTCCCGCGCCATGCGCTCCCGAAAACTGCCGTCCTGAAGCAGCAGGATCGCGGCTTTCGTCAGTGACGCGCCATCACGGGGAGTGACAAGCAGGCCGTCTTCTCCATGGCGCACAATCTCGGGAACGCCCCCTGTGGCGAAACCGGCAACAGGCGTCCCGCAGCACAGGCATTCGATGCACACCAGCGGATGATTATCAGCCACACTGGGATATAAAAGCAGGTCAAGCGCCGCATACAGGCGTGCGAGCTGGGCGGGCTCATGCACATAAGGTATCTGATGGACCCAGTCCGCATTATCAAATTCGGATGGCGCTTCTTTGACGCCAATATTCAAGAAGTGAAGATTCGGAAAATGCTTTTTCAGTTCCAGGATGGTCGACAGCGCAAATGCGCCCCCCTTCCATGGACTATTGACGCCACCGACAGCGCAGCCTCCCACCAGTACCACATCTTGCGGAATTCCAAGCAGACGGCGCGCCGCTGCTTTGTCCTGAGGGCGATAGACCGTCGTATCAGCGCCATTAGGAATGCAGACCAATGGCTGTTCCCCAAGCACGCTCTTTGCCACCAGTCGCTGTAACCAGACGGAGGGCGTCACCAGATACAGGGAACTGTGCGCGTAAATGGTGCGTTTGTCCTGCCAGAGGCGGCGCGTGGCATCACGCCGCAGGCCGGGATAGGTGTCCAGATGCGGACAGTTGCCACACCCCGTATCAGGCAGCCAGCGCCTGCACTCCAGCGAATGAGCGCAATGCCCGGTCAGCGCCTGCATATCATGCAGCGTCCAGACAGCAGGCTTGAGCGCGGAAAGCAGAGGAAGCGACCAAAGATTAAAATACCCGCCATGCAGATTATGAAAGTGTAAAATATCTGCTTCCCGAATCAAGGGATGAGCGAAAAGATGATGACTTTTTTGGATTTGATAATCCAGCAGTCCACGCCATAAACAATAGGAAAACAATCCTCCAAAAGCTTTCTCTATCTGCAACGCATGATTCTTTGATTTTTCATCTCCCGCCAGAATTTTTGATACAACATCATATCTATGCATCGACGAGACCAGACGCCCCATAACTGAAGCCGCCCCGCCGACAGAATACGTTGCATTGATATGTAATGCGCTTATCATGCTGTTTTTAATTTTTTTATTAATTTTATAAAATAGTACATGAGTAAACACTTGATGGATTTTAACATTAAAAATATTGTTTTATTACATTGCACATTCTCAATAATATCAAGATATTTTTCACAAAGAATATCTGGTGAAAAGGCAGTTTTTACATACTTGGAATTTGATTCACCAATAGCATTTAAGTTTTTTTGGCTAAAAAATTTCAAAATCCCTTCTTTGAAATTTTCCGGGGTATGTTCTTTAATCAGCAAATTTCCGGGAACAGCGGAACAAGCCTCGTTTGTACCGTCATTGTAAAGCGCAATTACCGGCAATCCATGATACATGCACTCCAGAATTCCATTGGGCAAACCTTCTTTCCTTGAAGAAAAGACACAAATATCAGCGGCACAAATAAGACCGCTAATATCGGATACTTGGCCTGTAAATATAACGGAATCCTCAAGGTGCAGTTCCCCCACCAGTTGTCGCAGATAGCCCATTTGCCCACTATCATGACCGGCGAGAACCAGAGCAGCATTTTGGGAAAATGCGGCTGAATCTTGTGCCAGGGCCCAGGCATGCAGCAGGAGGTCATGAGCCTTGAATTGACTTAAATTGCCAACCATCAGGAAAACTGTTTTGTTTTCCGGAATATCCAGCCGCTGCCGCCATTGTGTGCGGGAATGCACCGCAGGTCTCGGTTGTATGGCATTGGGGATATGATATATTTTCAATGTTCCGGATACTTTCTCCAGAAAATTCCTGCCGGCGATCGAATTGCTGATGGCCGCAGTGGGTACGTCAAGAATGCCAGGGAACAGAGCGAGGAAGTGGACGCCAATGCCGGCATCCCGCTGGCCCCAGAACATCCTTGAAGCATGTGTAAAGGGAAAGGCCAATGACATCATGACATTCGCATGGTCGCAATAACTGAAGATTATATCCACATTGTGTTGATTTATCGTTGAAATAATCGAAATAATATTAAAAATGCTTATTTGTGGAGGAAAATGCACCGTAGGGATATTCTTTTTCTTGCAGGCATCGCAGACAGGTCCTCCCTCTGAAAAGGCAGCCATGAGAACGCGCATCCCCTGCTTTTTTAAAAGCATCGCCAGGGTCAGGGCCTGGCGTTCGGCCCCGCCCATTTCAAATGTCGTTATGCAGATGAGAACTATGCGCTCCATAACATATTTACTTGTCTTTCTTCAATATATATACGGATCTTTGAGGAGTCTCTGCATAGAACTTGTGGGAAAGTATGCGAAGCCCGGATGCCCCGGCTGCCTGCACAATGGAGGAATAAGACGTTCGCAGCTTATATTCGGACTCTCTCCTCTCTTCTACAGGCTTCTGCCAATCTGAAGTCAGATATTCATTGTTTTGGATGCTGTTGTAGGCGCTATCGATTACATCAAAGGCCAGACAACCACCTTCATGAAGGTATTTGGAATATTTTTTTATAACATGCGCAAAATCATAGGTGTCCTGCAAATAAATCACATCCAGCGAATAAATCATATCAAAAAGCTGAGAAAAATCGACGCTGAAAATATCCCCCTCGGTCAGCTTCAATTCCGCAGCAACTTTCTGTTCAATGGCACGCGCTACGCACAGCGCGTTTTTATCCACATCCACTCCAGAAAGGTTGGAAAAATTTTTCTTCTGAAGCGCGAAGAGATTTTGCCCGCATCCACACCCGAGTTCGAGGATCGCCGCATTTTGCGGAAGGGTGGCGGCGATCCAGCTCAGCAAATCGTGGGTAAATGCACGGTTGCCAAGCTGCTGAAACGCATACTTGTGCCATTCTGGCGCGGCGCAGGCATCAATGATGCTATTGATCTCCCTCATCGGCAATGGCGCTGACGCCGGCTCCTTGCCGCGTGAGGGAATGATGCGCCGGCAGACTTTCCGCAGTCCCCTGCCAAGTTTATGGATCACTCTGGACATCCCGGCCTGTACCGGATGGCGTTCCCCGCCACTCCCAAACGCGACCGGGTGCGACAAGGCGTGCTGAAGCCGCTCCAGGGTGAGCGGATAGCAGGAAAACCTTGTTTCCGGATAGAACCGGTGATGATGATACCTGTATTGAAGATGTTCAAAATGGTCGATTTCCGACAGCTTTTCTTCCAGATGCACACCATCGGTTTTTAATGTTCTGAGTGAAAACTCTGAAGCCACCCGCTCCACAAGCGAATTTGTTCTATTAAACGGCGGCACAAAATACGATATGTTTTTATCTGGGAACAGCTTCCGCATCCTGGCAAGTCCCTCGGCAAATTCATGCCGAAGTTCAGCCTCATTCATCTGCGAAAAATCAAAATGCGCTGTGCCATGAAAGGCGAGCTCATCGGGTGAGGCCGCCAAAAACGCAATAAGTTCCTTATTATCTTCAATGGGATAGGGGGCGGAGAGCTTCCCGATGTCAGCATTTCTTAAAAAACAGATGGGCGGAACCCCATCATATTCGCAGGCGAGACCGCCGTATTCATGCAGGACATTGCAATGTCCCGAAAGAGTGACCGCATGTATCTGGGTGAATCCCCGATCTTGAAATATCCGGCAAAATTCCCTGAAAAGCCTGAGATTGGTGTCAGGAGATACATCGTCATTCCTGAAAACAGGAGAGTAGAGTTCGCGCAAGGCGCTCTCCCAAAGCATGTCATACGTCGCCACACAGGTTTTCCATGCGCGATCCCGCACGCTTTGCGAGATGTTGTTCCGCTCTTGCCGAATGTGCTCCCTGTGCTCGTCACACCACTGAAACGCCTTGCGGAACGCCTGAATGCTGCGTTCCTGAACAATGTATCCATTTTGCTTGTGCCTGATGAGCTCCGGCACAATCCCCACATCGCAGCAAACGGGGAAACAGCCGCACGCCATCCCCTCGATCAGCGGCAAGGGTTCTGCCTCATGTTCGGAACAGACAACAATGATATCATGTTTCCGGTACGCCGCCCCCAATTGCCCGTGGGGAATATTTCCCTCCGCCAAATAGAGCTGATAGTCCCCTGCCGCGGGAAGCAGAATATCCGAAACGCCCTTGACGGGGTCAGCGGCATTCCCCGCCCACATGATGCGCAATTCCCCTGCGGGAGCGCTGGCAGGCGGATAAAAAATCTCAGGATCAAAACCGTTTTTAACATGTTTGATGGTTGGAAGGTATGGCGCAAGCAAATTTTTCAATCTTAAGGACGTGGCGGCAAAAAAGGACGCATTGTGCAGAAATGTGGCCCTGAAGTCCTCGGGGGAAATACACCCATATATTTTCTCATATTGCCAGCGATGGCTGGAAATTTCCTTGACGACCTTTTCGCTGGGGATATTAAAGCGCGTATGGTATTCCTCGCCCCAGAAGCATACATGGAGCAAGTCAAAATCCCTTGCATCCAGCCTGTCCCTGTTCCGCACATAGTAGATTTTGATATCATACTTGTCGGAAAGGTGTTTTTGCAGTTCCTTTGCGGCTATGTCATACGCCCATCCCTCCCGGTCAGCCAAAATCCCTATTCGGGGGCGCCCCCCGATTCCCGCATCATACATATGCACTCTCCCCTCCAAAATTCAGTCTTTTATGGCATAACACAGCAGGTCTTTATGCAGACACTGAGGAACGCGCCTGTCCTGAAGCCGTATGAGCATCTCTTGCAGGAAGCTGTTTACCTTGTATTTCATCCATAATTTGCTGAATGGTTTAAAACGCGGAGAAACCACCGTACATGTGGAAAAGCCCGCGCCCCAGAAAGCTTGCTGCAGACTCATTTCCGTGAATCCTGTCGCGTGGGTAATATCCATATACCTTGAATAATTTCCCACAAAAATATTCGCCATATTATCTGTACGGATAATGCACATTCCTCCCCTGTTCAGCAGAGAATATATTTTTCTGAGCATATTGACCCCCTGGTCTGGAGAAATATGTTCAATAACATCGAACGCTATAATCAAATCATACGTCTTTTTAAATTCAAATGTTGTAATATCTCCATATAATGGTTGTATCTCAGGTATTTTTTCATATTTCTTCACTGCTGATTTATATAATGTTTCATCGATTTCAATTGTATCTATATCCGTTGCACCAAGATTTAACAGATAATCATCAATGAATCCTCCACCAGTACCAATATCCAATACTACCCCCCCCCCCCCCCGAAAAATCCCTTTCAGGAAGTAGAGTTGCGCGTCGTAATACAGTTCCGCTGATTTCGGCAAAAACTCCCCAACAGGATTAAGACGGCTATAATGGAGTCCATATTGCGTTTTCTTGATACTTTCAAGATTATTCATGCGCGCCTCCTTTCCATGGTGTGAATGCTTTTTTCAGGGCAAGTTCCAAATATTTCAACTGAAATGCCTGACGCCACCGGTTGCGGACACTGAACACCTCCCCAAGGGGCTTGGCGGCGCGTGACTTCTTTTGCGCCAGCGCTTCTTTGACAGGAGTGTAGAAATACTTTTTAAACACTTTGGGATAGGTATATTCAGTCAAAGCACGCTTCCATCCGGCAAGGGCAATAGCTCTCTGCTCTTCCACATGCTGCAAATAGTAATGACATTTTTCAATACATTCCTCAATGGAGTCAACGCCGACAACTTCCTTGTCCAGTTCAAAAATTTTAGCCAGATTGCTTTTGTTATCGCAAATCTGAAGTACGCCATTTGCAGGCAAATAAAATGTGCGGAGATTTACCGGCCCTGTGGAATTGTGCACATTGATTCCAATCTGGGATTTTGTCAGCATAGATAATTCTTTTTCGGATGGAAGATAACCTCTTTTCCATCCCTTGCCAAAAAAGTACCCCTCGGGAAATGCGGCCTCAAGTGTACCCAAGCGCTCTTTTCTATACGGGCTCGTCTTATCCCCCATGAAAAAAACATTTATATCACGCCTTTTGCTCAGGATATCAGCTGCAGTCAATGTTTTATCATATAAATTATGCATAAGGCCCAGCGGCAGCCAGGAAACGTTCTTGACTCCCCATGACTTGTAGGTCTCTATTTCCGCAATATTTCCTATCAGACACATATCATAGGCGTCAGCAACGGGTCTGGACAGACGTTCGGATGCTTCGGGATCATCATTGCAGCCAAACACGGTAAAACAGGGAAGCTCCTTTACAAAATCCCGATGCAAATGAATTCCCGGTGCATTAAAAAAAACATCATAATGTTCACACATTTTATATAACTTTTCATATAATTCCAGGAGCGCCGTATCCCCCTTGATCCAGAGTTTCTCAATATCTTCATAGGCCTTTGCATATGCCGGAGGATTTATTGTCAAACACACAGGATCAATGTCAAAGCCAACGTTTCGCAATTCTTCCACAACTTCCAAAGCCAGAACTTCAGTATTGCGATATTGTGCGGACGGAAAATAGGGATAGCCATAAAGAATGCGCATACCTCAATCATCCTCTGTCAGCATTGTTGATGCTCCTTTGTCACCCACGGAAGATGCGCAAGGATTTCTGCACGAAATACATCACCATGATATGGTCCACACCAGTTGCCGCTGCACACAGGACTGATAGACGCCGAAAAACCTCCGGCGCATGAGCGTTGATTGAATATCGAGGAACCAACTATTATTCTGTAGTTTTTGGGACCTAAAAAATACGCGGGGATTGTCATTTCAGAGATATAGGTTCCAGGTGAACGCTCTTCCAGTTTGACTTCTCCATCGCTATTGAACGATCGCACAAGCCGCATCCCCAAAGCATTTTCTATATCCACATGGATCCTGAATCCTGAAACCCTCTTTTTTATCCTGTACTTCAACCTCAGCTTTGCCTCAACCGCAATATCGAATTTTCCTGTACACCTTTCCCCATTCTGCCAAATTCCGCATTCAACAAATTCTACAATATCATCTGATGAATTTTTCAAATCAAAAATACTTTCTTTATTTTTCTCATTTTCGCTGCTGTAATCTAGTATTATCCTTCCAATATCTCCTTGATTAATAATCGCTCCTTCTTTTAAATAGATACCGACCGTACAAAGCTGACGGACAGCCGCCATATTATGACTGACAAACAGCACCGTGCGGCCTTCCTTGCCCACTTCCTCCATCTTGCCGAGGCATTTTTTCTGAAATTCGGCGTCGCCCACGGCCAGCACTTCGTCCACGATCAGGATTTCCGGTTCCAGGTGGGCGGCCACGGCAAAGGCAAGGCGCACATACATGCCCGAAGAGTAGCGTTTCACCGGCGTGTCCAGGAACTTCTCCACACCGGCGAAATCCACGATCTCATCAAACTTGCGGCGCACTTCGGCCCGGCTCATGCCCAGAATGGCGCCGTTGAGGAAGATGTTTTCCCGGCCCGTGAGTTCCGGGTGAAAGCCCGTGCCCACTTCCAGCAGGCTTGCCACGCGCCCGCGCAGGGTGATGCGCCCGGTGGTGGGCACGGTGATGCGCGAAAGCAGCTTGAGCAGGGTGGACTTGCCCGCGCCGTTGCGCCCGATGATGCCCACGCGCTCGCCGGGCATGATGTCAAAGTTCACGTCCCGGAGCGCCCAGAACTCTTCCCGGCGTGCCGCGCTCTTTTTCAGCAGGCGGCCGGGCAGTTTGAAAATCTCCTCCCGCAGCGACCTGTAGTGGGTCTGGCCCTCGTGGCGGATGGTGTAGCTCTTGCCGAGCCCTTCCACGGAGATGATGGGTTTCATGGCCGCGCCCTAGATGACGTCCGCAAAGGTGCGTTCGGTTTTGCGAAAAACGCTGATGCCGCAGACCAGAAACACCACGGCGCAGCCTGCGCTGATGGCGAGCGCGCGCGCCGGGCAGTCCATGCTGCCCAGCACGGCCCAGCGGAAGCCGTCGATGACGCCCACCATGGGGTTGCATTCATAGAGCAGGCGCCACTTTTCCGGCACGATGCCGGAAGAGAAGCCCACTGGCGAGATGTAAAGGCCGAACTGGGTGATGAACGGCACGATGATGCGAAAGTCCCGGTAGGTGACGTTGAGCGCGCAGAGGATGAGCCCCGGCCCCAGAGCCACCAGGGCGGCCAGCAGGGTGAGCAGCGGCACGGCCAGCACCTGCGGCGGCGGCAGATACCGATACCAGACCATCATCAGCGCGAGGAGCGCGAAGGAAAGGATAAAATCCACCACCGCCACGCCCATTGTGGCCACGGGAACGATGAGGCGCGGAAAATAGACCTTGGAGACAAGGTTGCTGTTGGCGACCAGGCTGTTGGCGATGGAGCTGATGGCCGTGGCAAAGAGCTGCCACGGCAGCATGGCCGCGAACACCATGAGCGGATACGGCGCTTCGCCCTCGGAGGGCAGCTTCGCCACCTTGGCGAACACAAAGGTAAAGGCCGCCATGGTGAGCAGCGGGCGCAGCACGGCCCAGAGGATGCCCACCACCGTCTGCTTGTACTGCACGGCCACATCGCGCCAGGTCAGGATAAGGAACAGCTCCCGATAGCGCCACAGGTCTTTCCAGTACTGCCGCTCGACGTGCCCGGCCTCGATGACAAGCTCTTGCGCCATACCTGCCGCTATCCCCCCTGTCGGGTTTGCAGAAAATCGCGGTACGCGTCGCGCAGCCCCGCTTCCAGCTCCACACGCGGCCTCCAGCCCATGCGGAACAGTTTGCCGCAGTCCAGAAGTTTGCGCGGCGTACCATCGGGCATTGCGGGGTCGGTGTCAATGCGGCCTTCAAAGCCCACCACGCGGGCCACCAGCCGCGCGACGTCCATGATGCTGATGTCGGCGCCGCAGCCCACGTTGACATGCTCGAAGTCCGAATAGGTTTCCAGCAGAAAGACGCAGGCCCCGGCCATGTCGTCCACATGGAGGAACTCGCGCAGCGGCGTGCCCGTGCCCCAGATGGTCACGCTCCCGGCCCCCCGCTCCTTTGCCTCGTGAAAACGCCGGATCAGCGCGGGGATCACATGGCTGTTCTGCGGGTGATAATTGTCGCCCGGGCCATACAGATTGGTGGGCATGGCGCTGATGGCGTCAAAGCCGTACTGCGCGCGATACGCCTGGCACATCCTGATGCCCGCGATCTTCGCCAGGGCATACGCCTCATTGGTGGGTTCCAGCGGCCCCGTGAGCAGATATTCCTCCCGGATGGGCTGCGGACACAGCCTGGGGTAGATGCAGGAAGAGCCGAGGAACAGCAGCTTTCCGCAGCCGTTGCGCCAGGCGCTGTCAATGACGTTGTTCTGGATTTGCAGGTTCTGGGAGATGAATTCCGCCGGATAGGTGGCATTGGCGTGGATGCCGCCCACTTTCGCCGCGGCCAGCACCACGACATCGGGCCTGTGGCGCGCGAAAAATTCCCGCACCGCCGCCTGATCGCACAGGTCCAGCTCCGCATGCGTGCGCGTGAGCAGATTCGTGTAGCCCGCGCGCTCCAGGGCGCGGCAGATGCCGCCGCCCACCAGCCCGCGATGCCCCGCCACATAGATCAGTGCATCCTTGTCCATCCGCTCCGCTCCACATCCGCGCCGGCCGGCGGTTTCTGGCGCATTCGCGGCACGTTTCGCGCCGCGCCGGACTCTCGCCCGGCGTGAAAAGCCATTTCCTGCGAAGGAGGAAACGGCTTCTATTCGTTGTGGCTGAAGGTCTTGAATCCCGCCACCCTGCACACGGCGTCGCGCATGCTCAGGGCCAGGTCCTCGCGCGCCATTTCGGCCACCATGTCCTCAAACGAACTTGCGGGCTCCCAGCCCAGTTTTTCCTTGGCCTTGGCCGGATCGCCCAGCAGGGTCTCCACTTCCGTGGGACGGAAGTAGCGCGGGTCCACCCGCACGATGACGTCCCCGGGCCTGACGTGACACTCCATTCCCTGCCGGTTGCCGGACGCCTGCCGCAGTTTGTCCATGTCCACAGCCGCCACCGCGCCGGTCTCCTCCACGCCCGTGCCCTGCCAGGAGAGCGTGAGCCCCATTTCCGCCGCCGCGGCATTGACAAAGTCGCGCACGGAAAACTGCCGCCCCGTGGCGATGACAAAATCCTCGGGCTTTTCCTGTTGCAGCATGAGCCACTGCATTTCCACATAATCGCGGGCATGGCCCCAGTCGCGCCGGGCGTCCATGTTGCCGAGATAGAGGCAGTCCTGAAGGCCGAGCACCATGCGCGAAAGCGCGCGGGTGATCTTGCGCGTCACAAAGGTCTCGCCGCGGATGGGCGACTCGTGATTGAACAGGATGCCGTTGCAGGCGTACATGCCGTAGGCTTCACGATAATTGACCGTGATCCAGTAGGCGTAGAGCTTGGCGCAGGCATAGGGCGAACGGGGGTAAAACGGCGTTTTTTCCGTCTGCGGCACTTCCTGCACCAGCCCGAAAAGCTCGGACGTGGATGCCTGATAAAATCGGGCCGTCGGGGCCAGACCGGTGATGCGGATGGCTTCCAGCAGGCGCAGCGTGCCCAGGGCGTCCACATCCGCCGTGTATTCCGGCGCTTCAAACGACACCTGCACATGGCTCTGGGCCGCCAGATTGTAAACCTCGTCCGGCTGCACCTCCTGCATGATGCGGACGAGGTTACTGGAGTCGGTCAGATCCCCGTAGTGCAGGATGAACCGCCGCGCGCAGGCGTGCGGGTCCTGATACAGGTGATCGATGCGGTCCGTGTTGAACAGCGAGGCGCGGCGCTTGATGCCGTGCACTTCGTAGCCCTTGCGCAGCAGAAATTCCGCCAGATAGGCGCCGTCCTGGCCGGTAATGCCCGTTATGAGCGCTTTTTTCATCGTCATTGGTTTCCTTGTCTGACGCGTCATGCAGAGAGTGAAGAGCCCCATGCCGCAGCGCCGCCGCAACGGCGGCATGCGTCCGGCGCGCCCGTTCAGGCGTCGCGTTGCGGCGGGTCCGCCCGCCCGTACACATCGGCAAAGCGCACGATGTCATCCTCGCCCAGATAGGAGCCGGACTGTATCTCGATGAGCACCAGGGGAATGATGCCGGGATTCTTCAACTGGTGGCGCGTGCCCGCGGGGATGTAGGTGGACTGGTTTTCCGTGTACAGCCGCGTTTCATCGCCATTGGTCACTTCCGCCGTGCCGCTGACCACCACCCAGTGCTCGGCGCGGTGGTGGTGCATCTGGAGGGAAAGCTCGGCCCCCGGATTGACGATGATGCGCTTGACCTGAAAACGGCTGTCCATGGCGAGCGTCTCATAACTGCCCCACGGACGGTACACCAGCGGATGCTGCTTGCATTCGATGCGCTCCGCCGCCTGCAGGCGGCTCACCACGGCCTTGACCTCCTGCACGCGGTCGCGCGGGGCCACCAGCACGGCATCCCGCGTTTCCACCACAACGAGGTCCCGCACGCCGACAGCCGCCAGCAGACGGTGCCGGGCGTTGAAATAACAGTTTTCCGTGTCCCGGGTCAGGATGTCGCCATGGCAGACGTTGCCGTCGGCATCGCGCGGTTCGGCCTGATAAAATGCCTCCCATGAACCAAGATCGCTCCAGTCCGTGGAGAGGGGCACCACCGCCGCGCGCTCCGTCCGCTCCATGACGGCATAGTCGATGGAGTCGGAGGGCGACGCCTGAAACGCGGCGGCATCCGGGCGGCAGAAAACGCCGTCCGCCGCCCGGCCCTCCCAGGCGGCGCGGCAGGCGGCGAATATCTCCGGGGCGTGGCGCTCAAGCTCCTGCAAATAGACGGAGACCCGCAACAGGAACATGCCGCTGTTCCACAAAAAGCCGCCCTGCTCCAGCATGGCCCGGGCCGTGGCCGCATCGGGCTTTTCCGTAAAGCGGGCCACGCGGAAGCCGCCGCCCAGCGCCGCACCCTGCTCGATATAGCCGAATCCCGTTTCCGGAGCCGTCGGCGTGATGCCGAAGGTGACGATATATCCCTGCTCCGCCAGCGGCGCGGCGGCTTCCACTCCGGCGGTAAAGACGCTCTCGTCGCCGATGGCGTGGTCGGAGGGCAGCACCAGCATGAGCGGGTCGTCGCCGCCCCCGGCAAGGGAAAACGCGGCCAGGGCGATGGCCGGAGCGGTGTTGCGCGGCGCGGGCTCCAGGAGGATGGCGGCCCTGGCGCCGCTTTCATAGAGGGCGGCGGTCACATAAAACCGGTGCGCCTCGTTGCAGACGATGACCGGTTCCGCGCTTTCCGGAACATGCCGCGCCCGCGCGAGCGTATCCTTGAAAAGCGTCCGTCCGTTCCCCAGGTCGACAAACTGCTTGGGGTACGTCTGGCGCGAAAGCGGCCACAGGCGCGTGCCGCTGCCGCCGCAAAGGATGACGGGAGCAATGCCTGGCATAGTGTCACTCACAAGGGGACGTTAACAACACCGCGCGCATGCGCAAAAAAATATGGATATACCATTAACGGGCGCGGAACAAGGTCTCCTTCCGGACGGCCCTCACCGGCCCTCACGCGGGCACAGCGCCGCCCTCCCTTTCCAGCAGACGCAGAAGCTCGGCGGTTTTGTCCTCCAGCAGGGCCCGCTCGCCCCGGGTCTCCACATTGAGGCGCAGGAGCGGCTCGGTATTGGACATGCGCAGGTTGAAGCGCCAGTGGGGAAATTCCAGATTCACGCCGTCCAGATCGTCCCCGCGCAGGGCGCCGGGGGCGTATTGCTCCCGCACGCGCCGCATCAGGGCGGGCGCGTCCTGCACGCGGCGGTTGATCTCGCCGCTGCACGGATAGGCGGCCATGCGCTCGGCCACAAGCTCCGCCAGGGGGCGCCCCGTGCGCTGCACCAGGGCCGCCACCAAAAGCCAGGGCAGCATGCCCGAATCGCAGTAGGCAAAATCGCGGAAATAGTGGTGGGCGCTCATCTCGCCGCCATAGACGGCATCCTCCGCCCGCATGCGCTCCTTCATGAAGGCGTGCCCGGTCTTGCCCATGACGGGCCGCCCGCCCGCCGCCAGCACCACCTCGCGGGTGTTCCAGTACACCCGCGTATCGTGCACCACCGTGCCGCCGGGAGCGCGGCGCAGCAGTTCCCGCGCCAGCAGCCCTATGCAGTAGTAGCCCTCGATGAAGTTGCCGTCGCCGTCATAGAGGAAACAGCGGTCGAAATCCCCGTCCCAGGCAATGCCCATATCCGCCCCGGCCTCGCGCACGGCCGCGGCGGTGGCGGCGCGGCGTTCCGGCAACAGCGGATTGGGCACGCCATGGGGAAAGGCCCCGTCCGGCTCCATGTGCAGCCGGACGAACTCAAAGGGCAGGCGCCGCGCCAGTTCTTCCAGCACAAGGCCCGCGCAGCCGTTGCCCGCGTCGGCCACGAGCCTCAGCGGGCGGCGCCCCGCCGCCGCCGCTCCGGACGCGCCGCTGTAGTCCAGCAGCCAGCGCACATATGCCGGCCTGAACGACACGTCCCGCACCGCCGGGGAAGCCGCGCCCCCGGACGGTGGCGGGGTGGCCGCCGCCAGCAGGCCGCCCACCCGGTCGCGCAGGGCGGCCAGCCCGGAATCCCCGCTGACAGGGATGGCGCCGCCGCGCACCAGCTTGAAGCCGTTCTCATCCGCCGGATTGTGGCTGCCGGTGATCATGATGCCCGCATCAAAGGGCCCGTTGGCCGCGGCATAATAGATTTCTTCCGTCCCGCAGAGGCCGATGTCCGCAACGTCGGCCCCGGCATCCGTCAGCCCCGCCGCCAGCGCGCCGCGCAGGAGCGGCCCGGAAAGGCGCGCATCCCGCCCCAGGACCACACGGCGCGCGCCCAGCACCTCCACCACGGCCTGTCCCAGCGCGCGCGCCAGCGGGGCATCCAGTCCATCGGGCACCCGCCCCCGAACATCATAGGCCTTGAAACAGGAAAGACGCGCGTCCATAGTATGCCCTCCACCACAAAACGGCCCGCGCGGCGACGCGCAGGCCCCGACGGCTCCGGAACCGGACGGAAAACCCGGCCCGCGGGCCCTCCTGACACCGAATGGCGCAAGGCCCGGCAGCTCCCCGGAAAGCAGGTCCGGGGGGAACAGGGGCAGCCTACACGCAAACAGGCCATCAGGCCAGCCGTATCTTCCGCCTGCCGCGCCGGCGGGAACCGCGGCGAAGGCCGCCCCCGGCAAAACCGGCGGCGATGTCCCGCCCGCGTTCCCTCTTGCGGGGGCACAAAGTCTTGTGCTACGGCAGGTTCTGTCCGGTCGGAACAGGGATGTCAGGATTTTTCGCTGTTGCGCCCGTGTTCCGCGCGGTCAGACGCGGATACGGCCATGCGCCCGTTGCGCTGCGCAGCCGGTTCCCCGCGTTTTCTCCTGTTGCGCCATGAAGGGCCGAAGCGGACTGTCCGGCACCGCGCGGGACTCCGGAAACGAAGGAAGGGCACATGGCAAGGGCGCTGTTTGAGCATGTCGAATACGAACTGGAACTCCCCACTCCCGCAACGGACCTCGAAAGCAGATATTTCCTCCAGATCGATCCCGAAAAATGCACCGGCTGCGGAGATTGCGAGAAGTATTGTCCCACGGCGGCCATCCACGGTGTTGTCGGACAGGCGCACAAGATACTGCATCCCGAGCCGTGCCTCCATTGCGGCATGTGCCTTGTGCACTGCCCGGCGGGCGCGATCTACGAACAGTATTCCTGGCTGCCGGAAGTTGAGGAAAAACTGCGTGACCCTGAAACCATCTGCATCGCCATGCCGGCCCCCTCTGTCCGCTACACGCTCGGCGAGGCGTTTGACGGCGCGTGGGGACAGAACATTTTTGACAAGATGCTCGCCGCGTTTGAAAAACTGGGCTTCCGGCACTGCTGGGACACGGAATTTGCCGCTGACGTGACCATCTGGGAGGAAGGAAGCTGTCTGCTCAAGAGGCTGGACGAAAACGGCGTGTTCCCGCAATTCAGTTCCTGTTGTCCCGGCTGGCAGAAATATGTCGAATACTTTTATCCCGACCTGATCCCGAATCTTGTTTCGGTAAAATCCCCGCTCGCCATCAACGGGCGCCTGGCAAAAACCTACGGCGCGGACCGGTTCAATTATGATCCCGGCAAGATGTATACGGTCGCCATCATGCCCTGCATCGCCAAAAAGTATGAGGCGCTGCGGCCGGAACTGGAATTTGGCGGCATCCGGGACATCGACGCGGTGCTGACGGTCAGGGAATTCGCCGCCCTGTTGCGCAGGCATGCCATCAATCCCTGGCGCCTGCCCCCCGGGCAGATGGATACGCTCATGGGCGAATCGTCGGGGGGCACACTTTTCGGCATCGGGGGCGGCGTGCTGGAGACCCTGTGCCGCTATGTCGTGCACAAACGGACGGGCAAAAAGGAGTGCGACCTGGTCATGCGCAGCAGGCCGGGGCTTGAGGGCATCTTCGAGTATGAGCTGCGCCTGGGGGATCAGGTGCTGCATCTGGCGCGGGTCGTGGGCGCAAGGCATTTCGCCCCCCTGTGCGAGGAGGTGCGCGCCGCCCGGTCACGCTACCATTTCGTGGAATTCATGGCCTGCGCGGGCGGGTGCATCAATGGGGGAGGGCAGCTCCTGCTGCCGAGTTTTCTGAAGAACGCCTGTCTGCCGGAGCATGCCTGAGATGAAGGAAACCGTCAGGACATACGGCCTGCGCGGCAAGGGCTACCGCCTCCGTGACAACGCGACCATCAAGTTCATGAAGGCGGTGCACATGCTGGCGGCCATCGCCTGGGGCGGGGGCGCCTTTTCCATGCAGGCGCTCGGCTTTCTGGGGCGCTCCCTGCCCCCCGGGCCGGAAAGGGACTTTGTGGGGCTGTGCTCCCATTTTGTGGACACCTGGGTGGTCATTCCCGGCCTTGCGGGCTGCGTGCTCACCGGGCTTTTCTATTCCTGCCTGACGGCCATCGGGTTTTTCCGGTTCGCCTGGATCGGCTACAAATGGCTGATAGCGTGCAGCGCCGGCTTCTGGGGCACGCTCTTCTGGGGGCCATGGGGGGCGGAGATCACGCAGTTCCTGCAACCATACGGGCTGGACGGCTTCATGCGCATGATGCGCTGGTTCGTGCTGCCGGAAAACGCCTGGACGGCCATCCTCCAGACGGGCATCGTGCTTTCCGTGTGCCTGGTGTCGGTCTACCGGCCCCTGTCCTTCCGCTTCTGGCAGAAGGACCTGGAGGAAAAGGACATCCGCCGGCGCGTCAGGGCCGTGCGGGCCATGGACAAAAGCGCGGCCCTGCGTTCGCCCCTGGACAATGCCCAGGTCCAGACGCTGTACGACACCTGGCTTGGGGAACCCATAGGGCCGCAGGCCAACGCGCATCTGCACATGCAGTTCAAGGACAAGTCGGCGAGAATCAGAAAACTGCAGATCGCCGGCCTGTATCCGCAGGAGCTGTTCGGGAAACGCCCGGAAAACCGTGGCGCGCGCAAAGGAGCCTAACGCGTTTTTTGATTGAAAATATCTGTGCGCCAGATATTCCTTTCAGATTTCGCTGCCGTTACTTCCCCGCAGAGCGGGACAAGCGGCGGAAACGCGCGGTTTTCCGTCGTGTTCCGGCGCGGGCGTCCGCTTTCGCGGCCGCCGGAGCGTTCACGCACATTCATTGCGAAAGCGCGCTAGCCGCGTCCGCCCCTGAAATTGCGCGAGACCCACTGGGCGATGAGGGGCACGCCCACATCGGCCTCGGGCTTGAACCATGTATGGCTGTGAACGCCCTGCATGTTCCGCCACTTCAGAAAATAGCACCCGACGCTCACAACGGTTTTGTCCGTCTGTCCGACCATCTTGCGCCGCACCATGCCGATCACGGAAAGAGGAAGAGGCTTGCCGGGCTGGCCGAAATCTCCGCGCAACAGCACGGGATCATTCACATCAATGCTTTCAGCGAGCGGGTCTTTCTCCGCTATGTCCAGGCGCAGGCCGCTTGAGGAAATGTCGCCCAGCGCGCACATGGGCGGTTCAAGGCCGCGCCAGTGCATGACGGGCAGCTTGTCGTCCTTTTCCTCGATTTCCCCATGCCAGACCCGGAAATTGCCCGCGTCATCCGCATGCAGGGGGATGCGGCAGCTGAAGCGGCGCTGCTGATGGTCTATGCTTTCCGGCAACGGAAACACCAGAAACATGGCGTTTGGCGGTCCGTTATAGATGCGCGCCACCCGGCTCCTGAAGTGGCAGTGGACAAGGTCGTCGTCGCGCACCGTGAAATAGCCGCTGGTTTCCGTTCCCCACACTATGGGCTGGCGCTCGATCTCCTCGATGGGGGCGCTGACGACGAAATGGCCATTCTTTATCATGACGCATGTGGCCCTGATATTTGAGATATGGCACATATCCAGTGTGAAAAAAAGATTGATCCTCGCATGCTCCCTGCATGCCAATCCAAAATAATATTCAGGGTCTTCGATATTTTTTATGAATTCCGTCATTGTTTATCCATTTCGCAAAAATTTTCCCCTCAAACTCAGGGGGCGCATCCACGCCGGACTGCGCCGCCGCATGCTTCCGACATGCGGCAGCCGAAATTGGAAGCTACGATTGTTCGTCACTGTTCTGGCATATGCAATAGCGGGATTTTCCCTGATTTTTCGCGTCATACATCGCCCTGTCCGTGATCTTGATCAGGGGTTCTATGCCGTTGCGCATGGAGCCATTGACGGACACCCCCACGCTGCACGAGAGTCTGTTCAAGATTTCGCTGGCGGAAAACTTCTCCTGCATGAGGTCGATCAGGCTTTGGGCCATGTCTTCGAGGTCTTGCAGCGTGGCTTCCCGCCGCACGCACACAATGAATTCATCGCCCCCCAGCCTGGCGGGAAAATCTTTTCCGAACACCTGGCGCAGGATCATGGCCGTGACCTTGAGCGCCTCATCGCCGGCCTTGTGGCCGAAATTGTCATTGACCTGCTTGAAATTATCCAGGTCCACATAAAAAAGGTGGACCCTTTCGTTAATATCTATTCTTTTGGCATACTCGTAGAATGCCTGCCGGTTGGCAAGGCCGGTCAGCGCATCCGTATTGGCAAGCTTCCAGATATTGTATTCAAGTTCCTTTTCGTCCGTGACGTCTTCAAATACATGGATCACGCCCTGATAGTTGCCGAATATATCATTCAGATCATGCGAAATCATTTTCAAAAATGACATATGGCCATCGGCATGAATGAAGCGCATGTAGATTTCCTCACCTGTCGGCGAAATCTCATGCAATATGTTCTGTTCGTACCAGTCCCGCCAGCAGATGCCGGCAATGGAATCAATGTCTGTTTCAAAAAATTCAAGAAACCTGGCATTGACTTTGGCAACCTGTTCGTCAAAACCGCAAATCATGAGCGGAAAAGGCATCACCTCGATAAAAAGATCCAGCTCGATATTCAGGTTGAACAGATTGGTTATGTCGTGGGCAATGCCCGCCGTCCCCAGAATCTCCCCGTCCAGACCGCGAACGGGCGTCTTGATGGTCTTGAAAAGGCGCTTCCCGTCGCCGGTCTGTACGACTTCCTCCGCCGTCACGGTCTCTCCCGTTGCCAGAGCGGCCTGATCGGTCTCGTGGCAGTTGAACTCACCGTCGTTTTCGGAGACGCCCCAGATGTCCTCGTGTGTTTTGTTTTCTATCTCTTCTCGTGTTTTCCCCACGAACTGGCAAAAATAGTCGTTGACCTTCCTGTGACGCCCTTCCATATCCTTGAACCACACCATGTCCGGCAGGCAGTTGATGAATGTGTCAAGGCATTGACTGCAAAAAGCGGAACACGCGCCGCCATTGATCTCCGCAAGAAGATGCGTCACGCGCATACGGATCCTTGGTTCGGAAAAAGGCGCCAGCCAAATGTCATCCAGCGCGTTCCTGTTCTCGTCGGAAAGGGCAGCCTCCTCCCCGGAACTCAGACAGGCCACGAGATACGTTTCTTGCCTTGCACAGGCTCTTGCAGCCTGAAAATCCTCCGGTCCGGTAAAAATAATGACATCCGCCCTGTCAACAATATCCGGAACAAATCTTTCATGCCATGTTACAGTCCAGTCAAGATACTCCGCAGGCGGCAGCGCTTCGATGACATTTTTTAATAAAACATTTTCGCCAATGACATGTATGGCTATGGTGTAATGGTACATATGCCATTGCCTCATAGTGGAGAAGTGACAAAGATGTCGGGCCACCCTTTTGACAGTCCATAGCATGATTCTTTTGAAAAAGCCATTGCGGAGATTCCACAGCGCGCCGTCCCTGCCGGGGAACGGCCCGACGGCAGAAACAGCGCGGGGACATGATGGGACAACCCGGAAAGCATGAAAAAAGGACTCGCGAAAATTTCCGCAAGTCCTTGCAAAATCTCTGGAGCCAGCTAAGAGACTTGAACTCTTGACCTGCTGATTACGAATCAGCTGCTCTACCAACTGAGCTAAGCTGGCATAAAGCTCCGTGGGAAACTGTCCGGCCCCTTGTGGCAAAAAACCCCCGTCCTGTCAAGAGGCACCCGCAGGGGGCGCCCCTCAGGGCCGCACGGGTTTGCGGCTGCGGACCATGGGCGCGCCCAGGCGCAGTTCCTCGGCAATGCGCACGACTTCCCCGGCGCGGGCGGCATCGCCGCGCAACAGCACCAGAACCACATAGAGCTTGCCCTCCCGCTGCATGCGGGTCCGCAATCCCCTGCCCTCCAGGCGCTGGCGCAGATTATCCACGCTTTCCTCGTCCCGGAAGGCGCCCACCTGAAAAACATAATCATGCATGGCCGCGGCAGGCGCCGCCTCCGGCGTCATGCCCGCGCCGGAAAGCGCAGGGGGCGCCGGTGGCACCGTTCCCGGAGCGACCGCCTGCGCGGCGGGCGTGCAAGCCATCGGCGACGCGGCGCGGATGATCCGCGCGGGAGAGGTCGACGTGGCGCTCTGCGGCGGCGCGG
>URHE01000006.1 GCA_900547595.1 uncultured Desulfovibrio sp.
AAGCTGGAGCAGGGCCTGGGCATCATCGGGATTGCGCAGCAGCGCATCGTGCAGCAGTTCCCGCGCCTCGGCCCCCCGGCGCTGACGGGCGGCCAGCCGGGCCAGCTGACGCCGGGCCGTGCCGGACGTGCCGGGACGGGCGTCCTCCAGGGCCGCCGCGCGCTCGTAGCAGCGCCGGGCTTCGCCACGGCGTCCGCGCTGTTCATGCAGGCGCCCGAGCCTGAGCCAGACGTAGCGGTATTCCGGCGCCATGGCGGCGCTGCGCCGGTAGTAACGGGCCGCGGCCCGAAAATCGCCGAGATTCTGGCAGACCGCCCCCAGATTATAGGAAATCTTGGCGGCCAGCGCCGGTTCGGCGGCATGGCGGAGCGCCGTCTGGAACTGGCGCCGCGCTTCCGCGCCCCGGCCCATGGCCGCGAGACAGACACCGAGGGAATTGCGCGCCATGGCGTTGCGGCTGTCGGCCAAAAGCGCCATCTGGTACTCTTCCATGGCGCCAAAGGCATCCCCGAGGCTGTAGCGTCTGTCCGCGCTGATATTCAGGGCCACGGAATCGCACAGCCCCACGCGGGGTCCCGATTCCGGCAGCAGCAGGGCAAACTCCAGAGCCTTGAGGGCGCACGCTTCGCTTTCGTCCTTGCGAAATTCCAGGAAGGGATGGGCCGTCAGACCTGTGGCGGCGGAAAGTCCGGCCTCGCGCGCGGCCTCGCACAGGGCGGCATAGAGCGGGCGGCACGCCTCCCCCACGGCATGGGGATGAAAAACAATGAGGCTGTTGCTGCCATAGCGGCCGATCAGCTCCGGAGGGGGCGCCTGAAGGCGTGGTGCCGTTTCCGCAAGGAGCCGGGGAGCTTCCTTCAGCCACGCCTCCATTCCGGCATCGCCCGGGGACGCAGCGCCCGGAGGCGAAACCCGGACAATGGCCAGCACAAATTTCCGGCAGGCGTCGCGCGCCATGCCGAAGCGGCGCAGAAACTCCCCATGGCTGGCGGCTTCGCCCCCGGAGACGGGCATTCCGCTCCCCGCGCGGGCTGTCGAGGCAGGCGCCGCCCCCTCCGCGCATTTGCCCGCGGGGCCCCGTGGGGCCTCCCGCTCAGGGGCCCGGTTCTCCGGATCCGCCGCCAGCAGCAGGCGGTCGCCCGCCTCGGGCGGCGCGGCGGGGTCCTCCAGATGAAGTATCTCCGCAAGCGCATCCGCGGTATTCACCCGGAGCAGGACAATATCGCCCTTGAACACGCCCGGGGCGCCGTCCGGCGAGCGCCCCCGCACATGAAAGCGCTGCCCCTCGCAGGCATTGGCCTCTTTCCCCAGGCTGACCCGGAGCCTGTCCAGGGCGGGGCATTCCAGCACCACGCCCCCGTTCCTGAGGATCCGGGCAAAGGGCATGACGGCCTCCGCGGCGCCGCCCGCAAGCGCCCGTTGGGCCGCATCGGCGGCAAGCCGCGCCCTGTCCCTGAGTTTGCGCGCCTGGTCGAACATGGCAAGGGAAAGCTCAGGCCCGGCCATATCCTGCGGATACAGGGCATGCCCGGCGCACAGCCGGGGCCTGGACGCGTGGCCCGTCACCGGGTCCTGCACGCGCGCATCCGCCATGCGCGCAAGCGCCTCCTGCGCGAGCCTGTGGCAGGCGCCGCGCCCGGTGGCGGGAAAGAGCAGCCCTATTTCATAAGGCCCAAGGCGTCCGGCGCGCGTGTCCGACGGAAGGGCCGCCATGCAGGCCTGGGCCAGGGCGCGCATCATCTCCTCGCAAAAGGCATAGCCAAGGGCGCGGGCCATGGCCTCGCCATCGCGCCAGCGCAGGACGGCCATGCCTAGGCAGAGCCGGTGCAGGGGCGCGGGGCGGCTGACGGAACGGCCCGGATCGCGCATGACGGCGCGCAGCAGTTCCACCTCCGCCTCCATGCGCGCCAGCAGGGCGGACTCCGTGACAAGGTCCGTGCCGGGGTCGCGCTCCATGGCCCTGGCCCGCGCCAGATTTTCCAGGCACAGGGCCGCTATGGCCGGAAGATGCGGCAAAAGGCGCCGTGTTTCACGGCAACGCACCCCGCGCAGCATGAGCATGCCAAGCCCCTCCCCCCGCCACACAAGGGGCAGGAGCAGGCGCCGCTCGTCCCCCAGAAGCTCCGGTTCCTGCGGCGCGTCATGGGTGGGAAAATAGAGGGCATGGCCGGTGAAGGAAAGAAAGGCGCCCAGACCGGCGCAGAGCAGGCCCTCCATTTCCATGAGGTCGCCGCGGGTCAGGACAAGGGAAGCCTGAGGAGTTTGCATCCGCAGAGTCTAGACGGGCGTCGGCAACTTGTCTAGAAAATATCTTGAAAATGGCGTCCGGTCCGGCGCGCGCCGCTTCCCCGGCAGGCGGCGCGCCGCATTGACAAGGACCGGTCGTCATGTTTTTCTCGTGCCGGACCGGAAGAACGGCCCGGAAGGCTGAACAATCCCGCCCCGCGGGGCAATGCCGCGCGGCAGCGTGCCGCGCGCAGACCGCGGGAAGCGCCATCCTCCAAGGAGCAGACATGCCCATCAAGAACGGCGACACCATTCGCGTCCACTATACAGGCACCCTGTCCGACGGCACGGTGTTCGACTCTTCAAAGGAACGGGAACCGCTGGAATTCACGCTCGGCACGGGCGCGCTCATCCCCGGTTTCGAGGCGGCGGTGGCCGGGCACAAGCCCGGAGAAACCGTCACCGTGACCATCCCCCCGGCAGAAGCCTATGGCGAGGCCGACCCGGAGCTGGTATTCACCGTGAGCCGCGCCCAGGTGCCGCCGCACATTCCGCTGGAAGTGGGCACCCCGCTCCAGCTCTCCAACGATCAGGGCCAGATGGACGTGACCATCACCGAGGTGGGGCCCGATGAGATCACCCTTGACGCCAATCATCCCCTGGCGGGCAAGGAACTCACATTCGAAATCGAAATCCTCGACAAGAAATAAGCGCGGATACGGAAAGCCCATGAGCAGCAATACCGGGCGCCACAGCGCCATCCAGGCCATCACCACCTACAAGCCGGACGTGGCGCCCCTGAACTTTGCGGACACGCGGCCCACGGACATTTTCGGCTGCAACGTGTTCAATGACCGGGTCATGCGCGAGCGCCTGCCCAAGGAAGTCTACCGCTCGCTCCACAAGACCATCGCCTTCGGCGAACGCATGGACCCCTCCATCGCGGACACGGTGGCCGCGGTCATGAAGGACTGGGCCATTGAAAAGGGCGCCACGCACTTCACCCACATCTTCTACCCGCTCACGGGCCAGACCGCCGAAAAGCACGACAGCTTCCTTATGCCGGACGGCTCCGGCGGCGTCATCGCCGAATTTTCCGGCTCCATGCTCATCAGGGGCGAACCGGACGCCTCCTCCTTCCCCTCCGGGGGGCTGCGCTCCACCTTCGAGGCGCGCGGCTACACGGCCTGGGACGTGACGAGCCCGGCCTATATCATGGAAAACCCCAACGGCACCTTTTTGTGCATCCCCACCATGTTCCTTTCCTGGACGGGTGTCGCGCTGGACAAGAAAACGCCGCTCCTGCGCTCCAATCAGGCCGTCAACCGCGAGGCGCAGCGCCTGCTCGCGCTCTTCGGCGTGCACACGAACCTCCCCGTGCTGTCCTATGCGGGGCTGGAACAGGAATATTTCCTGATCGACCACAACTTCAACTTCGCGAGGCCGGACATCCAGATCGCCGGGCGCTCCCTGTTCGGCGCGCGGCCCGCCAAGGGGCAGGAGTTCAGCGACCAGTATTTCGGCGTCATCCCCCAGCGCGTCCTCTCCTGCATGATGGAGGTGGAGCGGGAGCTTTACAAGCTGGGCGTGCCCGTGCGCACCCGCCACAACGAGGCGGCCCCCAGCCAGTACGAGATCGCGCCGCTCTACGAGCCGAGCAACCTTGCCGTGGACCACAACCACATCATCATGTCCACCCTGCGCAACGTTGCCAAGCGCTACGGGCTCAAGTGCCTGCTCCACGAAAAGCCCTTCAGCGGCGTCAACGGCTCGGGCAAGCATGTCAACTATTCCCTCGGCAACAGTGAACTCGGCAGCCTCTTTGACCCCGGCGAAACGCCGCACGCCAACGCCAAGTTTCTGGTGTTCTGCGCGGCCATGATCCGCGCCGTGCACAAGTTCGGCGGCCTTTTGCGGGCCACGGTGGCCAGCGCCAGCAACGATCACCGCCTGGGCGCGCACGAGGCGCCGCCGGCCATCATGTCCATCTTCCTGGGGGACCAGCTCACCGAGGTTTTCGAGGCATTCCGCGCGGGACGGGCCGAGGACGCGGCCAATGGCCGCAAGGGCCGCATCATGAATGTGGGCGTGGATACCCTACCCCCCCTGCCCACGGACCCCGGCGACCGCAACCGCACGAGCCCCGTCGCCTTCACCGGCAACCGCTTCGAATTCCGGGCCGTGGGCTCCGGACAGTCCGCCGCGGGCTCCATCACGGCGCTCAACGTCATGATGGCGGATTCCCTCGGTTTCGCCGCCGACTGGCTGGAACGGGAGACGGCTGCCGGGGCGGACTTCAACGCCGCCGTGGAATCCTTCATCACTCATGTGATGGAGGAGCACAGCGCCGTCATCTTCAACGGCGACGGCTATTCCGAAGTCTGGCATCAGGAGGCGCGCCGGCGCGGCCTGCCCGATCTGCGCACGACGCCGGACGCCATCCCCGAGATCACCACGCCGCAAGTGGTGGAAATCTACGAACGGGAGGGCGTGCTCACGCGCGACGAACTCCGCGCCCGGCAGGAAATCTATCTTGAACAGTACTGCAAGACCGTGCGCACCGAGGCCAATCTGGTCATCCGCATGGCAAGGACCATCATCTTCCCCGCGGCCATGCGCTATCAAGGCGAGCTGGCGGCCACGGCTGCCCATATGCGCGACATCGGCCTCGACATCCGCACGACCACACTTGAGGCGGTGACCGCCGGCCTGCGACAGCTTCAGGACGCCACGGCCCTGCTGGAAACCAGCCTTGCCGCCTGCGGCGAAGCGGGCGAGGGGCTGGAGGCGGCGCGCCGTTACTGCGACGAGGTGCTGCCGCTCATGCTTGACGTGCGCGGCCACGCGGACACGCTGGAGACCCTCGTGGCCGACGACCTCTGGGCGCTGCCCAACTATCAGGAGATTCTGTTCGGCAAGTAGAGCATTTTGCTGATGAAAATATCTGTAACACAGATATTTTCATCAGGTTTCGCTGCCTGCATTTCGGCGGAAAAACGCGGTTTTCCGCCTTATTACGGCGCGGGCGTCTGCTCTCGCATCCGCCGGAGCGTTTACGCAATTTCATTGCGAAAACGCTCCCCGGCAACAGTCCCTTTCCAGCCCCGCCTCCCGCTGTTCCTGCGGGGTGGCGGGGTTTTCCGCATCCGGGCCAGGATCAGTCCCGCGCCGTTCCCGCCAGCAGCGCCCGCCCGCGCGAACGGAGCATGGCCGCCAGCGTGATCCCCCAGGCCGCAAGCGCCGGCACGAGGAAAATCCGGGGCACATACATGAGAGGCGCGAGGTCATAAGCCAGGGAAAGCGCCGCCGTGCAGGCCGTATACATGCCCAGGGGGAATACCATGCCCCAGTAGGCGGGCGTATAGATGAAGGGGTACTTTTTCACGCCATGCCGCCAGATGCCCAGCAGGATGAGCATGGGCACCCACCAGGACGCCGTGGCCCAGGCAAGCAGGGTCACGCCCGTGATGTAGGGCAAAAGGCGCCCGAGCAGGGGCGAGGCCCCGGCCTTGAGCATGAGCGTGGCCCCGGCAAGTGTGGTGATGGCGGCCGCGCTCGCGTTGATCCAGTAGGCCGGGTCGAGTTCCCCGGCCTCCATGTCCGCAAAGCAGAAGCGGTGAAAGATGCCCGTGATGACAAAAATATAGAGCACGATGCCCAGCATGAAGAGGGCGCAGAGGCAGAACCAGACGGTTTCCGCGTTCCAGCCCAGCGGCGCGGCGAGGGTCGCGCCGAGAATGACCAGTGACTGGGTGCTCACCGTGGCGACCAGCCATGCGCCGTTGATGCCGCAGGCGAGTGTGGGCTTGTGACTGCCCGTGAAAATGGCGAGAAAGACGCCCCAGAGGATGAAGGCCCAGCAGGCGGCGCCCAGCCAGAACAGCCACGCGGCCAGCGTGAAATTTTCCGCCAGGACGGCCGATTGCGTGCCGAGGATGCAGGTTCCGGCCACGATGGTGAGAAAGCCCGGCCCCCGCGCATGACTGGTGAAATCCCCGGCCACGCGGCCCGGATACCGGACGATCCTGAGCAGGAGCAGCCCCCAGAGAAGCGCATACATGACCAGATTGACGCCATAGAGCAGGACGGCGCCCCGCGGACAGCCGAGAATGCGCAAGGCCACGGAAATGATGCCCGTGGACATGACCATGGCGAAATTTGCAGGCGCCATTTCCTCCACAAGCGCGAAAAAGCGGGCGCCCAAGCCCCTGTTCATGCCGCCTCCGCCTGAGCATGGCCACGGGGAACCATTTCCCCGACACGGCGGAACCGCGGAACCGGGGAGGGCCAAAACCGCCCCGGCGGTCCGCCGGAAAACGTATGCGGCCATGGTACAAATCCGGAGAGAAACGGTCAATTTCGGCCCGGGACCGGCGCGCGGGCTTGTATGTTTTGCAAGACGCGGCTAGACTCGCCCGAATCACGGGCTTCCGGCCGCGCCGGACGCGCCCGCACGCCAAAGAGGTGCACCATGCCGGATACCGATGCGGAATCGCTGTTCCACTGCCGCAAGTGCGGCCACTGCTGCGAGGGGCGCGGCGGCATCGTCGTCAGCCCGTCGGATCTGGAGCGCCTGGCGGCCTTTCTGGAGCTCGCGCCGGAAACCGTGGCGGAACGCTACGGGGAAACGTCCCACGGCAAACTCAAGATCCGCAATGGGGAGGACGGGCGCTGCATTTTTTTCCGTGAGGGCGCGGGCTGCGCCGTCCATGCGGGCAAACCCTCCATCTGCCGCGCGTGGCCGTTTTTTCGCGGCAATATCGAAGACCCCGTGAGTCTGGCGCTGGCCAAGGAATTCTGCCCCGGCATCGCTCCCGGGGCCACGCATGCCGACTTTGCGCGCGCGGGACGGGCCTACCTGAAGGAGCACGGCCTCATGGCGAGCGATCCGCGCCACGAGGCAAACGCTCTTGTGCTTCCCTGACGTTTTTCGGCACCACGCAAACCGCTGACCGCTATGCGCCGTCCATCCCGACAAATTTCGCTCAAGGAATGCTATGCGGTATTGCGCCTGGAAAAAGGCGCGGACCTCCAGGCTGTCAAACGCGCCTACCGGCGGCGCGCCTTTGAACTGCATCCGGACCTCAATCCCGGCAATCCCGAGGCGGGGCGCCAGTTCCAGATTCTCAACGAAGCCTATGTGGCGCTGACGGCCCTGCTCAAACCCGCCGAGGACGCCAAACGCGCGGCAGCCGCTGCCGAAGCGGAGAAAAAGGCGGCGGCGGATGCGGCGGATACCGGCGCAGGGTCAGACGCGCGCGCCACGGAAGCGGCTGGCAGCCAGGAAGCGCCGGGGAGCGCCGGCAACGCCCAGCGCCCGGACAGCGCGGCGACCGGCGCGCAGCAGGCACAGAGCGGCCAAACCCGGCAGGAGGAACGGGCGCAAAAAGCCTATGCCGAGCAGGATGTCCTGCGCGACCTGCTCAATGACCCCTTCGCGCGCCGTGTTTTTGAGGACATTTACAGCGAACTCAACCGCCAGCAGGCCGGGCCGCGCCCCGCACCGGAAGAGGCGGGCCCCCGCGCCCCAGGCCCCAGGCCCCGCCGGGAGCCTCCGCCGCGCAGGGAAACGGCTCCCCCCAAAAAGAATACCAAACTCCATCAGGGCAATATCGCCTGGGGCACCCCCAACTGGAACCGCGACCTGAGCAGGGGCGTCAAGGGTGTCGTGAAGGACTGGCTCCGGCGCCAGATCGATGAGGAACAGAGCCTGCACCTGCCCGCGGCCCACCTCGCGCCCGGCAGGCGCATCCGCCTCCAGATACGGCGCGGCCTTTCCGATGAACTGCACACCGTGGAAGTGACCCTGCCCCCGGATTTCGCGGTGGGCAAGCCGGTGCGGCTGCGGGGGCTCGGCAGGCGCGTCGGCCCCTGGCAGGGCGATCTGTATCTCACCATCTACAACGAGTGACCCGGAGCCGGGGCAAACTTTCGGCAAATCCGGAGACGCGGGAAGCTGTTCCCCGCTCCCGCATTCAGAAGCGCGGCCCTTTCCGCCGCCCAAACTCGTCATGCCGTCACTGCGCAAAGGCCCCCCCGGCAACGCCGGAGGGGCCTTTTTTCATCTTCGCTTCGAGAGGCGTGGACGCAGGGTCTAGTACATGCCGTCCATGCCGCCCATGCCACCCATGCCGCCGGGCATGCCGGGGGCGTCCTTCTTGGGCTCGGGCTTCTCGACGATGGCGCATTCCGTGGTGAGGAGGAGGGAAGCCACGGAAGCGGCGTTCTGGAGGGCCGTGCGCGTCACCTTCTTCGGGTCGATGACGCCGGCCTTGATGAGGTCCTCATATTCGCCGGTGGCGGCGTTGAAGCCGAAGCCGTCCTTGCCGGCGCGCACCTTCTCGACCACGATGGAGCCTTCAAAGCCGGCGTTGTGGGCGATCTGGCGCAGGGGCTCCTCGATGGCGCGGCGCACGATGTTCACACCGGCGAGTTCGTCGTCATCGGCGGGCTTGATGTCGTTGAGCACCTTGGAAACGCGGATCAGGGCCGTGCCGCCGCCAGGAACGATGCCTTCCTCCACAGCGGCGCGGGTGGCGTTGAGGGCGTCCTCGACGCGGTCCTTCTTTTCCTTCATTTCCACTTCGGTGGCCGCGCCCACATGGACCACGGCGACGCCGCCCACGAGCTTGGCCAGGCGCTCCTGAAGCTTCTCGCGGTCATAATCGGACGTGGTCTCCTCGATCTGGGCGCGGATCTGCTTGACGCGGGCCTTGATGGCGTCGCTCTTGCCGGCGCCGTCCACAATGGTGGTGTTGTCCTTGTCCACCACGATGCGCTTGGCGGTGCCGAGCTCGGAAAGGGTCAGGTTCTCAAGCTTGGTGCCCGTGTCGTCGGAGGCCACGGTGCCGCCGGTGAGCACGGCGATGTCCTGAAGCATGGCCTTGCGGCGGTCGCCGAAGCCCGGAGCCTTGACGGCAACGACCTGAAGGGCGCCGCGCAGCTTGTTGACCACGAGGGTGGCAAGGGCTTCGCCTTCCACATCCTCGGCGATGATGAGCAACGGACGGTTGACCTTGGCGACCTGCTCAAGCACGGGGAGCATGTCCTTCATGCTGGAGATCTTCTTCTCCGTGAGCAGGATGTAGGGATTGTCCATCTCGCAGATCATCTTTTCCGCGTTGGTCACGAAATAGGGCGAGAGGTAGCCGCGGTCGAAGCGCATGCCTTCCACCACATCCATGGTGGTTTCCAGGCCCTTGGCCTCTTCCACGGTGATGACGCCTTCCTTGCCCACCTTGGACATGGCCTCGGCGATGATGTTGCCGATGGTGGCGTCGCTGTTGGCGGAAATGGTGCCGATCTGGGCGATCTCCTTCTGGTCGCGGGTGGGCTTGGCCAGATTGGCGAGCTCGGCGATGAGCGCTTCCACGCCCTTGTCGATGCCGCGCTTGACGGCCATGGGATTCCGGCCTGCGGCCACGAGCTTGATGCCCTCGTGATAGATGGCCTGGGCGAGAATGGTGGCGGTGGTGGTGCCGTCGCCGGCGGCGTCGGAAGTTTTGGAGGCCACTTCCTTGACGAGCTGGGCGCCCATGTTCTCGAACTTGTCGTCAAGCTCGATCTCCTTGGCAACGGTCACGCCGTCCTTGGTGATGACCGGCGCGCCGAAGGACTTCTCCAGCACCACGTTGCGGCCCTTGGGGCCAAGGGTCACCTTGACGGCGTTGGCGAGCTTGTCCACGCCGCGGGCAAGTTTTTCACGGGCTTTGACATCAAAAAGAATTTCTTTGGCAGACATGTAAATGCTCCTCCTGAGCGTTTTTTTCAGCAAGATGCGGACAGATTCCGCAGACTGGCGCGCCCTCGGGCGCGACCGGCTAGTCGATGATGGCGAGAATGTCCTCTTCGCGCATCACGAGATGATCCACGCCGTCCAGCTTGACTTCCGTGCCCGCGTACTTGTTGAAGAGCACTTCGTCGCCGTTCTTGACGGCCAGGGGGATGCGCTTGCCGTTGTCGTCCATCTTGCCGGGGCCCACAGCCACGACCTGCCCCTTGGAGGGCTTTTCCTTGGCGGTGTCGGGGATATACAGACCACCCGCGGTCTTTTCCTCGGATTCGAGACGCTTGACCAGAACGCGGTCATTGAGGGGTTTGAGCTTCATTGCTGTTCCTCCAGGGAAAGGTGTTATGGCCCATGGGGGCGAACGGCGGCCGTGTCCACGGACGCGCCGTCTGATTGCGCGTTGCGGGCCGCAACGGAGCCGCTTCGCGGTTCCGCACGGGCATAGAGATAAGTCATGCTTCGCGCTTGAAAAGGGGGGGACGCAAAAATTTTTTATTTTTCTTTTCCGCACTGTCCGGCATGCCGTCCCCGTCCCGCGCCAGCCCCGCCGTTTCGGCGGGGAACAGCCGGGGCGACTTGCCGTTTGGCGTCCATGGCGCTATGGATGGCGGCGACATCGACCGCAAAGGAGGCCCCATGCCAACGTCCGCCGCCCTCATCCTCGCCGCGGGAAAAGGCACCCGCATGCGCTCGGAGCGCCCCAAGGTCCTGCAATCGCTTCTGGCCGAACCCATGCTGGCCTATGTGCTCGAGGCGCTCCGTCCCCTCTTCACCGCCGATGACGGCAGCGACGCCGTCTGGGCGGTGGTGGGCCACCGCGCCGATCTTGTGGAAGCCGCGTTTCCCCGCCTGCGCGCCATCCGGCAGGAGCAGCAGCTCGGCACCGGGCACGCCCTGGCCGAAGCCCTGCCCACGCTCAGGGAAAACGGCTGCGCGCATGTTCTTGTGGTCAACGGCGATGTGCCCCTGCTCTCCACGGAAACCGTGCGCCGCTTCCTGGAGGCGGCCCGGGGCGCGGCCATTGCCTTCGCCTCCATCTCGCTGGACGACGCCGGGGCCTACGGGCGCGTCGTGCGCGCGGACGACGGGGAGGTCACGGCCATCGTGGAAGCCAGGGACTTCGATCCCGGCCGCCACGGCCCGGATACGGGCGAAGTCAACGCCGGGCTCTACTTTCTGGAGGTGGAGGCGGTTTCCCGGCTGATCCCCCGCCTCGGCAACAACAACAGGAGCGGCGAATACTACATCACGGACCTTGTGGCCCTCGGCCTCGCGGAGGGCCTGACGGTGCGCGGCATCAACTGCGGCGCGGATGAAAGCCTGCTGGGCGTCAATTCCCCGGCGGAACTGGCCCGCATGGAAGAGCTGCTGCGCGCGCGCACAGCGGCGCGGCTTCTGGAAAACGGCGTCATCCTCCATGCGCCGGAACTCGTGCGCGTGGGCCCCTTCGCCGTGGTGGAGCCAGGGGCGGAGCTGACCGGCCCCTGCGAGATATATGGCCATTCGCGCGTGGAAAGGGCCGCAAGCATCGCCTCCCACTGCATCCTCACGGACAGCGTGGTGCATGACCACGCGCAGATCCGTCCGTTTTCGCATCTGGAGCGGGCCGAGGTGGGCCAGGGCGCCCTTGTGGGGCCGTTTGCCCGGCTCAGGCCCGGCGCCGTTCTGGAGCCGGAAGCGCATGTGGGCAATTTCGTGGAGCTGAAAAACGCCCGCCTCGGCCACGGGGCCAAGGCCAATCACCTGAGCTATCTCGGCGATGCCGAAATCGGCCCCGCCGCCAACATCGGCGCGGGCACCATCACCTGCAATTACGACGGCGTCCACAAGCACCGCACGGCCATTGGCGCGCGCGCCTTCATCGGCAGCAACACGGCGCTCGTCGCGCCTGTGGAAGTGGGCGACGGCGCGCTGGTGGGCGCGGGCTCGGTCATCACCAGGAATGTTCCGGCGGGCGAGATGGGCATCGCGCGGGGGCGCCAGAAAAACCTGCCCCGCAGGAGCTGACCGCGCGGCGGAACACGGAAGATGCCCGCGGCGATCCTTTCGCGCCTGTGCGGACGCGTCTTGCCTTTTTCCCCAAAAGCCCTATAACAGAGGATATGACGCAGAACATTTCCGCGTCGGGAGAACGTCTTAACCGGAGTTGCCATGAAGATCAGCGCCCTTTTCGCAGCCCTCGTCATCCTCTTTTCCGCGTTCGCGCTTGCCTTGCCCGATTCCGCCGAAGCCGCCCGCATGGGCGGGGGCCGTTCCTTCGGCAGCAAACCGTTCATGAGCCGCCCCGCTCCCAAACCCGCCATGCGGCAGCAGGCGCCCGCCGCCGCCCCGGGCGCGTCGCAAGCCACGGCGCCGCGCCCCGGCCTGTTCGGCGGGATGGGGGGCCTGTTCGGCGGCCTGCTCGCGGGCACGCTGCTCGGCTCCCTGCTGGCCGGAAACGGCTTTTCCGGCGGCGGTTTTCTTGACATCATCCTCATCGGCCTGCTGATTTTTCTCGGCCTCAAGCTCTTTGCCCGCTTTCGCAACCGCCAGGCGCCGGAACCTGCCGCGGCGGGCGCGGGCGCCTTTGGCGGCGCGCGTCCGGACCTGACCGCCGACAGCGCGAGCCGGCCCTATGCCCGCGACACTGTCCAGGGCTCCGGATGGGACGCCCTGCGCGGCCAGGGGGGCCAGGCGGCGTCCTTCTCCGCGGAACCGGCAGTGGATGTGCCCGCCGGATTCGATACCGAAGAATTCCTGCGCGGCGCCAAGATGGCCTACAGCCGCATGCAGAAGTCCTGGGACAAGCGCGATCTGGACGACATCGCCCAGTTCGCCACCCCGGCGGTCATGGACGCGCTCAGGGAACAGATGACCACGGACGGCGCCCCCGGCACCACGGAGATACTGCTGGTCAACGCCCAGTTGCTCGGCGCGGAAAACGACGGGGAGGACCAGCGCGCCCAGGTATTCTTTGACGTGCTCCTGCGCGAGCATCCCGGGCAGGATGCCCCCAGCTCCGCGCGCGAGGTCTGGCACTTCCTGCGCGAGGGCGCCAATGGCACCTGGAAGCTCGACGGCATCCAGCAGGTGGACTGAGCAGCGATTTTCCGGATTTTCTCCGGAAGGCCGGGGCCGATGGCTTCCGGCCTTCCGGTCCAGCGCAGATCGCATTCAGCAGATCGAATTCAGGAGCATGATGGCATGGAACATGCCGATACGATGCGGGACATGAACAACTATGTGGCACGCCATGACAGGCTCGTCCGCCATCTGCAGATGCACATGGAGGCCGCCACACCGGAATTTTCCAGGGTCACCATGCCCCTCACGGAACACCACAGGAACGGCATGGGCTTTGCGCACGGGGGCGCCATCTTCGCCCTTGCGGACGTGGCCTTCGGCGCCGCCGCCAATGCCGGACGGGAGACGGGGGTGGTCAGCCTGACCTCCAGCATCGAGTTCCTCCGCCCGGGCAAGGTGGGACCGCTTGCGGCGGAAGCCCGCGTGGTGCGCGAAGGCAATCATGTCCTGAGCTACGACGTGTGCGTTTTCGACGGCGAGGGCACCCTCATCGCGCGCGCCATGTCCACCGGCTTTATCACGGATACGCCCCTGCCCGCCTGAGTGGGGAAACCTTGTGGCACAAACTCCGGCATTGCACCGCGACACAACGAGCAGCACATGAACATCCGCAAGATCCGCGAAGACCTGGGCCGTGCCAGAACCTGCGTGCAGCGGCGCGACTATCCCCGCGCCGTCTTTCTTCTCACGTCCGCGCTCCGGGAACTGGGGGGGCAGGCGGCGCCCATGGACCTGCGCGGGGATTTCCGCACCACTCTGGCCGACATCTGCGCGGACCCCGGCTACAGGAAGGAATATTCCCAGGCCGTCGCCTACCAGCCCGGCAAGGAACGCGAGCTGCTCGCCTTCTTCAACAAGTTCTACAAGCAGATCATGGGGCAGGAGGAGCAGGAGGACTACGAGGCCACGCTTCAGCGCAAGCTCAATCTCGACCGCTGCATCAACGACGGCAAGCGCTTCCTCAGCGAGCGCAAGGTCCCGGAGGCGGATACCTGCTTCACCGAGGCGTTCAAATACTACAAGAACGAGTTCGCCGCTTTCGGCATGGTGGCCAAGGCCCTGCTTGAAGCCGGGGAATATGTCCGCGCGCTCGGCCATGTCCGCAAGGGCCTTGCGGAACGCCCCGAAGATGCGGAGCTGCGCCGCATCGCCGAAGAATGCCTGCGCCTGCGGGCGCAGGCCGGCCGCTGAGACCGCTCCCGTCAATTTTTTCCCGTCAGGTCTCCCTTCTCCCGCTGCCGCCGCCGGGCAGAGGCGTTGCCATACCTTGCCACCGCCCTAGAAAAAGTCTAGAAGTATTCCTTCTATCTCTTCATCCGCGCAACGAGGCGCAGCATGGACGAAATCCGCTACATCCACGCGGCAGATCTGCATCTGGACACGCCCTTCCGGGGTCTTGCCCAGGAAACTGGCCAGGGCGGCCGCTTCTCCCGCCTTCTCCACGACGCCACCTTCATCGCCCTTGAGCGCCTCATCAGTTGCTGTGAGCGGGAAAAGCCGGACTTTCTCGTTCTGGCCGGCGACATCTACAATCAGGAAGACCACAGCGTCAAGGCGCAGCTGGCCCTGCGCGACGGCTGCGCGCGTCTGGAACGCCTGGGCATCCCGGTATTCATCGCCCATGGCAACCATGACCCGCTCTCCTCACGCCTCACATCAGTGGACTGGCCCGACAATGTCGTCATTTTCGGCGCCGAGCCGGAGGTCCATCCCCTTGAGCGCGGCGGCGAACCGCTGGCGCTCATCCACGGCATCAGCCATGCCCGCGCCAGGGAAGGCCGCAATCTGGCGCGCCTGTTCCGGCGCGACGGCGGCGGGGACTGTTTCCAGCTCGGCGTCCTGCACTGCGCCGTCCAGGGCGAAGCCGCCGACCGCTACGCCCCCTGCGGCCTGGAGGACCTCACCGCCACCGGGCTCGACGCCTGGGCCCTCGGCCATGTGCACGAGCGGCGCATCCTTTCGGAACAGCCGTTCATCGCCTATCCCGGCAATACCCAGGGCCTGCATATCAATGAAACCGGCCCGCGCGGCTGCCTGCTCGTCACGGCGGCGCCCCACGCCGGAGGCTGGCGCTGCCAGGCGGAATTCCGCGATCTTGGCCCCATACTGTGGGAAAAACTGGCGCTCGCCCTTGAGGATGTGGATCACCTTGACGAGGTGGAACGGCGCCTGTGCCACGCCCTGACGGCGCTGGGCGAAGCGGCCCCCCCCGCCTGCGAAGCCGTCATGGCCCGCGTGACCCTTGAGGGCAGGACGCCGCTGGACGGCATGCTGCGCAAGGCCGCCACCAGCGAGGACCTGGCGGAGCGCCTCCAGTACCTTGCGGGGGAGACTCCGGGCATCTGGCTCAAGGACCTGCGCGTGGAAACACGCTCCCTGGCGGAACGGGAGGAACTGCTGCGCCGGGAGGACCTGCTGGGCGAAACGGCCCGCCTCGCCTCCGCCATGCGCGAAAGCCGCCAGACCCTCCATGAGGTGGCCGATGCCGCACTGGAGCCGCTTTTCGGGCACAGCCGCCTGCGGAAGGCGCTCACACCGCCGGACGAGGAGCAGCTCCGCGCGCTTCTTGACGAGGCCGAACGCCTGTGCCTGGACCTGCTGGAGGAACGCTGATGTATATTGACTCCTTCCATATAGATGGCTTCGGCGTCCTGTCCGGCGTGGAGGTGGACGCGCTGCCCCCGGGCCTGAGCATCTTTCTCGGCCGGAACGAGGCGGGCAAGTCCACCTGTCTGGAATTTCTGCGCACCATGCTCACGGGCTATCCCAATCCCCGCGCCGCCGAGGCGCGGCGGGGCTTTGCGCCCGTGTCCGGCGGAACGGCGGGCGGCAGCCTTGTGCTGCGCTACGCGGCTTCCGACGGCGGTGAAGAGACGCTTCACCTGACCCGCAGGCCCGGCCCCTCGGGGGGGACCCTCACCCTGAACCGGCCTGACGGCGCGCCGCTTTCGCCCGACCTGCTGCGGCAGCTGCTGTTCGGCGTGAGCCGCGAGGTCTATCGGGCGGTTTTCGGCTTCAGCCTCGGCGAACTGGAAACTTTTGAAAGCCTTGACGCCGAGGGCGTGCGCAACGCGCTCTACGGGGCAAGCTTCGGGCCCGGGCTGCGCGCCCCGGGCGAAGCGCTGAAGATGCTGGAACGCCAGGAAGAGGAGATATTCAAGCGCGGCGGCAGCAAACCCGCCCTGAATACGGCCCTGGGGCAACTGGAAGCCTTGCGCGCCCGCATTGAGGACGTCAGCGCCGAATGCGCGGGCTTTGACGCCCTGGCCGAGGAGTTTTCCCGCAAAAGGACGGAACTTTCCGACCTGCGCCGCCGCAAGGCGGAACTGGAGGACGAGCGCCGTCATCTGGAACGCCGTCTGGGTGTCTGGCGGCAGTGGGACGAATGGCGCATGACCGGCGCGCGCCTTGAACGGCTCACGCCCGTGCGCGAAGATTTTCCCGAGGACGGCGCCGCGCGGCTCGCGCGCCTTCAGGAAGCGCGGGAAGCCTGCGAGCGTCAGGTGGCCGCCCGCGATGAAAAGCTCGCGCGCCTGCGCGCGCGCCAGGACGCCATCGCCGTGGAGAGCGCGTTGCTGGCGGTCCTGCCGGAGCTGCGCAGGCTTTCCGAACGCAAGAGCGGCTATCGGCAGGCGCTCGGGCAGATCCGCGGGCTGGAAGAAAACTGCCGCCGCGCCGAATCCGCCCTTGCCCATGGGCTCACCCAACTGGGGCCCGGCTGGAGCTGCCAGCGCATCCGCGAGACCGACCGCTCGCTTTTTGCCCGCGAGGACCTTGAAAAACAGGCCCGGGAAATGACCGCCGCCGTCACGGCGCATCAGGCCGCCATTGACGGTCTGGCCCGCGCCAACCGTGATGTGGAGGCAGCCGAGCGCGCGGTGGGCGCCGCGCGGGACGCTCTGGAGGTTCTGCCCGCTCCCGTGGCCGAACTGCCGGAGGAGGCCCGTGACGAACTGCGCCAGACCATGGCCCGCCTGGAAGAGAATCGCCGTCTGGCGCCGGGGCGCGAACGCGCCCTTGGCCAGGCCCGCACCGCCTTTGGCCGGGCGGTCGATCAACTGCGGCTGAACGGCACACCGGCAACTTCCGGAGAAAACCTTGCCCACGCGGACGCCTGCGCCCGGCTGGACGCTCTGCTGGCGCGGCAGGAAGATGCCCTCGGCGTCGCGCGCACCATGCAGACACGCCTTCAGGAAGCCACGGAAATGGCCCAGGCCGTCCGTCAGGCGGAAGAACAGGCCGAGGCCGTCAAAAAACGCATGGACACCCTGCGCGAGGCGCAGCGCAACGCCGGCGGTCCGAGCCGCGAGGCTCTGGACGCGCGGGCCGCCGCCCTGCGCGCATTGCGCGCCCTTTCGACGACCACGACCACCGAACGCGAACGCCTTCAGGAACTGGACAACAGGATCTCGTCGGAGCAGGCCCCGGCGCCCATCATGAGCGTGCCGCTCATCGTGGTGGGCGCGCTGCTCATTCTGGGCGGGGGCGGCATCCTCCTCGCCCACTGGCTTCTGGGCATAACGGAATACGCGCTCACCCCGGAGCTCAGCCTGCCCGTCAGCCTCTGGTCAGGCTATCTTGTTTTGGCGAGCGGCGTGGGCTTCCTCGCCGGGGGCCTGCCGCGCAGCGGGCCCGAGGCGCGGCGTTTCCAGCGCGAAATGGCGCAGCTCCAGAGCCGGCGCGAAACCTGCGCGCTCCATGTGGCGGAACTGGGCGAACAGGCGCGCCAGCTCTGCGCGGCCGCGGGCGTGGAAAGCATGGATCTGGTCACACTGGAAGCCACGGAAATGCTGCTGGAGCGCGAACGCGAACAGTGCTTCCATGAGGAGCGCTCCCGCCGGGACATGGAGACGCTCAGGCGCGAATACGCCCAGGCCCGCGCGCAGGCCGCCGCGCTTGAGAGCCGCGCCCATGAAAAGGAGGGCGAGGTGCAACAGACGCGGCGTCAATGGCATGGCCTCATGCAGTCGCTGCATGTGGCCAGTGTGCCGTCGCCGGAAAGCGCCTCCACCTTCTTTGCCCGCGCCGAATCCGCGCGCCTCGCCTTCGGGGCCGTGGCCGCCGCCCAGGCCGACCTGGATGCCCTGCTGGACGACATGCGCGCGCTCGAAGCGCGGGCGGGCGGCGTTTCCGCCGTGGCTGAACGCATGGCCCGCGCCGACCTGCCGCTGGAAGAGGCCGTGCGCCAGGTCATGGATGCCTGCCGCGAGGCCGATGCCGCGCGCGAGCAGCGCATCCGCGCCGCCTCCGCCCTGCAGAACCATGAAAGCGAACTGGAACGGGCCCAGGCGCGCCAGCGCGAAGCCTCCGCCCGGCTGCGCGCCGATGAGGAGCGGCTGGAAACGGCCCGCGCGGCTTGGGGGACCTGCCTCCTCGGGCTTGGGCTTGAGCAGAATCTGGACCCGGAAACCGTGCGCGAGGCCATCAAGTGCATGGAAGGCTGCCTTGCGGCGGAAGCGCAGCTGGAACGGGCCCAGGGCGAACTGGCCCAGGGCCGCGCCGAACTGGCGGCCCTTGAGGAGCCGCTGACCGCCCTCGCGGACAGCCTGGACCGCGCGCCGGAGCGCGATGCGGATGCCGCGCCGGACTGGCTCGCCACCCTTGACGCCCTGCTTGCCGATGCGGAGACCGCCGCCCGGGCCGAAGCCGAACGCCGGCGCCTCGCGGGACTTCTCACGGAAGAGGAGGATGAACGCCGCGCGGAGACGGCGGCGCTCGATATGGCGCGGGAGCGGGAGCGGAATCTCCTCGCCCGGGCGGGAGCGCGCGATGCGGAGGACTTTCTGCGCCTCGCGGCGCTTCTGGTGGAATACCGCGATCTTACCCGCCGTCGCCAGGATCTGGAGGACGCCCTGAACCTTGCCGCCGATTCCCGCCCCCTGGAAGAATTCCTCGCCTCCTTCAGGGAAGGCGATCAGGAAGCCCAGGAACGGCGCCTGGCCGCCATCCAGGCGGAGCTGGCCGCCATGGGCGACGGCGAACAGGAGCTGGCCGCCCGCGTTGCGGAGCTGAACGCCCGCGTGGCCGCGCTCTCGCGCGACGAGGAACTGGCCCGCATGCGTCAGGAAGAGGCGAGCCTTGTGGAGCGCATGGAACGCATGGCCCTGTCCTGGAGCCGCCGGGCGCTTGCGGCGGCCCTACTCCGCCAGGCCAAGCTCAGTTTTGAGAAAGAGCGCCAGCCAGAGGTCATCCGCGAGGCGTCGGCCATCTTCTCCCGCATCACCAATGGCCGCTGGCGCGGCATCAGCGCGTCGCTGGAGGACGCGAGCCTGCGCATCCTGCCCCCTTCCGGCGAGCCGGTGGGGCCGGAATACCTGAGCCGGGGCGCGCAGGAACAGGCATATCTCGCCCTGCGCCTTGCCTATATCAGGAGCCACGCGGCGCATGCCGCGCCGCTGCCGGTCATCATGGACGAAGTGCTCGTCAACTTCGACCCCGAACGCGCGGAGCGCACGGCCCGCGCCTTCGCGGACCTGGCCGCCGGCCATGACGGCCCGGGGCATCAGATACTCTACTTCACCTGCCAGCCGCACATGGTGGACATGCTTCGCGCGGCCGCGCCCGACGCGCCCCTCTTTCTGGTGGAAAACGGCGGCATCGCCGCCGCCTGAAACAGCGCGAGCGCCCCGTGCCGTCACGGGGCGCTTTTTTTGGAACGCCGCGCGCGGCGCGGCATTCAGAACTGATAGCTGAAGCTCGCCGTCACCCCATGGGCCGTGGTCTTCATGCCGCCCTGAAAGCTGTAGGCAAGGCCAAGGGCGAGATCGCCGCCGGTAAACTCCATGCCGAACGCGCCGCGCCAGGTGACATGATCCATGATCTGCGTCTCCAGGTCAGAATCAATGCCCGTGCCGGTAAAGCGCACATCGCCCTTGGCATCCATGTCGCCCGCGGCGGGAATGACGGCAAAATCCAGCACGGGGCGGCAGCGCCAGCCGTGGGGCAGCCCGAACTCGCGCGAGAGGGAAACGCCCACCGGGAATGTCCAGATATTCTGGCGCATGGGGTCGCCCTCCAGCACCGTGCCATTGCTCTTCACATCGTAGCCGTTGGTTTGCAGATAGAGGTAGCGCACGCCCGCATGCGGCGTCACGTCCAGCCAGGGCGTGGGGATGCGGTAGTCGGCGCGCAAGCCGGAGCTCAGCGCCCAGGAGGTCACGTCGCTCTTGAGTGGCCGCATTTCCATCCCCTCGGGCAGGCCCTGCTTGAGGCTGTTGTATGCCGAAGTGTAGGCCACGTCCGCCGAAAGCCCCAGATTGCCCGTCCGCCAGCCGGCATACGCGCCGAGGCCCCAGAAGCCCATGCTGTTGGTGGTGCCCGCCAGCTCGCCGGAGCCGCGCGCATAGCCGCCGCCCAGATTGAGGCTCACGCCCAGACGCAGCGCGCTTGCAAAGGTATAATCGCAGCCCAGGGCAATGCCGCCCAGGTTGCCGCTGAAATCCATGTCCCAGTTGCCTGCGGTCATGCCGAAGCCGTTGGTGCTCTGAAAGATGGGCATGATCCACAGCGCCCAGCCGTGGCGGTTGAGCGCCTCTTCCACGGGCGCGCCGTCCTCGCCCACGGCCCGGATGCCGCCCTCCGGCTCCGCGCCGGTGCGCCCGCCCATGGCGTTGCTCCCGGCCTGATTGGCGGCCATGGTCATCTGCGGCACGGCGCCAAGCGCCGCCATGCGCGCGGCGCTCTCAATGGTGGCGGCCGCGAGCCTGCCGTCATTGGCGATATATTCGCGGCTGATGGCCCGCGAGAGGAAACGGATGCCGGGGATGTCGGAATTCCGCTGGGAATAGCCGATGAGGCCCTCGGCATAGGCTTTATCCAGCATGTCCACCAGATACGGATGCAGCCTGGTAAAAGCCTTGGCGGCCGAAACGGCATGCGCGTAGAACCAGCCCTGCTCACTCCCGGGCCTGCGCTCCAGCGCGAGCAGGGGCGTTCCGGCGAGCAGATTGTCGCCTGTCCAGGCATCGGCGCCATAGGTGATGTCGTTTGCACTGTCACTGACGCCGAGGACATGGTAACGACCGCCATCCACGGCATCGGGGATATAGAGCTTGGCGCCGGAATCCACAGTGAATGTGCCGCCGCGCAGCGCGCCGGCGCCGCCCTGATCCGCGGCCGCGGCGCTCACCACCAGCAGGGAGTCGGCGGCGAACCGGGCAGTTCCGGCTGATGGGGCGGGCGCGGCGGTGGTGGCGTTGCCGTCCACCAAAATGCCGACCCCGGAAATGTCCCGGGATTGGGCAACGGCAAGGGCGGCCGTGACCGGCGCGAGCGAACTGCCGTCCGCCGTGGAAAACTGGCGCTCGATCCAGTCCACGTCCGCCGTGCCCAGACCGACAGCGGCATTAGCGCCGACAACGATGTTCCCGGTTCCATTAAGGTTGTTCACGGCGACCCGGCTGTTGACGGCCAGCAGCGTCTCGGTCAGTTCAAGGGTTTCCATGCCCGCCCGCGCGCCGCCGCTGAACGTCGCCCCATGCTTCAAGACCACGTCCTGGCCGCTGAAACTGCCGCCGGAAATCGTTGCCGTGCCCTCGACCGTCAGCCCGTTGACCTCGGCGCGCGCGTTGGCGAGATTCAGGGCTGTGCGGACCGTATTACTGCCTTTTGCTGCGGGGAGGACAAGGCTGCCTTGCCCCCGCGTAATGTCCACCGTGCCCACATCGAACTCTTCCCTGACCGTCACGTTGATGCCATGCAGGCTTTGCGCTTCCAGCGTGGTCGCTATCAGGGAATTGGAGGTGACATCACCGTTGGGAGCCTGCACATGCAGCCTGGCATCCCCGAGGGCTTCGAGAATATTCCCGAAAATACTCCCGGTATCGGCAATGACCCGGCTTTCTCCCTGCAGGACGCGCAGGCCGCCATACAGCATGACCTCTCCGTGCGCCTGAATCGTGCTTTCATTGTGGATATGAAAGCCGCTGTAGCCTTCACCGAGAGAAATGTCTCCGCCTGTGGAGAGGATCGTGCTGTTCTCCAGAAAGAGCTGCCGCGGGGCCGTGACCGTGCCGGAAATGCGTCCTTTCGCCTCAAGCCATGAGTTGTTCAGTTCCATGTGCTTGACGGTCACACGATCCTGGCTGATGAGCGTGGAGCCATCCATATCCAGATTCAGACCGGAGGCATCGACCATCCCGGCGTTCAATATGGCAGAATTGAGAATGAGTGTGCCCCTTCCGGTGACGGTGCCCACTGTCTTGTCACTATCCAGTGTCAGAGTGCCGGAAACATCAATATCTTCAGCGATCGCAACATCGGAAAGAAAAAGGCAGACGACGAAGAGAACCAGAAGGCCCACCGTCAGACATCTTGCTTTCAGAGGCATACAGGGGAAAAGTACGCGATGGTTTCGGGAAAACCGCGCCATGTGTGGCATGGGCCGCTCCTTCGCATGGCTGTGCCTCCCTCGTCACCATGCGCCCTTACCATAGCGTTGCCGTCGGACGGTCGTCAATGACAGCGGAGACGCAAAACGCCCCGGCCCCGCGCATGGCGGAACCGGGGCGCGCCGCGCCGGTTCGTTCCGGAAGCGGCTACGGCACGTCGGGGAAGAGCGGCAGCTTCTCCGGCGAGGAGATGGTGACGCTGTGCTTCACGCTGGCCTTGCCGTTGCCGGGCACCTCCACGTTCCAGAAAAGCATGTGCTCCTGCTCGTTCTTCTGCGCGGGCGGCTCATCCTTGTAGGTCACGGTGACGCCCTCGTCCACGATGACGGGCGCCGGACGCTCCAGCCTGACGGTGACGGGCCGGGCGTGCCCGTTGCTCACCGTGTAGGTCCAGGCCCAGGTCCAGGTCTTGCTGGTCTTGATGATGCCGCTTTCGCCCTTCTTGCGCGCATCGTCGAACGTGCGGACGCTGACGCGCGGGTCCGCCCCGAAATAGAGGGTGGCCTCGCCGCCGCGCGGGCGGAACACGCCGCTGCCCACGCTCTGGCCGTCCACGCTGTATTCGGCGGCGCCTTCGGGCCATGCCGAGGTGCCGGGCAGCGTGTATTTGGCAAGCAGCCAGACGCGGCTGTCGCCCCGGCTGGGCCGCGCCAGCCATTGCAGCGGGGCCTTCCAGGCATCCGCCGCGATCTGGAGGCGCGAACGGCCTTCGGGCAGGCCCGCCTCGGCCAGGGTCCAGCTGGCATAGACGGACGCGGTGTCCGCCGTGACGCCCGCGGCGGCGGGAACGGCATCCGCCGCGCCCTCGGCGGACAGCTTGGCGCCGCGCGCATTGAGCATCATGGGCACGGCACGCGGCTGCGGCCTGGGCTGCGAATCCACCACCCATTCCGGAAGCGGCGCGGGCTCGCGCGGGCCGCCGCCGCGCGTGGCGAGCGTGACCCTGGTGCCGCGCCAGTCGATGCCGGAATACTGCCAGACATCGGCCATCAGCCGCACATCGATACTGCCGCCGCTGCCTTCCTCTGGCCGGGCGTTGAAATCATAGACGGCCTCCCAGCCGCAGAGGGGCCAGGTGTACGAATACCGCACGGCCACCTTTTCCCCGCCGGGCACGGGCTTTTGCAGGGTGACGCTCACGAGCTGCCCCAGCTCCACGCCCGCGGGCAGGCGCTCGATACGCTGCTGGAGGAGATTGATGCGCTTCTCCAGCGCTTCCTGCCGGAGCACCAGATCGGGCATGGCCTCTTCAAGCAGTTTTGTCCGCTGGACCATATCCTGGGGCCCCGCATTTTCCGGCTGGGCCTGCCAGAGGGCGATGGCCGTCTTGACGGTCACAAGACGCGCGGCAAGCTGGCCGCGCTCGGCGAGAAGCGCCTCCCGCGCACGGGCCAGGGCGCCGGACTCCGCAAGGGCCACGGGCGAGGAGCTCCAGCGCACCACGGTCTGTCCGGGCACGCTCAGTTGCAGATTGGCGGCATCCGCCGGGATGGCGAAGCGCAGTGTCCGCCCGGCATCCGGGCCGGCCGCCACGGGGGCGAGGCGCTCCTCCACCTCCAGCCGTCCGCCCGACGGCGAAAGCAGGGCCGTTGCCGGGCTGGCCAGCGCGGCCTTCACGTCCGCGCCGCGTCCAGGCGCGGCGCCCGCATCGGCGGCCAGGGCCTGCCCCGCCTGGGAGAGGCAGAGCAACTGTCCGAGCAGGGCAAGACCAAGCCAGCGCAGGCGTCCGCGCCGGAAAGGCCGGGGCCGCGCCGGGCCCGGATCGCCGGTATCCATTGTCGCGGTTCCGACCGCGTTACGGGTCTGTTCCATAACAACCTCCATCGGCGGCCGCGCGCGGCGGCCCCGGTTCAGCGGGTGAGTTTGCGGAATTTGAGGCGGTGCGGCGTCTCGGCCTCCTTGCCGAGGCGCTTTTTGCGGTCTTCCTCATACTCCCGGAAATTGCCCTCGAAGAAGGCCACATGGGCATCGTCCTCAAAGGCCATGATGTGCGTGGCCACGCGGTCAAGAAACCAGCGGTCGTGGCTGATGACGAGCACGCAGCCCGCGAAGTTGTCCAGCGCGTCCTCCAGGGCGCGCATGGTATTGACGTCGATGTCGTTGGTGGGTTCGTCCAGCAGGAGTACATTGGCGCCGGACTTGAGCATCCGCGCGAGGTGCAGGCGGTTGCGCTCGCCGCCGGAAAGCACGCCCGCCTTTTTCTGCTGGTCCGCCCCGTGGAAGTTGAAGCGCGTGCAGTAGGCGCGGGCATTGACCTCGCGCGCGCCGAGGCGGATGGTCTCGTGCCCGTCGCTCACGAGCTCGTAGACGGTCTTGTCCGGGTCCAGCGATTCGCGCCCCTGGTCCACATGGGCGAAAACCACCGTCTCGCCCACGGCGAGGCGGCCGCTGTCCGGCTTCTCCTGGCCGGTGAGCATTTTGAAGAGCGTGGTCTTGCCCGCGCCGTTGGGCCCGATGATGCCCACAATGGCCCCCGGCGGGATGATGGCCGACACGTCCTCCATGAGCAGGCGGTCGCCCATGGCCTTGCTCACCCCGTCGAGCTCGATGACGCTCTTGCCGAGGCGCGGCCCCGGCGGGATGTAGATTTCAAGGTCCGGAGCGCGCTTTTCGCTCTCGTGCGAGAGCATGGCCTCGTAGGCGTTGAGCCTGGCCTTGCCCTTGGCGTGCCGCCCCTTGGGTGACATGTGGATCCATTCCAGTTCCCGCGCGAGGGTCTTGCGGCGCTCGGCCTCGGCCTTTTCCTCCCCGGCGAGACGCTTCTGCTTCTGCTCCAGCCAGGAGGAATAGTTGCCCTTCCAGGGGATGCCCCGGCCCCGGTCGAGCTCAAGGATCCAGCCCGCCACGTTGTCGAGGAAATAGCGGTCATGGGTGACGGCGATGACCGTGCCGGGGAAGGTGGAAAGATAGCGTTCGAGCCACGCCACGGATTCCGCGTCGAGATGGTTGGTGGGCTCGTCAAGAAGCAGGATGTCCGGATTCTGGAGCAGCAGGCGGCAGAGGGCCACACGGCGACGCTCGCCGCCGGAGACCCTGTTCACCGGCATGTCGCCGGGCGGGCAGCGCAGGGCATCCATGGCCATTTCCAGGCGGGACTCCAGGTCCCAGACGCCGTTGGCGTCCATGCGTTCCTGCACCTCGGCCTGCCGGGCCAGCAGGGCATCCATTTCGTCCGGCTCCATGGGTTCGGCGAATCTGGCATTGATCTCCTCAAATTCGCGGGCGATGGCGGCAAGTTCCGCCACGCCTTCCTCCACCACTTCGCGCACGGTGCGCGTCTCTCCGGCAAGGGGCTCCTGTTCCAGATAGCCGATGGTCAGCCCCGGCGCGAGCACGGTCTTGCCCTCAAACGCCTCGTCCACGCCGGCAAGGATTTTGAGCAGGCTCGACTTGCCCGCGCCGTTGAGGCCGAGGACGCCGATCTTGGCGCCATAAAAATAGGAAAGGGAAATGTCCTTGAGCACTTCCTTCTGGCCGTGCCGTTTGGACACGCGGATCATGGAATAGATGATCTTGTCAGGTTCGTTGCTCATAAGCTCCTCAGGGTTTGCCGCCGCGCGGGGCGCGCGACCGCGGAAGCGCGCCCGGAAGGGCGCGCCCCGTCTGCACGCTACACGGAAAGCCCCCGGTTTTCAAGGCGCGGCTGCCTCCGTCCGGAACGGGCGCCCCGCCCGCGCCGGGATTTCCGCTCGACCTTTCGCCCCGCCTTTGGCACACTGGGGCCACACCCCAACCCGGCGCGCCGCAGGACGACCCGGCGCCGCAGAACCACGCCCGCGCATGAAATTCATCCCCTCGCAAATCAGCTTCTTTCTCCAGCAGCACAGCGTGCGCCGCAATCTCGTCTTTCTCCGGCGCTTCCTGCTCATGCTCCTGGGGCTCATCATCCTCTATTCCCTGCTCTTCCACGTCATCATGCGCTACGAAGGGCACGACTATTCCTGGATCACCGGCTTTTACTGGACGCTCACGGTCATGTCCACGCTGGGCTTCGGGGACATCACCTTCACGTCCGACCTAGGCATGGCCTTTTCCATCGTGGTCCTGCTGTCCGGGGTATTGCTCCTGCTCATCATGCTCCCCTTCGCGTTCATCCAGTTTTTCTACGCCCCCTGGCTCAAGGCGCAGGAAAAGGGGCACACGCCCCGCGCGGTGGGGCAGGACGTGAAGGGGCACGTCATCGTGGTCAGCACAAGCCCCATCGCCCTCAACCTCGTGGACGACCTGCGCGGCTACGGCGCGCGCTGCGTCCTCCTCTGCCACGACAGCCAGACCACCCTCGACCTGCTCGACCAGGGCTACGAGGCCGTGGTGGGCGAACACGATTCCAGCGTGGTCTACAGCAACCTGCGCCTGACCGAGGCGGCCATGCTCGTGGCGCTGGACAGCGACGTGCGCAACACCAATATCGTCTTTACCGCGCGCGATGTGGCGAAGGACGTCCCCATCGTGGCCTCGGCCCAGAGCGAGGACGCCATCGACATCCTTCGCCTCGCGGGCAGTTCGCGCGTGTTCCAGTTCCACCGCCTGCTGGGCGAGGCGCTGGCCCGGCGCGTCCTCAACGCCAATGCCCGGTTCAGCATCGCCAGCCGTTACAAGGAACTGGTGGCCGCCGAAGGGCCCGTCATGCGCACGCGGCTTGTGGGCAAGTCCCTGCGGCAGAGCGGCCTGCGCAAGGCATCGGGCGCCAACGTGGTGGGCCTGTGGGAGCGCGGACGCTTTGTGCTGCCCAATCCGGACACGGTATTCACCGCCACCATGGTCATGGTCATCGTGGGCGACATGCAGCAGATACAGGCGGCCAACGCCTTTCTCAGCGAGGACATGCCGGAGGAAACCCGGGAACAGGGCGACGCGCCCGTGGTCATCCTCGGCTGCGGCCGCGTGGGCCGCGACGCGGCGCGCCAGCTTGAACGCAGCGGCCGCCCCTACAACGTGGTGGACAAGACCCCCAAGGGCGGCTTCCTCAAGGAACATCTGATCATCGGCGACGCCGCGGACCTGGAGGTGCTGGAGCGCGCCGGCATCCGCACCGCGCCCTCGGTCATCATCACCACCCATGACGACGACACCAATATCTACCTCACCCTCTATTGCCGCCGCCTGCGCGAGGACATCCAGATCATCAGCCGCGCCACCCTGGACCGCAACGTGGGCATCCTGCACGCGGCGGGCGCCGACCTTGTGCTTTCGCTGGCGTCAATGGTGACGAGCAGCATCATCAACCTGCTCGCGCCGGGCAAGGTGCTCATGATCAGCGAAGGGCTGAACATCTTCCGCGCCATCGTGGGCAAGAGCCTGATGGGCAAACCGCTCATGGGCAGCGGCATCCGCAGCGAAAGCCGGTGCAGCGTGGTGGCCCTGCGCGGCGCGGACGGCATCCTCCACGCCAACCCCGATCCCAGCCATGTCTTTGCCGAGGGGGAGGAAATGTACCTCATCGGTGACTCGGAGGCGGAAAAGGCCTTTTACGAAAAGTTCGGCAAGAACGAGCAGCTCACGGCCTGATGCGCCGCCCGCGCGGACGAAGCGTCATACTGCGATGGAAAGCCACGCTTTTCCGCCGCGTGTCCCGCTCTGCGGGGAAATGGCAGCAGCGAAACCTTCTGTCGTACAGATATTTTCCTCAGCAAAATGCGCCAGGCTTTGTGATACTATTTGGTTGATGTCGCGCCTGTGCTGTTGTGGATACTGCCGAAATTATCCGTCAAAAACAGCCCTTTCGACGCTGGCCGCGTCAGAAAAAAATTTTCTTGGTCGAGTACTTAAGTACACTCCCTGCGAAAATTTTTCTCTTCCTTGCCAGCGCCGAAAAATCTTGTTTTTTAGGATTCTTCCGGCACCAGCACCCGTCTGTCGCTCCGCTCCAGACGGAGTGAGGAATATCTGTCAACTGCAGAGCAAAGCAGAACTATGCGCTAATGCGCGCTGCCCCAGTCGTGGGCGGCGCCCCACTCCACTAGCAGCGGCACCGAAAGCTCCACACCGCCGGGCCGCACACCTTCCATGAGGGCCGCGGCCCTGGCCCCGGCCTCGCTGGCGCCGCCTTCCGGCAGTTCAAGCAACAGTTCGTCATGGACCTGAAGGACGAGCCGGGCCTCCAGACGGCGCAGGGCCGCGTCCCGGGCCACGGCGAGCATGGCGAGCTTGATGACGTCCGCCGCGGAGCCCTGGATGACCGTATTCACGGCCTGACGCCGGGCCTGGGCCGCCATCTGCCCGTTGGCGGAGAGGATGTCGGGCAGCCAGCGGCGGCGTCCGGCCAGCGTGACCACATAGCCCTGTTCCCGCGCGCTGTCCACGACACGTTCATAAAATGCCTTGAGGCCGGAAAGCCGGGCGAAATACCTGTCGATGAACGCCCTGGCCTCAGTGGTCGGAATCTTGAGCTCCTGCCCCAGCTTGTTGGCGCCCATGCCGTAAATGAGGCCGAAATTGATGGTCTTGGCCATGCGCCGCTGATCGGGGAGCACCTTGTCCTGCGGCATGTCGAAAATGAGCGCCGCCGTGCGCGCGTGGATGTCCTCACCCTGCCGGAAGGCGTCAAGCAGGGTGGGGTCCTGGGACATATGGGCAAGGATGCGCAGCTCGATCTGCGAATAATCCGCCGAAACCAGGACATTGCCCGGCGCGGCCACGAAACAGGCGCGCATGCGCTTGCCGAGCGGCCCGCGCACGGGGATGTTCTGGAGATTGGGATTGCTGGACGAGAGCCTGCCCGTGGCCGTGGCTTCCTGGTTGAAGGTGGTGTGGATGCGGTTTTGCCCGTCCATGAGGCGCGGCAGGGGATCGAGATAGGTGGAGCGCATCTTCTCCAGCTTGCGGAACTGGAGGATGCTCTGCACCACGGGCGCGCCGGGCGCCAGCCGTTCCAGCGTCTCCTGACTGGTGGAGGGCTGGCCGCCGCGGGTCTTTCTGGGCGCGGCGAGATGGAGCCGCCCGTAGAGCACTTCGCCCAGTTGCTGCGCCGAACGGATATTGAAGGTCTCGCCCGCCTCCGCGTACACCTGCCGGGTAAGTTCGTCCAGCTCGCGCTGGACATCATCCAGAAAACTCTGGAATGCCGTCGGGTCAATGGCGATGCCGCGCTCCTCCATGGCGGCGAGCACGGGCACCAGCGGCAATTCCATGTTGGCGTAGAGGTCGGCGAGACCATTGGCCGCCAGTTGCGCGGCAAGCGCCCGCGCCATGCCGAGCGCCACGATGGCCGGCCCCCTGCCCTCCAGGCCGAGGGCGTCGCCCCAGCGGGCGGAAAGCCGGGGCCAGCCATAGTCCCCGGCTTCAGGGCCCAGCAGGTAGGCGGCGAGGCCAAGGTCCAGCAGGCGCGCCCCGCCGTCGGGCAGCTCCTTCCAGAACGGCGCCGCCAGCAGCAGGCTCTTGAGGTCGGCCACGGCCACCTCTCCGGCGTTTCCAAGCCAGGCGCAGAGGGCCTTCATGTCACCCGTCCAGGCATATTCCTCCACCCGCTCCAGCGCGGCGGCGGGTTCCCGCGCGGCGCCGTCCGCTTCCGCAACGGCCACGCGCGGCGGAAGGGACGGCCCCTCCGGCCAGACGAGCGCCACCGTCCGTCCGCGGCATTCGGGAAGAAGCGCCACCGAGGCCACCTCCGCGGCGGCGGGAGCTTCGCTCAGGAGCGGCTCGCGGGACGCGGAGCCCCGGTCGCCTCCGGCGGGCGCGTTCCCAATCTCCGGGACGGCGTCCGCCGCAGGCGGCGCCCCCAGCGGCGCTGCGGACAGGAGCGACAGCGCCTCCGGAGCCACCGGGCCGGCGCCGCCCACATGGGGCGCCCCGGCCTGCACCAGGGCCGCGATCTCGCGCCGGAGCGCGAAGAGTTCGTATTCCTGCGCCAGCGAACGGCATTCGGCGAGATCGATGGGCCCCACGTCCAGCGCCGCAAGGTCAAGATCGGCGCAGACGGCAAGGGAAAGCCTGGTGAGCTCGCGCCAGGTGAACATGTCCGCGAGATGCGGGCGCAGCTTGTCCTGAAGCTTTGGCGGCAGCAGGGCAAAATGGTCGCGGATGTCCTCCAGCGTGGGACAGATGGCGAAAATCTGCCGCGCGGTCTTGGGGCCGATGCCGGGCACGCCGGGGATATTGTCGCTGGCGTCGCCCACCAGGGCCTGCACATCGGGCCACCGTGACGGAGCGACGCCGCTTTCGGCCTCAAAATCCGCCATGGTGACAAGGCGTTCCTCGCGCGAACCAGGGTCCCACATAAAGACATTGGGGCCGAGACACTGCTTGAGGTCCTTGTCGCCGCTGATGATGACCACGGGAAGCGCGGGCGAGAAACGCGCGGCCAGCGAGGCGATGCAGTCGTCCGCCTCGCAGCCCTCGGATTCCTCAAAGGGGAGGCCCAGGGCGCGCACCATGCGCTCGATGGGCGGGATCTGCCGGGCAAGCTCCTCGGGCATGGCCTCGCGGTTGGCCTTGTAGTCGGCATAAATCTCGTGGCGGAAATTCTTGCCCCTGCCGTCCTTGAGAAACAGGAAATGCTTCGGCCGTTCTTCCCTCAGGATGCGGAGCAGGACGCGCGTGACCACCACCAGGGCGTTGGTGGGAAAGCCATCGGAACGCTGCATGTGCCGGTTGGCGAAAAAACCCCTGTAAATGAAGGCCGTCCCGTCCATGAGAAAAACGGGGTCCGCATCGAGGCCGAGACGTTGCTTGAGCGACATGACTGCACTTCCGGCGTTGCGCGCCCCCGCTCCGGCGCACGGACGCGGCGGGGACAGGTTGGCAGAACGGGTCCACGCGCGGTCCGCTTGCGTTCTCCGGGCCGCGTGGGTTATGATAACGGCATGGAATCGAGCCCGCAAGTGACGGCAGCCGCCGTCGGCGGCGTCTGGCGCGTCAGCGTGGGCGGCTGCTGGAATCTGGAGCTCCCCTGGCCGGAAACGGCGGACACGGCGCTCGCCGGGCTCGCCGATCAAAGCCTGTGCGGCCTGCGGCTGGAGGCCGCCGGCCTTGATTCCTGGGACAGCAGCCTGCTTGTCTTTCTCGTCCAGCTCGTCAAACGCGCGCGCCTGCGCGAAATCCCGGTGGAACTCGCCCTGCCCGAAGGGCTGAAGCGTCTGGTGGACATGGCCTTTGCCGTGCCCGCGCGCGCGGGCGCCTCGCGCGCGACGACGCGCGCCACCGCTCTGGAGCGCCTTGGCGCGGCGGCTCTTGCCCTGCCCCCGCGCATGGCGGACTTTCTCTCCTTTCTGGGCGATGTGTCCCTTGCCGTCTGGAACCTCATCATCGGCCGCTCGCGCATGCGCTCCGGGGATTTCATCGCGGCCATGCACGAATGCGGCGTGCAGTCCCTGCCCATCATTTCCCTCACCAGCATGCTCTTCGGCCTCATCCTCGCCTTTGTGGGCGCTGTCCAGCTCACCCAGTTCGGCGCGCAGATCTATGTGGCCGGTCTGGTGGGCATCGGCATGCTCCGGGTCATGGGCGCGGTCATGGTGGGGGTGGTCATGTCTGGCCGCATCGGCGCGGCCTACGCGGCCCTCATCGGCACCATGCAGGTCAACGAGGAGGTGGACGCCCTGGAGACCCTGGGCATCTCCCCGGTGGATTTCCTCGTCCTGCCCCGCGTGCTCGCCCTGACGCTCATGGTGCCGCTGCTCACCATCTATGCCGACCTCATGGGCATCATCGGCGGCTATCTCGTGGGCACGCTCATGCTCGGTCTCAATCCTCTGGAATACCTCCACGCCACAGTGCAGATGGTGCCGTTCCGCCAGATACTCATCGGGCTCGTCTACGGCACGCTGTTCGGCGTGGTCATCGCCATCGCGGGCTGCTACCAGGGCATGCGCTGCGGCAGGAGCGCCATGGCCGTGGGCCAGACCACCACACGCGCCGTGGTCTCCTCCATCGTGGGCATCATCGTCATGACGGCCATCATCACGGTCATCTGCAACGTGCTCGGCGTCTGAGGCAAACGCATGACAGCTTCCCTTACCGCCATTCCTCCTTCCGCCGCCGCGGGCGCCGCGCCGCCCGAAACGGCCCTCAGGATACGGGACCTTCAGGTGGGCTATGGCTCGTATGTGCTCATGCGCCATGTGACCTTTGATGTGCGCAGGGGCGATATTTTCTTCATCATGGGCGGCTCGGGCTGCGGCAAGAGCACGCTGCTCCATGTGCTCATGGGCCTCAAGCCGCCGCAGGCCGGAAGCGTGTTTTTCGGCGATGTGGATTTCTGGGGCGGCACGGAGGCCACGCGCCGCGGCGCCATGCGGCGCGCGGGCGTGCTCTTCCAGAGCGGGGCGCTCTGGAGTTCCATGACGCTGGCGGAAAACGTGGGCCTGCCCCTCCAGCAGTATACGGACCTTGACGACGGCGAGATTCGCGAACTGGCCGCGCTCAAGCTGGCTCTGGTGGGTCTGGCGGGCTTTGAGGACTATTACCCCTCCGAGATCAGCGGCGGCATGAGCAAACGCGCGGGCCTTGCCCGGGCGCTGGCGCTGGACCCGCAGATACTGTTTCTCGACGAGCCCTCCGCCGGTCTCGACCCCGTGAGCTCCTGCCTGCTGGATGAACTCATTCAGGAACTGCGCGACACCCTGGGCGCCACCTTCGTCATCGTTTCGCACGAGCTGGCGAGCATCTTCAGCATCGCCACCAACGGCATCTTCCTTGACGTCAAGACGCGCACGGTCACGGCCAAAGGCGATCCGCGCGTCCTCGCGCACGATCCGCATACCCAGAAAGACGCCCTGCTCTTCCTCACGCGCGGCGGCAAGAATCCGCTTCAGGCACCGGCCTGCCGGACCGCCCCCGACACCGCCATCCCGGCTGTTCCCGGGACGGCCCCCCAGAGCTCCCGCCCCGGTGCGCCGGCAGGCGGGAGCGCCCCCGCGGAAACCGCCGAAACACGGGCCAAGGACGAAAACGCATGACTCCGCAACTCTACAAGACCACAGTGGGCGCCTTTGTGGTGGGGGGCATCGTCCTCTTCACCCTGGGCATCATCCTGCTCGGCGGTGGCCGCCTTTTCAGCAACGATGTGGAATATGTGCTCTATTTCGACGGCTCCGTGAGCGGCCTTTCCATGGGCGCGCCCGTGGTTTTCCGGGGCGTGCCCATGGGCAGCGTCACCCAGATCAGCCTTGTGGCCAACGCCCGCGACTCCAATGTGACCATTCCGGTCACCATCCGCATCGACGAGCGCAGCTTCATCCGCAGCAGCGGCCGCAGCCTTTCCGAAGCCGCCCAGCAGGAGATCATCCGCCGGATGGTGGAGCGCGGCCTGCGCGCGCGCCTTCAGCTCCAGAGCCTCATCACGGGCCAGTACCGCGTGGAGCTTGACTTCTTTCCGGACACGCCCATGAACTTCCGCTCGTCCACCCCGGACCTGGAGATACCCACCGTGCCGTCGCCCATCGACACGCTCCAGCGCACCCTGGCGCGGCTGCCCATCGAACAGCTGACGGCTTCGCTCGCCAGCATCCTCGAAAACGTCTCCGCGGCCGTGGACAACGGCAAGCTCAAGGCCGGCGTCGAGGCATTTGCCGCCACCTTCACGGAAACGCAGCGCCTCCTCTCCGACAGCCCCCTGCGGCACGCCCTGGAAAACACGCTGCAACAGGTGGACGGCGCGAGCCGCGCCATGCAGAAGGAACTCCCCGGCGCGCTGGCGGCCTTCCACACGGCCATGGACAACATGTCCCAGGCTTCCGAACGCCTGCGCCGCGTGGCCGATTCCGCCGAGGGCACGCTGGGGCGGGATTCCCCGACCATGAACGACGTGCGCCGCCTGCTCAAGGAATCCATCGCCGCCGTCCGCGCCCTGCGCAATCTGGCGGACATGCTCGAACGCAACCCCGAAGCCCTGCTCAAGGGCAGGCAAGGAAAACGCTGATGCCCCGCAAACTCTGCCTTGTCGCCGTTCTTGGCCTCTCTCTGGCCATGGTTTCCGGCTGCGGCCGCAGCACGCCCACCAGCTATTATCTGCTGGAAAGCGGCGCGGCGCCCGTCCAGGCCGACGCCCTGCCGCCCACAAGCCTCCGGGTGTCCATGGTGGAGGTGCCCAACTACCTCAACCGCAACAATATCGTCAGCCGCGTCCAGGGCGAGACCCGGCTCATCCTCGCCGAGTTCCACCTCTGGGCCGAACCGGTGAGCAACGGCGTGCGCCGCGTGGTGGAGGAAACGCTCACCGCCCCCCTGCTCGAACAGGGCGTGACGGTGCTGCCCACCGGCGCCGCCAGCGGCGGCGACTATGTGCTGGCGCTCGACGTGCAGCGCCTTGACGGCAACTTCAACGAAAAGGCCGTGCTGGAAAGCCGCTGGACCCTGCTGGACAGGGATGACGCGCCGCTCGCCAACGGCATCTTCTCCGCCGAGGAGATGGTCCAGGGCAGCGACTACAATGTGCTTGTGGGCGCGGAGAGCCGCCTGGTGCGCCGCCTGGGCGACTATCTCGCCGGGAGGCTGCCGCCGCTCCTGAAACGCCGCTGACGGCGCCGGGCCGGCGGCATGGGGCGATCGTGCGCCGCCGGGCTTCCGCCGGGCGCGAGTTTCGGGCAAGAAATTGCCGCTTCCCTCACTGGACGGCCCCGCCCGGTCAACGCTATCCTTACCGCCACGGAGCGCGAAAGGCCCACGCCCGCTCCCGCGTTTTCGCCGCCTCCTTCCCCGGTGAAAACAAAACCGCCAGCCCGCGCGGCAGGGCCGCGCAAGGGAGCTTGCCATGAAAAACACATTTCGCCCGACCCGGCGCTTTTTTCTGAAACAGGCCACCACCGGCGCCCTTGCGCTCGGCCTTTTGCCGCTCATGGGCTGCGCGCCCGCCTGGGGAGCGGCGGCAAAAACTCCGGCGGCGCCCGGCGCCACGGGCGCGGCCCCCGGCGGCAAGCCGCTGGTGGTCTATTTTTCCCGCTCCGGCAATACGGCAAGGCTCGCCGAGCTGATCCACAAGCGCGTGGGCGGCGACATCCTCGAAATCACGCCCGCCACGCCCTACCCCGCCGACTATCAGGCCACCGTGGATCAGGCCAAGCGGGAACAGGCGGACAACGCGCGCCCGGCGGTGAGCACAAGGATCGCCGACCCCGGCCAGTACAGCGTCATCTTTCTCGGCTATCCCAACTGGTGGGGCAGCATGCCCATGCCGGTCTGGACCTTTGTGGAGCAGAACGGCCTTGACGGCAAGACCATCGCGCCCTTCTGCACGCACGGGGGCGGCGGCATGGGGCACAGCGAGAGCGACCTCAAAAAACTCGTGCCGCATGCCAGGGTGCTCAAGGGGCTGGCCGTGCGCGGCACAAGCGCGGGCGGCGCGGAAAAAACCGTGGAAAAATGGCTTGAGGGGCTGGGGAACGCCCTGATCGAGACCACCACCGGCAATCCCGCCATTTACCCCGACGGCGCGTATTGACGGTCTGCCCCCGCCCTGCGCGACCCGGAGAAAATCATGCGGCGGAACGCCTGTGATTCGCAGGCGTTCCCTCAAGCCCACGCTTGCGCCCGGACGCGCTTGCGGCTAGGCTGCGCCCATGTCCGCATCCGTCTTTACCCTGGAACACACGGACGGCGCCGCGCGCGCGGGGCTCCTCCGCACGGCGCACGGCGTCATCCCCACGCCCATCTTCATGCCCGTGGGCACGGTGGGCTCGGTCAAGGCCGTGGCGCCCGACGACCTCGCGGCCATCGGTGCGCCCATCATCCTCGGCAATACCTACCATCTCTACCTGCGGCCCGGCGATGAGCTCGTGGCCCGGCGCGGCGGCCTGCACCGCTTCGCCTCCTGGCCGGGCGCCATCCTGACGGACAGCGGCGGCTTTCAGGTCTTTAGCCTGAGCGGCCTGCGCAAGATCCGCGAGGAGGGCGTGGAGTTCCGCTCGCACATCGACGGCTCGCGGCATATGTTCACGCCGGAATCCGTGGTGCGCGTCCAGCGCAATCTCCACTCCGACATCATGATGGTGCTGGACGAATGCGTGCCCTACGGCGCGGACTACGCCTATACGGAACGCTCCGTCGGCCTGACCACGCGCTGGGCGGCCAGGGCGCGCGCCGCGTGGCCGGCAGGGTCTGGGCCGAACCTGCTCTTCGGCATCGTTCAGGGCGGATTTTTCGAGGACCTGCGCCGCCGCTCCGCCGAGGAACTCCGCGCGCTGGACTTTGACGGCTATGCCATCGGCGGCCTTTCGGTGGGGGAAAGCAAGGCCGAGCTGCACGATCTGCTCCGCCTCACGGCGCCGCTCCTGCCGGAAGGCAAGGCGCGCTACCTCATGGGCGTGGGCACGCCGCTGGATATCGTTCTCGGCATCCTGGCCGGGGTGGACATGTTCGATTGCGTGCTGCCCACGCGCAACGCGCGCAACGGCACGCTTTATACGTCGCTGGGCAAGATCAACATCAAGCGCCGGGAATACGCCGAGGATGACGGCCCGCTCGATCCGGCCTGCGACTGCTATGCCTGCCGCACCTTCTCGCGCGCCTATCTGCGGCATCTCTTCGTGAGCAGGGAACTGCTCTCCTTCCGGCTCAATTCCCTGCACAACCTGACGTATTTCCTACGTCTGGCGCGCGGCGCGCGCGAGGCCATTCTGGAAAACCGCTTCGCGGCCTACGCCGCCCGCATCGCCGCCCTTTATCCCGACGAGGCGGCGCAGGCAGGTCTGGAAGGCTTCTGACGCGCTCAGGCGGAGACGCCGGCCAGAAGCGCCTCGCGGCGGCGCACCAGAAAAAAGACCACAAAGGCGCCCGCCAGCTTGGACAGGCTCATGGCCACAATGCCCTCGGACGAAGCAATGCCGATGATGAGCAGGAACACCAGGCTGTCCAGCGGCGCGCCCAGCAGACTGGAGATGAGGATGCGCTGCGAGAACGGCTTGCGGGTGAAGGTGAAAAGCGCCCAGTCGCCCAGTTCGCCCACGGCAAAGGCCGCGGCGCTCGCCACGGCCAGCTGGGGCGACGCCATCCACCAGCTCACGGCGCAGCCCACGAGCATGGCCCAGAGAATGTGATGCCCCACGCGGCGCTGGGCAAAATCCCGCACCACAAAGACAAAGCCCACGATGAGCGACGCCGGGGACCAGAACTCCCCGCTGGGCAGCTCCAGCATCGGCGTGATGGCAAAGACCCAGTTGACGCCCACAATGAGCGCCATATAGGTGAACAGCGAAAACATGGCGTCGTCTCTGATCCTCTGGAGATGATTCTGCGGTTCCCCCACCGCCGTTCCCGGACGCGATGCCGGGCGGCAGGCGGCCACAACGGGCGCAGGATAGCGGACACGGGGCCGGAAGTCGAGCAAAACCCTTTCCGCGCGGGCGTGTCCTCCGGCGCTGAACCGCACACCCGCCACACGCCGCCCGCGTGTCAGAGCGGATGCTCCCGGTCATAGCGCTCGATATGGGCGATGAACGCGTCCTCCAGCGTGGGGTCGGGCCTGTCCGTGACCGAGGACTTGAGTTCGTCCGGCGTGCCCACGCTGATCATGGAGCCCCGGTAGATGAGGGCGATGCGGTCGCAGTATTCCGCCTCTTCCATGAAGTGCGTGGTCACGAGCACCGCCGCGCCCGCCGCCGTGAGCGCCGAGATGTGCTTCCAGAAATCGCGCCGGGTGCGCACATCCACGCCGGAGGTGGGCTCGTCCAGAAACAGCGCGGGCGGCTCGTGGAGCGTGGCGCAGAGCAGGGCCAGACGCTGCTTGAGCCCCAGGGGCAGCGTGGCCGTGCGGGCCCTGAGCCAGCCTGTGAGGTCCAGGGCGTCGGCCAGCACGGGCAACAGCGCGTCGCGCCTTGAGGCGTCCAGGCCGTACAGGTCCGCGAAGATGGTGATGTTCTGCCAGACGGTGATGTCGGGATAGAGGGAAAATTTCTGCGCCATGTAGCCCAGGCGCATGCGCGCGGCGCTGCCGGAACGGAGCAGGTCCACACCGTCCACGGCGCAGTCTCCCGAACTGGGCCGCGACAGGCCGCAGAGCATGCGAAAGGTGGTGGACTTGCCCGCGCCATTGGGCCCCAGCAGGCCGAAAATCTCCCCGGCGCGCACCTCGAAACTGATGTCCCGGGCGGCCACAAAGTCCCCGAATTTTTTGGTCAGCCGGTTGGCGACGATGCGCGCGTCCGCGCCGGAAGCGGCGGACGCCCCGACGCCCCCCGCCTGCGGCAGGCGCCCATAGGGCGAAGGGCGCTTGTCGATGCCGCCCACCGCGCCGAGGTAGGCGTCCTCCAGGCGCGGCGGCACGGGCCTGCCCCCCCGCGCCATGACTTCCTTGCGCACCGTGTCCGGCGCGTCCGCCGCCAGCACCACCCGCAGGGAACTGCCCTGGATGAGAGCGTCGATGACGCCCGGCCGCATGCTCCAGTACGCCAGCGCCTCCCGGTGCGCGTTGCCGCCGTTTCCGCCACCGGCCTGATCGTGAAGGAGAAAGACGCGGCCCTCCGCGCGGCGGGTGAGTTCCTCCGGCGGCCCGGAAAAAAGCGTTGTTCCGGCATCGAGCATGATGACGCCGGGGCAGCGTTCGGCCTCGTCCAGATAAGATGTCGACCAGAGCACGGTCATGCCGCCGGTGCTGAGTTCCTGCACCATGCGCCACAATTCCCGGCGCGACTGGGGATCGACGCCCACGCCGGGCTCGTCGAGCAAAAGCAGACGCGGCGCGCCCAGCAGCGCGCAGGCGATGCCCAGCTTCTGCTTCATGCCACCGGAGAGCCGCCCTGCCAGCCGCTCCGTGAACGGTCCGAGCGAGGTGAAGGCGAGCAGCCTGCGGAAAAGCGCCTCGCTCGCCCCTTCCGCCACGCCGCGCAGGCTGGCGTAGAGCCGCAGGTTCGCCATGACGCTGAGGTCCTCATACAGGCCGAAGCGCTGCGGCATGTAGCCGATGCTGTTGGGGGCGCGCCGCAAGAGCTCGTCGGGGGAGAGGCCGAAAATGCGGAGCGTGCCGCCCGTGGGCGCCATGAGCCCGGCCAGCAGGCGCATGAGCGTGGTCTTGCCCGAGGCGTCGGGCCCCACAAGCCCGGTGATGCGCCCGGCGGGGATGCGCGCCGTGACCCCGCGGAGCGCTTCCGTCCGGCGCGCCCCCGAGCCGAAGGCCATGCGCACGCCGTCAAGGACAATGGCCGGGGCGTCCGCAATGCCGGAAGCCGGGGAGACGGCGGGACCGCCCCCAACGGACGCTGCCGGGGGCGCGGAACTCATGGCGCGGCGGGTTCCACAAAAATGGTCACGGGCATGCCCTGGCGCATGACGTTTTCCGGGTCTTCGGCCCGGATCCGCAGGCGGTAGACCAGGGCGGTGCGCACCTCGCGCGTCTCAACGGTCTTGGGCGTGAACTCCGCCGTGGGCGAGATGAAGCCCACCGTGCCGGGAAAGGTCCTCCCCGGCGCGGCATCCACCGCCACGCGCACGGGCATGCCCGGCTTGATCCTGCCAAGCTCCGGCTCGTCCACATAGGCGCGCAGCCATACCGGATGGGTGAGCGTGAGGGTATAGACGGTCTGCCCCGGCTGGACGATGGCCCCGGCCTCGCGCGCCCGCGTGAGGACAATGCCCCTTTGCGGCGCATGGAGCACACCGTCCGCCAGCTGTATCTCCGCATGGCGCAGTTCGGCCTCGGCGGCGGCCACGGCCGCGCGCTGGGCAAGGACATCCTCTTCGCGGTAGCCGGACAGGAGCATGTCGAGCTGGTCCTGGGCGGAACGCAGGCGCGCCGCGGCCTCGCGGTCGGAAGCGCGGGCATTGTCCAGCTCCTTCTGCGAGATGGCGTTGCTGGCGCGCATGGTGGAGACACGGTGCAGATTGATGGCCGCATTTTCCGCCACGGCCCGCGCCGCCGCCACCTGCGCCCGGGCCTGGGCAATCTCCTCCGTGCGGTAGCCGCGTTCAAGACGCGCCAGATCCGCCTTCTGCCCGGCCAGTCCGGCCGCCGCCTGATCTCGCTGCTGGAGCAGCAGGTCGGCATCCAGGCGGGCCAGGGGCTGGCCCTCGGCCACGGCGTCGCCCTCGTCCACAAGGACGGACGCGATGCGCCCGCCCACGCGAAAGCCAAGGTCCACCTGCCGGATGTCCACATTGCCGTACAGGGTCAGGCCCTTGCCGTGACGGCCCTCATAGAGCTTCCAGCCCCACAGGCCGCCGCCCAGACAGACGAGCGCAAGGGCGCCGAGAAGAAGCCCCCTTGCCATGCGGGAAAGCGCCATACGCATATCCTTGCGCGAAGAATCGGGACGCAACGCGCCATTCTTTGTATCGTAGCGCCAATTCCGCACAGCGTCCAGCAGCACCCGGGGTGCCGGTATGCCCCGAAAAATGTCGCGGCAGCTTCCGTCCTTCAGGGCTTCTGCGGGACAAAGGGATTCTGATCCGCAGGACGGCAAATGCCAAAACGGCATTTCTCATCCATCAGAAAAACACTCTCCGCCTTATCACGGTCGGCTTCAGTCATGATATGGAAAATTTCCGGCGCACAGCCCCGCGCGCGCAACATTGGAAACAGCATATAATAACGGCTGTCGCCACCAACGATGAGCCCCAATTTTTTATGGGAACATGCAGCATCCGCGGCCATCTGAAAGTTGCTCATATCCAGATCCGAGTATGGGAAAAAATATTGTTCCTCTCTTGGCGCACTCAAGGGAGGCAGACTGAAATCCTTTTTCAAAAAGGGGTGTGACGCACTGAAAATATTACAGAAGAGAGCGCTGAGTATACAGAGACCGGCAGTAAACTCCAGCAACCGTTTCTTCCCGGAAAATGCCATGCCGACAGCAGGCATCGCCAGCACAAAAATGGGGAGTTGCAACCGGGTTATCCAGGGCTGCCAGGCAATTGTGGCGCAAAAAATGATGAATGAGGCGCTCACGCAGGCAATATAAATTTTTATGGCTGGCCGTCCCCGGAGAAGCAGATAAAAAAAGGTTATCCCCACGAGGATGACGGAGAATAAATTCTGCACAGCATCTTCATGTATTACAAAATAAAATCGTTCTGAAAAATTTGAAAATGGGAAAAATTTTTTTGAATCTTTCTTGATAGCAAGTTTGTCAAGGACAAACTCCACACATCCTGTTATTTCATCATGCAGATGCTCTCCATAAATTTTTCTTGGAAGCTCAATATTTACAGCCAGATTACACACGATATTTGCCAGAGTATTTCGCACGGAGGGAGAAAGCCGCACGCCTGCAACCGTCGCTTGCGTGCGCCCCAGAGGATCACCATAGTCAGCAATATTCCGCAGGAAAAACGGCATATTGCACAACAGCGCAAGCAGGGCGGCGCACAAGGCCGTTGCCAGTCGCTTCCGCGGACGCAGAAATGTATAAACGGCGTACAGCAAAACGAAGGGCAACGCGATGGGATATGCGGTTCCCTTTGCGAAACAGGCAAGGCCCAGTGCCCCGCCGAAAAGTATGCCCGAAGCCCTGCATTGCTTCCTGTGCCACAGAAGTCCCAGAGCCACCATGGAGGAAAGCTGCCATGCGGTGAACATGTCCGTCTGGCATGTGGATGCCTGCAGGACGGCCATGGGGATGCTCGCACACAGCAGGGCGGCAAACTGCTGAATATGCCGATTCGCGCCCAGAAAGCCTGCGATGAGCGAAACATTGAGGACAGACCCCGCATAGGCAAGCCACTGGACGCTATTGGCAAAAAGGTCGCCTCCCGACAGCGCGCGCAGCTGAAGGAGAACATATTCCGCGCATGGCGCCAGAATATTCTGGCGCGGATTGGAGGTCGGGTAATGCCCCACATTCGCATTCTGCAGCCAGTGCTCCACCTTGGGCAAATGATAGGTCAGGGCATCCCAGGTTACGGGAGGATAGACGAGCCCCGCCATGAGCGGGATGAGCACCAGGCCGCATGTGATCCAGCCCAGCAATGCCAGATGCGGCCTTGCCGGAAGCCTCCCCCTGCGCAACGCCACAACCAGAGCCGACACACAGACGATTGCCCATGCAACCCTGAGCGGCATGGGCGCAATCGCCCCGATGAAGCTCATGGTTTCCGTAAGAATCAGGACAAGGATGCCCCAGAGAACCGATGCATACAGAAAACGCTCGCGATTGCTCTCCCCGGGAACGCTGCAAAAAAGCAGCGCAAGCGCGAGATATGGAAGTAGTCCCAAAGCTGCCATCGGCCCTCCGCGGATTTTGCCGATCCTTCCTCCGGACCACGGCGTGGGCGGGCCCCGCCAGGCAGCCACGCCCCTCTCACAAGGCGCGGTTCAGAAGACAATATATTTGCGGAAGAAAAAGTTCCCCGCAAACCCGATAAGCGCCGCCCAGGCCTTGCTCCAGACAGGCGTCATGCCAAGCCGGACAAAACCCGCGGTGATTCCCACATCCACCAGACACATGAGCGAGACCGCCATGGCATAGGCAAGCACTTCTCCTGTGCTGGACCAGCGCGCCTTGTGGCGGAAGAGAATGGCGATGCAGAGAAAATAATTGGCAGCCGCGGCAAGAAGGAACGCGATTACCGTCGCCACGGGCAATGCAAGCCCCATGGCAAGGAACGCGGAAAATGCCGCAATGTTCATAAGGGCGCATATGATGCCTATGATGCCGTACAGCAGTATCTGCATGGGAAGCGGCGCATACGGAGCCCCGTAATGCAGAATGCAATAAAGGGCACGGACGCCATCGCGCCAGCCGATTTTTTTGCCTTCTTCGTAACTGCGGGGTTCATAGTGGATCGCGCATTCATAAACACGGCACTGAAGCCGCGCCACAAGCCCCGTGATTTCCGGCTCAAACCCAAAACGGTTTTCGCGCAGTTGCGGAATGATCTGCAAAAGTATTTCCCGGCGGAATAGCTTGTAACACGTCTCCATGTCGCTGATGTCGAGATTGGAGAACATATTGGAAACAAAGGTCAGGGAACGGTTCATCCATGTATGCCAGAAATAGAGCACCCGACGCGTATCCTGCCGCAGATACCGCGACCCGAACACGACATCCGCTTTTCCTGCCAGAATCGGCTTGAGCAGCTCCAGATACTCCAGAGGGTCATATTCGGCATCCGCGTCCTGGATGCCGATATAGCTCCCCGTGGCATGGGCAAAGCCCGTGCGGAGCGCAGCGCCCTTGCCCATGTTCCGCTCGTGGCGCAGGAACCGCAGCATCCCGGGATACTCTCGGGTCAGGCGTGCGGCAATGGCGGCGCTTCCGTCCGTGGAACAGTCATCCACGATAACGAGTTCCAATTCGATACCATGCCTTGCAAGCTCAAGACAACGAGTGACGCATGCCTCAAGAGTATGTTCTTCATTGTAGCATGGTATGACAAGAGAAAGTTTCGGAGAGGATGACGCTATATTACAGGGGGGGGTAAGATTTGTTTTTTGCATGCCTATATATCCCAGTACCTATTATCTAAATAATTCCGTCAAACGGACCATTCGGATAAAATAAGGGAAAAGTCAAGCCCCGGCAATACTAATGAAGATTACCGCAGCGACAAAAACGGTCGCTGCGAAAAAATCCCGGTCAATAGTTCCAGACTCAGAACAGGAACAGCGAGGCGAGGCCCAAAAAGATGAAGAAGCCCGCGCCGTCGGTGAGCGTGGTGAGGAAGATGCTCGACGCCTGGGCCGGATCGCGCCCCAGAGCGCGGAAGATCAGGGGGATGGACCCGCCCGCCACGGCCCCGAGGATCATGTCGCAGAGGATGGCGCCGCCCATGACGCACCCCACCAGACGGTTCCCCGTGAACCACCACGCGCCGAGAAAGGAGGCCCCGGCCATGAAAAGGCCGGTGGCAAGGCCGATCTTGCCTTCGCGCAGGACGGCCTTCCATGCCTTGCGATGATCGAACCTGTCCGTGGCGAGCTGGCGGATCATGACGGCCAGGGCCTGCTGGCCCGTATTGCCCGCCTGATTGGCCACCATGGGCATGAGCACCGCGAGCACGGCCATCTGGGCGATGGTGCCCTCGAACATATAGACCACCGAGGCCGAGAACGCGGAATTGAGCATGTTGACCGCCAGCCAGGGCAGGCGCTTGCGCACGCTCTCCAGCCAGGGGGTGTCCACGCTTTCCTCCGGGTCCGCGCCGACCATGCCGAGCATGTCCGCGCTCGCCTCGTCATGGATGATGTCCATGATGTCGTCATAGGTGACCACGCCCATGATGTGGCCCTCGTAATCCACAACGGGCATGGCCAGATAATTGTAGTGGGAAAGCAGGTTGGCGACCTCGCCCTTGTCCGTGTCGTAGGTGACGCTGACCACGTTCTGCCCGGCCACGGCATCCCCCACTATGGTCCCCGGCCGCGCCAGCATGAGGTCGCGCAGGGAAAGAACGCCCACCAGCACGTCGCGGCCATCCACGACATAGCCGTAATAGGGGCTCTCCTTGTCCGCCATTTCGCGCCGGATATGGGCGATGGCCTCGTCCACGGTAAGGTCCCGCTCCAGCAGGATGAGCTCCGTGTTCATGACGCCGGCGGCGGAGTCCGGGTCAAAATTCAGCAGATTGCGGAGCTCTTCGGAATCTTCCCTGGTGAGCTTTTCCAGCAGGACGTCGCGGTGATCCTCGTCCAGCTCGTCCAGCACGTCGGCCGCGTCGTCCGGCGCCATTTCCGCGATGATCTGGGCCGCCACGTCCGCATCGAGATTTTCCAGGACGTCCACGGCCACATTGCCTTCCAGCTCGGCAAGGGCCTCGGCGGCGTCCTCCTTGGGCATGTGCCTGAGCGCGCAGACCTGCTTTTCCAGGCTGAGATTTTCCAGATGGTCGGCAAGGTCGGCGGGATGGATGAATTCCGCCGCTTCCCCCGCCTCCCGGCAGACTTCCGGCAGGCTCAGGCCGTGGGATTCGGCCCTGTCGCCGCTTCCGGAAGGCCCGGCGCCGCCCGGCGCCGCGACGGCATCACGAGCCCCCTCCGCGCCCGGCGCCTCCGGCACATCCGGCGGGACGCCCTGCTTTTCGGCGCCAGAATCGGTCATTTCGGCTCCTTTGCCGGCCAGCGGCGTTCTTGACGCACGGGGCGGGGCATTTTATGAAGACCCGGTGCCTGCGGGTGCGGTGGAAGCATGGAGTCCCCCCCGCCGTCACCGCCACAATACAATAACGGATGTGTCTACCACGCCCTTCGGGACGGGACAAGCCCCGGCGCCTCCCGTCACTCAGGGCGCCCGGCGCTTTCGTCCCCGGCGGGAGAAAGGAAACGACATGAAAACAGCATATCGCCGCGCAGCCGCCGCCATGCTCCTGCTCGCGGCGGCCTGCGCGGCCCTGGTCTGCGCTATGGCGCCCTCCTTTGTGGAGGACGCGGTGCGCCGGCAGATCGCGGAACTTCCCGCCGCGCTGCCGGAATATCCGGGCGTGACGGTTGAACCGCCGCAGGTAGGGGAAGTCCGGTTTTCGCCATTTTCCCGCGAGCTGGTCCTGCGCGGCATCGAATGCCGCGGGAACGCGCGCGGCACGGCGGCGTCCGCGCCCGTCACCTTCAGCATCCGGGCTGAAGAGCTTTCGTTCAGGCTTACCCTCCGCGCGGTGCTCCTGACCACTCCCCTGGGCCGTTTCCTCCTGCCGGGCGCCGACGCGGAGCCGGTGCTCCTGCCTGTGGCCGGGAGCGCCCACATCCGCGATCTGACCCAGACCGTGACCATGCCCGACATTGTCCTGACAAGCACCCTGCGCGCGGGCGAAGCGGAGGACATCCGCGCGGACACCCGCCTGCTCCGCGCCCTTCTGACGGATATGGCCGGCAGGTCCGACGCTTCCCCAGCGGGGCCCGACGCCATCGACATGGCCTATGGCCTTGCCGTGGAGCGCCTGCGCCTGGACCAGATGACGCTGGAGATGACTACCGCCGGCGGGAAGCCCTGCGGTTCCGCCGCCTGCGCCGAGGGCCTCATCCTGAACAAGGAAGGACGCCGCGTGGCGGAACAGACCTTCAGCGGCATCCGCGCCACGCTTCCCGACGGGCAGAAGCTCGCCCTGGCTTCCCTGAAATATCTCGCCGTTGTCCTGCCGGAAAAGGAACGCCTGCGCGCCTTCCTCAGAGAACTCAATGGCGCGCCGCTGTCGGCGAACCGGCTCCAGGCGGCTCTGGAAGGGCTCGTTTCCGGCCCCGAACCGCTGGTGGGCGAACTTGTCGTCACCGATATGGCCGTCTCCGTGGACCAGGCCAATTCCCTTGAAGGAGCGCATGCCCTTCGCCTGAAGCGGTGCGGCTCCGTCTGGCGCTCCAGCGCTCCGCTCGATCAGGAGTTCCTCGTCGAGGGCCTCTCGCTGCCCGTTTTCCCCCTGGAAGAAGCAACCGGGCTCCGCTTCCCCGGCCTGTCCGCATTCGTGTTCGATGCCACGGCTGCCGTGCGCGGCGCCGGCCCCCAGGGCTCCGCCGCGGCGTCTCCGGAACGGCATACCGGAACCATCATCGTTCGCGGCCTCGGCACGCTGGACTATGCATTCACGCTTGCGTCGGGGGGACATGCCGCGCCGGAGACCCTTCTGCGCGGGACCTACAGCGATCTTTCGTTCCGCTATGCCGATGCGGGCCTGTTCGCCTATCTTGCCAACGGCTTCATGCCGTCGCCCGAAGCGGCCATGATGGTCATCAAGGTGGGGCTTGCGCGCTTCTGCTCGGCTGACACGCCGGAAAACGCCGCCCTGCGCGGCGCCCTGGAGACCTTCGTTGAACGCCCGGGCACCCTTTCCCTTGTGGGCCGCCTCCCCTTTACCCTGCTGGAAGCGCTCATGATGGCGGGCGACGGCAATGCCGGAGCCCTCTTCAGCGCCACGGCGGAGCCGGGCCCGCGCACGCTCGGGGAAAGCATGCGGCACATCCAGACGCTGGGCGCCTCCCAGAACACGGGACGCTGACATGCGGACGCTCGTCCTGAAAAAGGATGAAGACCGGCGCATCAGCGCGGGGCACCTCTGGGTCTTTTCCAATGAGGTGGACACGCGCAAAAGCCCGCTCGCGGACTTTGCTCCCGGCGAGGAGGCCACCCTGCTGGACGCGCGCGGCAAGGCGCTGGGCAGCCTCTGCGTCAATCCCGGCTCGCTGATCTGCGGTCGCCTGCACAGCCGCCTCCCCCGGACGCCGCTGGACGAAACCCTGCTGCGCCAGCGTCTGGCCCAGGCGCTGGACATGCGCCAACGCCGTTTCTCCGAACCGTGGTACCGTCTCTGCCATGGCGAGGGCGATCTTCTCCCCGGCCTGATCATCGACCGCTACGACGGCCATCTCACGCTCCAGATCGGCACGGCGGCCATGGAGGCCCGCAAACCGCTCCTTGTCCGCTGCCTTGAGGAACTGCTGCGCCCCGTTTCCCTCCGGTTTGATAACGACATCCCGGCCCGGGGGCTGGAGGGTCTCAGCCGGGAAGAGGAAACGCTGGGGCCCGTGCCGGAATTTCTGGAGGTGCCGGAAAACGGCTGCCGGTTCACCGTGCCCGCCGCGCGCGGGCAAAAGACGGGCTGGTTCTATGACCAGCGCGCCAACCGGCGCGAGTTCGCCCGCTACGCCGCCGGCGCGGATGTGCTGGACATTTTTTCCTATGCCGGCGGCTTCGGCGTCACCGCCGCGGCGCAGGGCGCCGCCTCCGTGACCTTTCTCGACGCTTCGGAGGCCGCCCTCGACCTTTGCCGCCGCAATCTGGAAGCCAACGCGCCCGGCCTTTCCGCCGCCATGCAGACCCTTGCCGGCGACGCCTTCCAGCGCCTTGGCGAACTGGCCGCCTCAGGCCGGCGTTTCTCCCTTGTCAGCCTTGATCCCCCGGCCTTCATCAAACGCAGGAAAGACGCGGCCCAGGGCCTCGCCGCCTATCGCAAGATCAACCTTCTCGCCGCGAGCCTGCTCGCGCCCGGCGGCATCCTCGCCACGTCCTCCTGTTCGCACCATCTTGACGCGGACGAACTTGGCCGCTGCATCGCCCGCGCCGCCGCCCGGCTTGGCCGCCCGGCGCGCATCCTGTATGCGGGCGGCCAGGGGCCGGATCATCCCGTCCACGCCGCCATGCCCGAAACGGCCTACCTTAAATGCCGCATCGTCCGGTTCGACTGAAAACCGGCGCGGCCAGCCCCCGGAGACTTCGCATGCTCAACAAGACCCGTCTGCTCACCCCCGGCCCCACCCCCCTGCCCGAACGCGTGCGCCTCGCGCTGGCAAGGGACATGATCCATCATCGCAAGGGCGAGTTCTCCGCGATCATGGGCCGGGTGCAGGAGAAGCTGCGCCGGCTTTTCGGCACGGAAGGCCCGGTGCTGCCGCTTTCCTGCTCCGGCACCGGCGCCATGACCGCCGCCGTGTATTCGCTCTTCGATCCCGGCGACAGGGTCCTCGTGGTCGAGGGCGGCAAGTTCGGCGAACGCTGGCGCTCCATTGCCGCGTCGCGCGGGCTGGAGGTGACGAGCCTTCAGGTGCCGTGGGGCGAGGCCGTGCGTCCGGAAGACGTGGCCGCCGCCCTGGAGGCGGATCCGGCACTCCGGGGCGTGCTCATCCAGTCGTGCGAAACCTCCACGGGAGTCCTCCATCCCGTGCGGGAAGTGGCGGAACGCATGGCCGGCCGCGAGGCTCTGCTGGTGGTGGACGGCATTTCGGCGGTGGGCATTTCCCCGTGCCCCATGGACGACTGGAAGATCGACTGCCTGCTCACGGGCTCGCAAAAAGGGCTCATGCTGCCGCCGGGCCTCGCCCTGCTGGCGCTCTCCCCGCGCGCCTGGAAGCGGGCCGAAGCCACCCGGCCCGGCTGCTTCTATTTCGACCTGCCCCGGGAACGCGACAATGTGCTCAAGGGACAGACGCTGTTCACGACGCCGGTCAATCTCATCGTCGGGCTGGACGCGAGCCTGGACATCCTGCTCGAAAACGGTCTGGAAGCCGTCTATGCCAAACAGTGGGCCCTGACCATGCTCGTGCGCGCGGGCGCCCGGGCCATGGGGCTTGCGCCCTTCGCCGGGGAGCATTTCGCCTGGGGCCTCACCAGCGTGCTCCTTCCGGAGGGCGTGCCGGGCGGCGAGGTGCTGCGCGTGGCGCACACGGACTACGGCGTGTGCATGGCCGGAGGCCAGGACCGGCTCAAGGGCCGCATCGTCCGCATCGGGCACATGGGCTGGGTGGACTGGGCCGATGCGCTGGCGGGCCTGTACGCGCTTGACCGGGGCCTCATGGCCACGGGCGGCTATTCCGCCGCGCGGGATTATCTGGAAACGGCCATGGCCGCCTACCGGGCGGCGCTGGAGACAGGCCCCGGCATCGTGCCGCCCCGGGCAGAGGTCCGCAGTTAGCGCGTTTTCGCGATGAAATGGCGTAAACGCTCCAGAGCCCCCGGCATGGCGCTCCGCCTTCTGCGCGCGTTCCCCTTGCCTGCCCGCGCAAAGGCATTATGTAAAGGGGAACCGCGCGCGAAATCCGCGACAGCGGAGAATCGTCGGCCTGTGAGGTTTTCATGACTGATCCAAACGCGTTCCAGGACTCCGCCAACGCCACCGGCGCTCCCCTGCCCGAGGTGACGTTTTCCACCTTCATCATTTCCCTCGCCTCCGCCGCCCTGGTGGGCCTCGGCGAGGTGCCCGATCCGGCCACGGGCCGGGTGACGCGCGATCTGCTGCTCGCGCGGCATAACATCGACGTGCTGGAAATGCTGCGCCAAAAGACCGAAGGCGGTCTTGACGGGCAGGAGCGCGGCCTGCTGGAGAACATCCTCTGCGAGCTGCGCCTCAAATATGTCATCCACTGCGACGCGACCGGCGCCGCAGACGCGGCGTCCACGGCCTGCTGACGCGGCGTCCGTTCCATCTTAGAGCGTTTTCGCAATGAAATTGCGTAACGCTCTGGCGGCTGCGAGAGCAGACG
>URHE01000007.1 GCA_900547595.1 uncultured Desulfovibrio sp.
GCCTGCGCCCGCGGCATCCTGGGGAGCGAACTGCCGCACATGGGCGCGCGACGCTTCGGGCGCGGCGGCCTGCCCGGCGGGGGCGGCGTCAGGCGCCTGGGGAGCTGCGGGGGCGCACATGGCGTTGCGGCCATAGACGGCCTGGGCATGCATGCGCGGCACAGCCGTGGCCGTGGTCTGCATGAGAGGCTGGGCTGTCTTGTTCACCGAGCCCACGGGCTGCATGCGCCCCGCGATCTCGGCGGCGGCCTTGCGCGCCTCGGGGGTCTCGATGATCTGGGCATAGGCGCCGCGCAGGCCGGAAAGTATCTGCACCACGCTGTCCAGCGAATCCACGTTCATCTTGAGATTGGCCTGAAGCAGCCGCGCCGTGCAGAGGATATACAAATTGTTGAGATTGACGGCGAGGCTGCCGCCCTTCTCCATGTTCAGGGACGCGGAAAGCTCGTTGACGATGTCGATGACCTTGGAGATGAGGATGCCCTTGCCCGCGAAATCCCTGGCGAGCATCTTGTCGCGCGCCTGCTGGAGATAGCGGAGCGCGCCGTCGTAGAGCATGAGGAGAAGCTGCCCCTGATCCGTGGTGCTGACCTTGGTCTGAAAATAGGCATTCGCCGCTTTGTTCATGTGCCGTTCCTCTTCTCGTTGCCCGTTGTTGTGTCCGCCGCGGCCCGCCAGCCGCAGCGGCCGTCATGCTGTCCTGCCGCCCTAGCTATTGCCGCTCAGCTGCTTGAGCTGGGCCTCAAGGGAGGTCTGCTGTTCCCCGTACTGCTTGAGCAGGGTCTCCAGATTGGCGAAGATCTGCTTTTGCCGCGATTCCCACATGTCCAGACGCCGCTGCTCGCGCTCGATCTTGGCGTCGATGTTCTCCATGACGGTCATGTAGTTGTCGCGCAGGGACATGAGCGCGCCGTTCTTGGCCTTGAGCGCCATGGCGTCTGCGATCTGGTCCGGCGTGGAATTGGACGAGATGTTGACGTCGTTGAATACCAGCTCGTCCTTGAGAAAGCTGTTGGTGGTCTGGACGAGCCCCTGCTTGATGCGCACATACATGGGTTCCCCACCCGCCGGGGGATGCTCGCCGGGAGTGAGATCATCGATGAGGATGGAGAGGCCGCGCGCATCGCCCGAGGCCACACTGTAGTAGTAGCCCGGCTGGCTTTCGTCGCGCTTGGCCTCCACACCGCCCACGGTGACGCTGGTGATGTTGCCGTCATCGTCGACCGAGTATTTGACCTCGTAGTTGCCGCCCTTGGTGATGCCCTCGACATGACTGCCGTAGCGGAAGTGCGTGCTTGTGGACGAACCTGTGCCGCTGGCGCAGAAAAAGTCCACCACGGCTTCCAGGTTGTTGGTGATCATGTCGGTATAGTTTTCCTTGTCCATGGACTGGAGCTCCGCGATGCTGGAGCTGGGCGCCATGACAAGCAGACCGTAGGTATCGCTGTTCTGGTCCGTGTCGGTCTTGATGCCGAGATTGGCGAGGTTTGCCAGCACATCGCCGGAAAGGATGTCCGTGGCGGACTGGCGGCTCATGAAGCCCGGCGGGGATGAGCCGAGCAGGCTCGAAAAGCGCGACTTGAAAAGCTGGACGCCATAGTTGCCCTGGAGCAGGCCGCCCTTCTGGTTGGTCAGGCCCGAGGGGCTGTAGTTGTCCTTGCCGATGTCGTCCGGGTCGTTGGACGTGACTTCCTTGGTCTCGTCGTACTTGGTCAGGTCGTTGATGGTCAGCAGGACGGAATTCACCGCGTCCAGAAAATTCTGGATGGACTGCTCCACCGAGGTGATGTCCGTGCTCACGGCGATGCGGGCGTCGCCCACATCCTGAATGGTAAAGACCACCCCCTCGATGACGTCGCTGATCTTGTTGGTGTCCGACTCCATCTCAATGGGCCAGTTGTCCACCTGATAGCGGGAATTGGCCGCGCGCTGGATATTCCAGTTGGAGCTTGTGGCCACCTGCCCGGCAACGCCGGGGCCGGTCGCCGCCTGGACATTGCCGAAATTCAGATAGACCGGCCCGTCAATGGCGTCCGGCGAGAGCGGATTCCCGGCATCATCCACATACTCCCTGCCGTCGGCATCCGTGAACTTCACGGAAAAGTCCGCCGGGGCGCCACCCCCGTCCGACCAGGACCAGCCGGCGTGGGTGGGGTCTTTCAGCGCGGCGAGCACGTCCTTCATGGACATGCCGGAAGCGAGGGTCAAGGTGCCCGTGACGCCGCTGTTGGTGGTGATGGAATAGACAAGGTCCGGCGTTTTCTCCAGTTGAAAGTCGCCTGTGGCGGGATTCTCGAAAAAGAGGTCGCCCTTGGAGGTCGGACCGGTATTGCCGTTGGTGGCCGGGATGGTGGTGGTGGCCGAGAGGCTCGTGGTATAGCCCGTGGACGAAACGGCGCCCGACGTGACCTTGAAACTCTGGACGCCGTCCATGGAAAGGGTGCCGGCATCCTCATCCCAGGCCACGGTGACGCCCGTGTCGGCCCAGGAGACGGCGTTGCCGTCGCCATCCACCAGGCCCGTGCCGTTCAGGATGGCGTCGCGCAGCTCCTCATTGGTCATGGAGCCCTTGAGGCCCTTGAGGTAGAATGCCTCGCCGGAGTCCGTGGTCAGGGTATAGACCACGTCCTCGGCGTCCTCCCCGGCTTTCTTGCCGTCGATGCGGTCAGTGAGCTTGTCCTTGGCAAAGGTCAGGGTGGTCGTGGCATCCACGGTGCCGCCGAGCGTGTCCCTGACGCCCGTGGCTGCCGTGGTCTTGGTCGTGAGGGCCGATTCATTCAGCGTCCGCGGATCACCGGCATCATCCGTGGCTTCGGTCGCAACGGTGATGCCCTTGACGCCGGAGAGCCTGGTGCCCCAGCCGCCCGCGCCGAGGCTGAGGTCCAGGCTGCCGCCATCCTGCGTGGCCTGCGCCATCTGGACGAGCAGTTCACGCTTGGTGGCCCCGGCCTTGATCTCAAACGTGCGCGTGCTGCCGTCATCCATCTCCATGGTGAAGGTGATGAGGTCATCGTCCTTGAGGCCCCCGGCCAGGCCGCCCGCGGCATTGAGCTTGTCCTTGAGGTCGCCCGCAAACGTCACCTGGGTGGAGGCGGGCACATAGACCTTCTCCTTGTCCGTGCGCCTGCTGATGGACTGAACGCCGGAAACCGTGAGCGTGCCGTTTTCGTCCACGGACGCCGTGATGACGCCGCTGCCCGCGGCGTTCTCCAGAGCGACGCACAGTTCCTCGGGCGTCTTGTCGCCGCTCACGGTCACGGTTTTTTTGACGCCGTTGGCCAGCACGAGGTCAAAAACATAGTTCGTGGGGTCGGTCATGGTCTTGTCGAGGTCGAGGGCGGCATTGGTCTGCCAGGTGGAGGTCGACCCGGTGGCGTCCATGCCCACAAGCTTGCTGTCGTGGATGATCAGTTCATTGGCGGCGCCCGTGTCCTTGCCCGCCACCTGGAAGACATAGCCGGAGCCGGTCTGGATGAGGCTGACCTTGATGCCCGGATTGTCCGACGAATTGTTGATCATGCTGACAAAGGAATCCAGTGTGGTGTTGGGGGGCACCTTGAAGTTGTGCTGTTCACCCGCATAGGTATAACTGAAGTACTGGTCCGAGCCCGTGGTGTTGATGACGTCATTCTTGGACGAAAACACATGGCCGGTATTGGCCCAGATGGCATTGCTCGCCACCTGGCTCACCGAGATGGTGTGCTGGACATCCTGCGCCGAGGCGTTGGCCACGGCGGAAATGATATTGTCATTGCTCGAATTGACGAGCTTGGTGACAAAATTGTTCTTGTCGCTCAGTTGCGAGAGCATGCTGCTGGCGGCCTGGATCTGCTCGATGATCTGGGTGAAGCCGTCATAGCGGAGTTTCCAGTCGCTTTTCCATGCCTCCAGACGGTTCAGCTGGGTGGATTCTATCTTCTTGAGCTGCGTCAATACCTTGTCAAAATCGGTATCGTTGCCGCTCAGGCCGGAAATGGCGTTGGAACCGGAAATGCTGATGCCCATGCGTGCCTCTCGCCGTGAAAAATTCTGCCCGTCCCCGGGGCCGGAATGCGGAAAACTTTGCTTGCCGTGTTTGATGCAAAATCCATGCAAGCACGTTTTTCCTTCCAGCCGAAACCGGAACGGCGCAGCGCCCTGCGTCCAGGCATCGGCACAGGGCGGGCGCCTCTTTCAGGACGATCGGCATTCGCAAGAAAAAGTTTAGAGCCTTTCAAGCATTTCGGCGGACGCAGGGGCGCGATCCCGCCAGACGGCGATCAGGGCCGCATGAACTCCTGCCAGTGTCCAAGCAGGGCGGCGGCGGCCCGGCCGCGGTGACTGCGGGCAGTTTTTTCCTCCCGCGTGAGTTCGGCGGCCGTCCGGCCGATGGCGGGGTCAAAAAAGACGGGATCATAACCGAAACCATTCGTTCCGCGCGGGGCGGCAAGGAGCCTTCCCGGCCATTCGCCGCGCACGCAGAGCTCCCGGCCATCGGGCCGCACCGCCGCCATGACCGAGACAAAATGACAGGTGCGGCGCGCTTCGGGCACCTCGCGCACGGCATGCAGCAATTTGCGGATATTGCGGCGGTCGCGGTTTTCGCCGGGAAGCAGCTCCCAGTCGTCCGCATAGCGGGCGGAATGGACGCCGGGCGCGCCGCCGAGCGCATCCACCACAAGGCCGGAATCATCGGCAATGCTCACGAGCCCGGTGGCAAGGGCCACGGCGCGCGCCTTGATGAGGGCGTTTTCCTCGAATGTGGCGCCAGTTTCCTCGATCTCGCCAATACGGGGAAAGTCCTCCAGCCCCACCAGGGCAACGCCAAATGCCCCCAGAGGAGCCGCCAGTTCGGCGATCTTTCCCGCATTGCGCGTGGCAAGCACCACGCGCGGCCGGGCGCCGCCGGAAAAACGCGCCTCGTCATGCGTCATGTTCCGTTCCCTGTTCATTTTTCGGTTTTCCTTTTTGGGGTGTGGAGGAAGCGGCATGGCGGGGCCAGGTCGCCGCGAGGATGCCGCCGATGACCAGACAGCCGCCCATGAGCTGGGCCTCGGTCACGCGCTCGCCGAGCACGAGGAAGGAACCGGCAGCCGCGAAGAGCGGCAGGCTGTAATAGACCATGCCCGCCCGCACCGGGCCGATCCTGTCCACGGCGAGCGTCCAGAGCCAGAACGACAGAAAGGAGCAGCCCACGCCCGTATAGAGAATACTGATGAGGACGGCGGAGCTCAGCTCCGGCAGCGGCAGGAGGCAGGCTTCCGCCACGGTGAACGGCAGGGAAAAGAGCAGGCCCAGAAAAAAAGTGGCCACATTGAATCCCAGGGCCGAGACATCATGGGAGCGGCGGCGCATGAAGAGCGAATACAGCCCGAAGCAGAAGGCTCCGCCCAGCGCCCACACATCGCCGCTGGTGAAGCGCAGGTGCGCGAGCCGTTCCCAGTCTCCCCTGCTCACGAGCAGGCAGACACCGCAGATGACAAGGAGCATGCCCGCCAGGCGCCGCGCCGTGATGGGTTCGCCATAGAGCAGGCGCGAAAAGACCAGGATGATGATGGGCGCCGTGGGCACCAGCAGGGCCATGTTCAGGCTGGTGGTCGTCTGCCCGGCCTTGTAGATGAGGGTATTCATGAGGGTGACGCCGAGAAGCGCCATCAGCGAAAGATAGGCCCAATGCCTGCGGATGCCGGGCCAGTCCGCGCGCAGTCCTTTCCAGGCGAACGGCAGGATGACCACCAGCGCCACGAGCCAGCGCCAGAAATTGCACTGCCACGGCGGAATGAGCGCCGCCACGGCCCGCGCCACCACAAAGTTGCCTGACCAGATCACCGTGGCGAGCAACGCGCTGCCATAGCCGAGAACACCCTGCCCCATGGTTCTTCCTTTCGTTTTGCCCCAGCGGAACAGGGCCCCTTTGCCCGAACCCGGCCACGCTGTCAATGCGGAAAGGGGCGGCGGGACGAAGAACCTCTTGCGAAACTGTGGAAAAGACGCTACGTATCAGACAAGACCCATGCAACCTGAACAAGGGGGATCCCATGGAAGGCGCCAGGAATGGGCCGGGCACAAGGCCCGGAGCTCCTGTGTGGAAATTGTTGTTCAGCGGTCTGGTCATCGGCGTCATTCTTGCGGGGGTGTTCGCCTGGGCGCTGAATGCCACGGATCAGCGGCAGTTCTGCGCCTCCTGCCACATCATGCGCGAGGCGGCGGTAACGCAGAAACTCGGCATGCACGCCAAACTTTCCTGCAACGAATGTCATGCCCCCCACGCGCTGCTGGCGAAGATTCCCTTCAAGGCCGAGGCGGCCATGGAAGATGTCCTCGGCAATATCCAGGGCAAGGATGTTCCGATCCCGCCCGCCAGGAAGCATCGTGACATCGTCAACCAGAACTGCATCAACTGCCACGCGCCGGTCAATGCGACGGTCGCGAGCATGGCCGTGAAGCCCTATTGCACGGACTGCCACAGAAGTGTCGCGCACATGCGCCTGAATCCCATAAGCGAAAGGACGGTGGGCTATGAGTAGAAAAGGTTTGTCACTGGCGACCATTGCTCTCGCGGCGCTCCTCGTCTGCGGCTGCGATGATGTCAACACCAACCTGAAGGCGCCCACCTACAAGACCGGCATCAATCCGGAAAACATCAGCATGTCCGCCTTCAAGGAACAGTTCCCCAACCAGTATGAGACCTACATGTGGAACAACCGTGACAAGGAGATGACCGTCTACAAGGGCTCCATCCCCTATCACAAGAACGACAATGTGGACCCCCTGCCCGTCGGCTACAAGTACGCGCAGCCCTATCTCAAGAACCTGTGGCTCGGCTACCCGTTCATGTACGAGTATAACGAGACCAGGGGCCACACCCGCGCCATCGAGGATTTCGTCAACATCGACCGCATCAACCGCTATGCGGAAAAGGGCGGCCTGCCGGCCACCTGCTGGAACTGCAAGACCCCCAAGATGATGGACTGGGTCAGGGAATACGGCGACCAGTTCTGGTCCAAGGATGTCAACAGCTTCCGCGCGCCCGACAAGGTCAGCGAAACCCAGAACTCCATCTCCTGCGCCACCTGTCACGACCCGGCCACCATGGAGCTGCGCCTCTATTCCGTGCCGTTGCAGGACTGGCTGAAGCGTTCCGGCCGCGACTGGAGCAAGATTTCACGCAATGAAAAGCGCAGCCTCGTCTGCGCCCAGTGCCATGTGGAATACTACTTCACGGCCAAGGGCAACGGCCCCGCCGCCAAGCCCGTATTCCCGTGGGACAATGGCCTGAACCCCGAAGACATGTATCAGTACTACAAGACGCACGGTCCCAAGAACGCCGACGGCCAGGAAGGCCCGTTCGTGGACTTTGTGCATGCCGCCTCCAAGACGCCCTGCATCAAGATGCAGCATCCCGATTACGAGATGTGGAGCGACGGCCCGCACGGTTCTGCCGGCGTCGCCTGCGCGGATTGCCATATGCCCTATATGCGCCAGGGCGGCCAGAAGTTCTCCAGCCACTGGATGACCTCCCCGCTCAAGGACCCGGAACTGCGCGCCTGCCGCCAGTGCCACTATGACAAGACGCCCGAGTACCTCAAGGGCCGCGTGCTCTACATCCAGTCCAGGACGTATGCCCAGCTTCTCAAGGCCGAAGAGGCGTCCGTGCGCGCGCACGAGGCCATCCGCCAGGCCATGCTGTGGGACGGCCCCAAGTCGCCGGACTATGACAAGCTGATGGCCGAAGCCCGCGAGATCAACAGGAAGGGCCAGTTGTTCTGGGACTATGTCTCCGCCGAGAACGGCGTGGGCTTCCATAACCCCACCAAGGCGCTGGATACCCTGATGACCTCCATGGAATGCAGCCAGAAGGCCGTTGAACTGGCCGAAGCCGCCACCAATTACGGCATCTCGCCCATCATGGCAAAGGACATCAAGGAACTGGTGCCCCCGATCCTCAAGATGAGCCGCAAGCTCCAGCAGGACCGCGAGTTCCTGGACAAGAACCCCTGGACCAGCATTCTGCCCACGCTGCCCGAGGCGCCGCAGGTCTGGTTCGGGCAGGACTACAAGCCGGCAGGCGCGCAGGAGTCTGCCGCCGCCAGGTAGGCTCCGCGCCGGAAACGATGCCACCAAGGGAGCCCGCATCTTGCGGGCTCCCTTTTTGTATGAAAGAAAGCCTCCCGCTAGGCGGGAGGTTCAAAAAAGCTTAGAGCTATACATATGTTATGAAAACTCCTTTTATTTTGTCATAACCGTATTGGAAGGAAAAAGGCCCCCGGCTATGCCGGGATCCTTTTTTTGGAGAAAAAGCATCAAAAATCATCAAAAAACATAGCAATAACATCAAAAATCAGAAAATAATATCAAGAAATATCAAATAATATCAAATTTACTGGATTGCTTATACATTTTTTGTGATATGAGATAGCAATAAGAAGGCAGGACAGGTAAAGTGGTACCATTTTTCAAGTGCCCACTTTACGTCCTGCCCCCTCAACGCTGGGGGAGGCTTGCTTATTCGCCTGCGGCTCAACGCTGGAAGCATGAAGATGGACACCAGAAAGACAACGCCGAGGAAGCCCCGGCGCTCGGAGCAGATCAAGGCATACGTCACCCCGGAAGAACTCTCTTCCATCGTGGCGTCAACGGAACGCGCCGGGTTGAGTCTTTCCGAATTCATTCGGCGCGTCTGCCTGGGGGCGCGGATCGAGAGCCGGGAAGACCAGCAGGCCCGGCGCGAGCTTTTGAAGGTCAATGCCGACCTGGGCAGGCTCGGCGGTCTGCTCAAGCAGACTCTCGCGTCCGGGCACAAGGAACAGATTTATGGCCTGCTCCACAAGATCGACCAGGCGCAGGCGCTCCTGAAAGCCAGGATACGGAACCTATGATCAGCAAGCGCATCCACTGTCAGGCCGGGAACGACAACTACGGTCGTCTTGCCAGCTACATCGCCGATGCCAGCCATCAGGGCGAGAAATCCCTGGTTAGCTGGTGCGCCGGATGTTGGGCAGGGGATGATTACGAACTGGCCATGCGGGAAGTGGCCGACACCCAGGCACTTAATACCCGCAGCCAGGGCGTCAAAACCTATCCCCTGGTTGTCAGCTTCCGCCCGGAGGATGAAGCCGTCCTCACACCGGAAAAGTTCAAGGCCATTGAAGAGCGCTTCGCCGAGGCCCTGGGACTTGCCGACCATCAGCGGCATTGTGGTGTCCACATCAACACCGAAAACATGCACATGCACGTCGCCTACAATCTCATCCACCCGGAAAAGCTCACGCGCGTGGAGCCGTGGCGGGACTACATCAAGCGAGACAAGCTCTGCCGCGAACTGGAGCGGGAATATGGCCTTGTCCTGGACAATGGCCGGGACAAGGCTCCTGGCCACAGCATGGGCGACAAGGCCGCTGGAGTGGAAGCACATACGGGCTTGCAGTCTTTCGAGGGCTACGCGCGCGACCAGGGCGATGCCATTGTGGCGGCGCTGACCGACGCGAAGACCTGGGAAGACGCGCGCGTCATTTTTGCCCGGCACGGTCTGTCCTTGCAGCCGCGCGGTGCTGGCCTCGTAGTGAAAAACCGGCATGGCCGACACACGGCCAAAGCCAGCGCCGTACATCGGGAGCTATCTTTTAAAAAACTGGCAGATCGCTTCGGCTCCTTCCAGCCCGCGCAGGGGAAACTGCCGGAGAGCGAACAGCGTTATGAAGCCAGGCCCCTCCAGAAAGCGCCTGACCGGAACCAGCTTTGGCAGGAGTTCCAGGAGCAGGCCGGACGCCAGAGAGAGGATATAGCCGCCATCCGCAAGAAGTGGGCGGAGAAGCGGGAAGAACTGAACCGCAAGCCTCTGGCCAGAAAGACCAGGGCGAACCTGTTGAAACTGGCCCGGCACTATGAGGCCGAGGAGATCCACGAAGCCAGGGAACGCGCGGGCGCGCCCTCGTGGCTCGACTTCCTGCGCGTGAAGGCCGCCGGAGGCGATGAAACCGCTCTGGCCGTCTTGCGTTCGCGTCAGGAGGAAGCGGCGCCGGAAAGCGCACTGGAGCGGCAGGAACAGTTCCGGAAGCAAAGCGCCTATCTTTCCAGCAAGCGGACGATTCTGGAAAACCGGGAACTCTCCGCAAAGACCAAGACCAAGCTCTTGAGCATGACCACAATGGAAACTGTGACCAACGATGCCACCGCAAAAATCAGTAAGCATGGCAGCATCATCTATACGCTATCCAATGGCGGCAAAATAAGCGACACCGGCAAGAGCATCAGTTTCAGTGAGGGCGCGCGGGAAACCGCCCTGGCCTACATGGCCGCAAAATGGGGAGTGCGCCGACGTTCGGTGGACAGGGCGACCGGCAATGCCGTCTTCATCCTGGCCAGCGGCCAGCGTGTTGTCCTGGAAGCGGGGAAGAACTATCTTGAGCGACCAACTGTCCGGCCGCACGTGCGGGAACAGAGGCGTTCAGGAATCAGCCGATAGGCGCTAGCGACCTAACCCCTTTTGTTTTTGATGATTTCTATCAATAAATTTTTCCATCTCAGAAAGAAAACTCGAACACAATGAATACTCTTTTCCCCTAATATGTTCTGCTCCGGGGAGTGTACGAATATTAATTAATTCTGAGTCCAAAGTCCCAGATTTATGAAGTTCCGTAATTCTCCTATTTAGAATCTCATATTTTTGGGCATCAATATTCACATTTTTTAGCAATGTAAGTTTCAATTTTGAATACACCATAGCTAAATCAAAAACATCTCTTGTTTTAAATTCATCAGATCTATACTCAATCTTTTTTGCAATTATTTCAACTGGATGCTCAACATTTATACATATGCCTCTAATATTCTCCTTTTTTGGGGGAAGATTCGATACTTGTTTTGCTAATATAAAATCTATCTCACCATGATCAAGATATAACTTTATATAATTATATTGCTCTATATAATTAATAATTTTATCTTCTAGTGCATCATTTACTCGCGGAGAAAGACAAGTTAGGCATTGGGGATCAGAAAAAAATATATCAATATCTTTACTAATTCGATGATTATATTTTTGCATCAAAACAGTTCCGCCCCCAAATTCCCAAGTATTCGAGGGAAGAGCAGAATTTTTGACTTGCTGCATCGCATAGTCAAAAAGTATATTCCATGAATTAGTCTCCAAAGCAAATTTCCTTAAAATTTTTGCCTTGTAAAATCAAAGGCATCTTTTTAAAAACATATTTAACTTCATTATGTGATATGTTATTCTCATTCAATACTCCAATAATTATTTTCTTGGGCAATTCATTAAAGAAAACATCCATATGTCCAAGCCACTCTCCTATTTCACAACGATTCATAAGAATATCGACCAATTTTGTTTCCGAAATCTCATTTTTCCAAGAGACATTGCACCCGATTAGAGCACATTTTGTAAATGATTTTTCTGCCATTAAAATACCCTGATTCTTTTGAAGTATTTCTATACCAGAAAGCGGCTGCCCTCAACTAAGAAGAGCCTTTTCAGCCCGATCCAAATATTCTTCCAGCGCCAGCCGAACCACCTCAACTTCACTGCATTCGCGCTCGAAGGCATATCTCCGAAGCCGACGGTTCAACTCCAGGGGAAGGCTGAACGTCTTCGCTTTGGTTGTCTCTCCCTTGGGTCGGCCAATTTTCTTCGCTTCATCCCTTTGGGGCAATGGCTGCCCTTCCGGGGAGTCTTCTGCTGTAGGACGGAAAAGATCTTCCACCTTGGCCGTTCCTGAAACCCTTTTTTTCCCTTTTTCACCGAGTCCCATATTTCTATCCTTATGGAAATAAATATTTCTATGAAAAAATATTTATTTGTTTTTTATCCGCTTCATAAACTCCTTGGCAAGTGCCTCATAGTCAGCCGCTCCGTAGCTTCTTGCGCGGTACTCGAAAATGCTTTGGCCATTGCTTGGGGCTTCAGCCAAGGCAACATTGTCGCGGATACGGGTTCGGAAAACCTGCGCTCCCCATCGGTCTGCCAGGCCAGAGGCAACATCCCGGTTCAATGACTTCCGGCCATCATAGAACGTCAGCAAAATACCGAGAAGGGCAAGGGCAGGGTTAAGATTCTCGATCACCCCTTGCATGGTTTCCTGAATCAAATCAAGGCCAGCCAAGGCATAGTATTCAGCTTGCACCGGGATAAGCACCCCATTTGCGGCGTTAAGAGCATTGACCGTCAACAACCCAAGGCTTGGCGGGCAATCAATCAGCGCTACATCATATGCCTTCCCGGCCAGAGCTTTTTTCAATAAATTCTCGCGCCCAAGCCGTGAAGCAAAAGCCAGTTCCGCAACAGCCAGATTACGGCCAGCGGGCAACAAGTCAAGCCTAGGGCCAAGTTGGCAAATTGCATCCGAGAGTCGCACTCCGCCGTCAAGAACCTCATATGCCGTTGCCTTCAGTTCCTCAGCCTCCAACCCGCAAGCATCCGTGAGATTATTTCCCTGAGCATCCAGATCAATAAACAGAACTCGGCATCCTCTGCTCAAGGCCATCCCCAGATTATGGGGTGTCGTTGTCTTACCCACCCCACCTTTTTGGTTCGCCACGGCACAGATATATGGTTCCTCCTTGTGAATATTTCTTCTTAAACAATGAAAATATTTTCATATGAAAAAATAAAAAAGCAAATATTTTTTCACATAAAAAAGGAGAAAAGCAAGATGGGAATCAGATTCCATGAGTACAGAAAAAAGCCTTGAGTCGTGACCTGGAGAAATCCGTAGACGGGAAAAAAATATACCAAGGCTTTTGACTCAGAGAACGAAGCTACTGCTTTTGCCACGGCACAAGCGGAACTCGCTGCCAGGGAAAAAGCCTTGCTACGCAAGGCACGACAGAAAGGCGGACGCATCCGTGTAAGTGAACTTTTGGAAGCCTATTTCCTGAATGTACAGACGAATCACCTCACGAGGCGGCAATCACAATACCATGCCAGTCATATCCTGACAGCCTTTGGGAAACGGGTTTCCGCCCACCTTGAACGACAGGACATCCTCAATTTCTCCCAGGCGCAACAAGAGCGCGGCATTGCACTGACTACTATTTACCGACGTGTAAGCATTCTGAGAGCGGCCTTAAACTGGGCAGTCCGAAATGGATTACTCAAGGAAAATCCCTTGCGCGATCTGCGATTGGCACGCGCGAAATCCCGGCGCATTGCGCCACCAACGCCTCAAGAAGCAAGGGCGCTCCTGGAAGCGGCAGCGCCCCATGTCCAGCGCGTAATCATCCTTGGCCTCTGCGCGGCGCACCGAGGATGGTAAACGTGCGAACTGAAAGGCGTGAAAAGGCCACGCTGTTCAACCTGGCGTCAAAGCCCCAGCCATAGCCGCTTGCTATGGCCACGGTATCCAGCAAGCCGCGCAACGGTCCTTCATAGGATATGGAAAGGAACCGTGAAGCTGTCGGAGGGCTGACCACCTCCGGCAAATCCGGATATTCCACCTTCTTGCCGTCCGTCCCGACCGGAAGTGGCGCGGGATCACCGCCCACCTGGACGGAAAGCGGCGTAAGGCCGGCAATGGCTGAGGCAATGGCGGACAGTGTGCCGCGCTTCCGGAGCGTCACCTGGGTATTGAGCGCCGCGTGGGCTTGTTCATCGGCCTTGATAGGCGCAGCCTTGACGCCCACATATGGCTCATTCACGACTGCCACGGCCCTGGACTGAGACAACGCGGCGAACTCCCGTCCCTTGGCTTCCACATCTGCTTCAGACGGCGCGCCCTTGGGGGCGCAAGAATAGAGGCAGACCCCAAGGAAAAGGAGCAACAGGAAACGACTAATGGCGGGAGAGTGCGTTTTCATGGCACACCTAAAAATAGTTGTCGTCCAGCAGCTTCTCGAACAGGAATCTTGCCAGCCGGGAGCGTATGCCCAAAAGCTCAAAGGCAAGTTCGCGCTTCTGCTTTTCATCCTTGGGATCAATGCCAAGCAGATCCAGAAAATCCGCGATTCTTTCTTTTTCCATGTCCAACCTCAGCTTATACTTTTATACTTGCAATTATACGCATTTCGTATTATCTATTTCGTATGATTCGCAGCTTTAAAGACAGCATGGCCGAAAGTCTTTTCTTCGGCTTCAGGGAAAAAGGTTTTCCTCCTGAATTGCAGCGCACGGCCATGCGAAAGCTCAAAATCCTTCACAACGCCGTCACGCTTCAGGATCTCCGCGTCCCCCCCGGAAACAGGCTCGAAGCCCTTAAAGGCGACCGCACAGGGCCGCACAGCATCCGCATCAACGACCAATGGTGAATTTGCTTTGTCTGGCGTGACGGCAACGCTGAATCCGTAGAAATCGTCGATTACCACTAGGAGCTTCTCATGAATGACCGTATGCCCCCCATCCATCCGGGCGAAATCCTCAATGAAGACTTTCTTAAGCCCCTGGGTATCAGCCAGACGCGCCTTGCTCTTGACACGGGCATGCCGCAAAGCCGTGTCCAGAACATCCTTGCCGGAAAGCGCGGCATCTCCGCTGACACCGCCGTGCGTCTTGCCGCCTATTTCGGCAACAGCGAGGCGTTTTGGCTCAACTGCCAGGCCACCTATGAGCTTGATGCCGTTGCCTGGTCTGGTCGGCGTGAAGAAATTCTGGCGCGTGTCCATCCCTGCCCCCTCAGTGTTCCGACACTTCCATGACATTATTGCCCTGGTAGATGGTCACACGGAGCGCCAGCCCGTTTGAGGCGAGAGCGGCAAACAGATTCTTCACGGCTTCGATGAACACGCCGGAAAAGGTCGCCGAACTCTGCATCTCGTAGTCATTCTGCGCGCTCCAGATAAGCGTATAGCCCGTCTGCGCCGCCCAATTCTCCATCTGCTCCCGGAGCATCCGCCCGCGCTCCACCTGCCAGGAGGGCAGCGAGACCGGCTCCGCCGACACGGAAACCGTCTCAATGACCGCCGGAGGCTCCGCTGAGACCTCTTCAGCTACTGCTGGAACAGGCGCAGACAGTGGCGCCGACGGTACATAATGCGTCATTTCTCCAGGATTCGGCTTTTCCAGCGACAACTTGGGCGAGGTCTGCGTCGTTGTGGGCAATACCGTCTGCGCCGGTACGGGTATTGCCTGCGGCATCGAGGCAGCGGCTGTTAGTTCCGTTTGCATGGCCTGCGCTTCCAGCGCTGCCGCTCCCGGCGGTACAGGCACGGGCGCCGCCGTGGGGATCGTCCCCGCCGGAGGCTCCGAGAGATACACCTGATACCCTTCCTCCAGCACCGCGCTTGTGCCCACGCCGTTCCAGCGGCAGAAATCCTTGACCGGAACCCCGGAGAGCGTTTCCGTAAGCTGGCCGACGCTGTTTTTCACGGCTTCCACATGGGCGTTCGTCTGTTCCCCCATGAACGCGGCCAAGGCTTTCTCGTGCCTTTTCTGGAGCTTCTGTTGCTCAGTAAGGAAGGCATTGTGAATCGTCACCTGCATGAGCAGGGGATCATCCTTGGGCACGGAAATGCCGTGCTGCCGGTGCAGCATGGCCGAGACATCATCCACGGACAGGCCAATGCCGTCCGGAAGGATCTGCTGCTGTGCATCGGCATCGGCGGCTTCCGGGGTCGCTTCGGTCACGCCCTGGACTTCCTGGGATTCCAGATCCGGAGGCAGTTCGTCACTCATGGGATGCCTCCTGTCCGGGTTCTTTTCCTCCTTCCGTAAGGGAATAGCGATCAATCAAAGCCCGAAGCTCTTTCCCGAAATCGTTCGGTGTAGCAAGAAGCAAGACAACTCTGGAAAGCATCAAGCCACACGCATAAGCACTCGGAATGGACGCCGCGTGTTGCTTTAACTCTGGGGAAAAATCCAAACTAATAGAAAGAGTATCGCTATCGTCACCTTTAACCGTCAGTGTGAAGATATATTTCTTCTTTTCCACGGCGACCTCCTAGACCAATCCCGCCTGCTCAACACAGGCAAGGATCTGGTTCCAGTAGCGCCGCAGGCGCGACTTGACGGCGATGGACGTGGAACTTCCGTTGATTCCGGCATCAAAAGACATTTTCAGGGCAAAAAGCTCCTCCAGGTCTTTGCCGATCAACGCCTTGTTGCCGAGCGGAAGTTCAATGAGCGCGTGGAATCTGTGGCCATGCTCCTTGTAGATGGTGAAATCCTCGAATTGCTGGCCGTTGATGCTGATCTCCCCGAAGAAGGGATTCAGCCAGACCACCACCGGCGTGTCCGGAAAGCCCGTCACGGTGCGGTATAACCCCTGAAGGGTATCGCCTATGGCCTGTCCGCCGGTGACGATGGAATGGAAAAAGACCTTGTGCCCTTCTTCCGCGAGGAGCGGCAGCACATCGGCTTCAGCGAGGTACGCGCCGAGCGCGATGAAGGAGCTTGCGCCGTTGTCCACGACAACATGCGAATCTTCCGGAGCCTAAACTAGGGCTTCCAGAAGGATGTCAAACTTGCGGGGATTGATGTTCCCGTCCTGCATCACGTCCAGGGACGTGACGTTGAATTCCTTGAATCCGGCCAGCGTGGCGTTCACCGGATCCGTGTCAAAGGCTATCACCTCTTTGCCAAAATGCCGGAGCGTCTGGCAGAGCATGACGGCGATCATGGACTTTCCCACGCCGCCCTTGCCCTGGAGGATAAAATGTATCGTTGCCATATCACGCTTCTCCTGATTCCGGCGAAGATTCCGGAATGGGCTTGATGGTCAGATCAGCAGCCGAGGGAATGTCTTTTTTCCGCCAGGCATCAATCCCGAAGGTCGCGCCTATGCGCCTTGGGCCATTCGGTCGCGTGGACGGCAAAGGGGCATGGTCAACCGTGTTACCCTGGTCGGTCGCCTCGGAAACGACATGGAGCTTCGCTTCATGCCGAACGGGAATGTGTGGAACCGGCTCGGCCTTGGCCGGAACCGGCGGTACGTCTGGCGCAGGAAGATCCGGCCTTTTGTCCGGCATGGCTTTCTTGGGCGCGCCTTTCACATGGCGTCGGAAACTGTCGTAGGCCATGCTGATCTTCTTGAGCTTGAACAAATGCTCATATGCCAGGCGTAGCGTGTGACCCTGCGCCAGCAATTCCTCAACCTCCTGGCGCACCGCAAAAAATTCCACACGCGCCATGCCGGATCTAAGCCGTGGCATAGTTCCCCCGCTGCCATTCCTGGAGAAAGGCAAAAGCGTCCATCATACCACGGCCCTTCACGTCTTCCGCCGAGGGCGCATTGCCCTTGCGGAACAGGGACGGCCACAGCCCCCATGCGGGGCCGCGTTTTTCCTGAACGGCAAAGCGGGAGAGGAACTGTTCAAAACGAGGCCGGACGGCCTCAAGCGCAGGATCGGGAAGTGCTTCCGGGAGGGTGCGGGAACGGGCAGACGGAGAAGGAGCGGGCGCGGCCTGCGGTTCGCTTTCAGCCAGATCCAGCCAACGCCGGGAACGGAGCCAGTTGACCGCATACGGCACGAAGCGGCCATGTTCCTTTGTCCAGGAGAACGATCTCCGGAACTGGTCGAGAACGGCCAGCAGGCGGTCGAGGGAAGGCAGTTCCCCACGCCGCCAAAGCTGATGCCAGATGCCCCGCGCGGCTTCACTGGCCTCTTTCCGGGGATAGGCGGCAAGAAATCGTTCAAAGGCCGCATTGGCCGCGAGAAAGGCGTTCCTGCCTTTCCCCGGAGAAAAAGATCCCCCCTCCCGCTTATTTCGGGCAAGGGGCGGTCGCCCGAAGTGCCGGGAAAGGCTCCGTGCGTGGAGGCATTCACGCGCAGACGCTGACGCTGGAGCGGAAGGGGGGAAAGGGGGGTTAATGCCTTTAATTCTTTAACTCTTTTAATGGGCGCAGAATTTGCGCCCCCCATGTGCAGATTCTGCGCCTGGTCGGGCGAAAATTCTGCGTCCTGCTCGAAAGAGAACGCGGAATCAGAAAAAAGACGCACACGATCATTGAGCAGGAGACGGTAAGCGTGGCAGCCGTCGGGCTGCGGCTCAACCTGAATATAATTGAGGGCTTCCAGTTTGCGGATATAGCCCTGGAGGGCGCGCACGGAACATTTGCAGAGCGCGGCAAGCATCCCCTGGGAAATGCGGCAAACGCCCGTCCTGTAGCCACGCCGGAACAACTGCAAATACAGCAGCGTCGGCCCCTGCCGCACCGCTTTGTCCAGATGGATGAAGTCCCCGAAAAATTTCTCTTCTACCCGCAGAAAAAAGACCGATGGAATCAAGGTCTCCATACTCTCCGCCCCTTTGCGGTAGGCGGAAAAAAGGCAAAGAAGAAGCCCCCAGGCTTGACGCCGGTTTCTATTGCGGGTAGTCTTTTCTCACGACATCTATCGTGAGTCCCGCGAGGGGCGAACCGCGTCTGGTACGGCTAATACCAGACGCGGTTTTTCTTTGGCTTCTTTCCTAGTTTTTCATTCGCGCCTCAAAACTCGGTTTCCGTGTTGTCCCCGCGACGGCTGTCCAGAAAACGCACAAGACGGGCGATGACCTCGGTGGAGTACCGCTCCACCTTGTCCTCACCCGTCCACTTGCGCGTGCGCAAAGAACCTTCCACATAGACCAGACTGCCTTTGACAAGGTAGTTGGCGCAGGCTGTGGCCGTGGATCCAAAAACCACCAGCGAATGCCAGTCCGTCTTTTTGACGCGTGAGCCATCCGCTCCCGTGTGGGAACTGTCCGTGGCGATCCGAAGCCGCGCAATGGGCTTGCCGTTCGGCGTGTAGCGAAGCTCCACGTCTTTCCCGAGGCGACCGACCAGGGTAACACGGTTGACCATTGTGTGGCCCCTGCTAGGCCGTGGCCGCCAGGCCGTGAGCCGGATACTGCCGGTCAAGCCGCGCCTGCATCACCGGAGACAGCAAATGCCGGAACCTGCGGGCAAACCGGATCGTTGCCCGCTCCTGCGCCGCCGCCATCTCCTCCTGCATGAACTCGACGAGGGCGGCCTGAACAGCCGGATCCTCGCTTTCATACAGGACATCCAATTCCAGGGCGCCATTGTCTTCATAGTGCCTCTTCATGGCGTTCCTCCTTTTATGAGTAGCTGCTCGTCAGGCCCGGCGCGCCACCGCCGGACGACCGCCCTAAAGGGCGGTTTCGCTTCACTCTGCAAACGCGCCCAAGGCATCAGCCAGGTCGGGATCGACGGGGACGGCAAGGCCGTCTTCCGCCTGGAGGAAAACGTCAGCGGCTGCGAGATGGAGGTAGTCTTTTTCCACGGTTGGCCTCCTTGTTTGGGGTATTCCCCATTAACACCGCTTGGCGTACCCTTCCCCTAACGAATAAAGGAGGGGTATCGACCGGGCGAGAAAGCTATACCTGTGAAGGGAGGGAGAGGTCAGACGAAAAAAGGTGTAGAATTTCGCGTAAGCAAAACTCTACACCTTGCAATCGTGTGGCGTCACCAACGGGATTTGAACCCGTCTTAGCGGCTTGAGAGGCCGCCGTCCTAACCGGATAGACGATGGTGACAGCGCGTTTCTTCTACCCGATACGCGCCTGTCCGTCAAGCGCTATTTTGGGATTCTCTCGTGGAATGGTCCTGTTCATCCTGACGAATGCCTGTCGGCGCGGTCACGCAGCCTCCCCGGATGAGAATTTCTGGTATCCCACTCATGCACATAAGGCATGGAACCATGAGGAATACTTAATGTTTTCTGCCGTCGCCTCCGGGGGCGGGGGGGGCGTTCTCCACAAACAGCCAGAAGAGCGCGCCGCGTTCCACGGGTTTGAGTTCTCCATCCGGTCCCTTGAGCGGCTCCCCGGCCGCGAGGGCTTCACAGCACCACCAGCCGGGCTGGGCGAGCACAAAGGAAAACTCGCCTGCGGCATTGCTCACTCCGGCCAGCTCTCCGTGCCAGGGCGTGGGGAGGGCCGCGCCATCGGCGTTGATGCGCACCATCCGCACCGGCACACCCGCAAGAGGTTTGCCGTCCAGAAGGATGCGGCCTGAAAAGAGCGTCGGGGCCGTCAGCCCAAAAGGTCTGGTCAGGGGAAGTATCTCAAAGCTCTGACCGCAAGGCTCGTTCCAACCGCGATCCACGCCATGGACAGGCAGCGTTACCTTGGCCTGATGCCGCAGAAATATCTGACGCTCTTCGTCCCACCAGGGGCGTCCCTCCAGGATGAACTGATAAAGGCCCGGCTTGTCCAGTGCCACGTTGGCGCCCCAAGCCTTTTGATCCAGATAGCGGATCTCTTCCACATCGCCAAGCAGGTCACGCCGTTCCGGCTGTGACCCTCCCTGCGGAGCGGCGGCATCGGCATCATGCCGCAGCACGGCAAAAAGCTGCGGCATGTCCACGGGCACCGCCTCATGCAGGATCGGACGCATCATGGAAAGCAGGACATCCACTTCTCCCTGGACCGCGGGCGTCTCAGGTTCCGCAGCCGCCCCCCCGGGTTTCGGGACGTTCCTGCCCGGAGTTTTCTCGCCGGATTTTTGCCGAACGTCTTTCTGGGGCTGGATGTCAGGCCGGCTGACGATCTGCCGGCTCGGCACCACCAGCGTAAGCGGGGCGTCAGCGCGCGCGGGCGCCCCCGCGAAAGAAAGAAACACGCACAGCGCCGCAGCCGCTCCCTGTCCGCGACACTGCCGCAACCATGCGAAAAAATAACGGATGCCGCGCATGATCTGTCCTCATTTGCTTCGCACGTCCCCGCCGCATTCCCGGTCGTCGGGTCTGCGCAGGCGGGGAAAAGGATAGCAAAAAGCCCGTTCCCTGTCATGTGGCCGCCACGCCGCACCATGCCGCGCTCTCAATGGAAACGGCGCATCTCCGTTCCACCTGGCATCCCTGTCATCTGCGCCTGGCATCCCTGTCATCTGAAGATTGAAAATCCTGCCGCGCATGCCGGCCTCCCTTTCAGGCGAGCACGCGGGGCGTCCGGGCAATCACCAACGCGCACACCTCGGCGGCGCCGGCGCCACGCAGCGCGCGCACAGCCTCCGTCAGCGTATTTCCCGTTGTCATGACATCATCGACAAGCCAAAGGCGCATTCCCGACACGGGAGCGCCGATGCCGAAGGCACCACGGACATTGCCGGCGCGAAGTTGCGCGTTCAGTGACACCTGGGGAACAGTGTCGCGCCTGCGGACAAGAATATCCGGGCGGAGCGGGATATGCGTGGCCGCATGCAGGGCGCGGGCCAGTTCATGGGCCTGATTGAAGCCACGGCGACGCAGATGCGCCGGATGTTGCGGCATGCCCACCAGGGCGTCCGGCACCGGCAGACATATGGCGGCATTTTCCAGCCACGCGGCCAGCAGACGCCCCAGCGCAAGCTCCCCACCGAATTTGAAGCGCAGAACAATGTCCCGGAGGGCGCCTTTGTACAACCCATGATAGACCAGGGCGCGCCATGGCGGCCGCTGGGCGAGGCAGGCGCCGCATGGCGCCCCCGCGGCATTTCCGGACGAGGGCACCCCGCCGGGAAAAGGGAGGCCGCACCACGGACAGCGCGGACCGGTGAACGGCGCCAGCACTCCCCTGCATTCCGGGCAGAGCGGCAGGGAATCATCACCGCCGGTCATTTCCGGCATTGAGGGAGAAAACGGACGCAGGCAACAGGAACAACGTATCTCGTCCAGCCCCAGAAGCCCCAGCCAGCGGCGCAAACGCCCGACGGCCATTATGCCTCTTCCCCCCGCTCCTCCCCGGCGGCGCAAAGACGCTTCCCCCAGGAGCGCCCCCATTCCCTCATGGTTTCGGCGGCCTCAGGACGCGCGTCCAGGTCCTCACGCCGGTCAAGGCCGCGAAAAACATGATTTTCGGCAAGGCGCGCGCCCAGAGGGCGTAAAAACCAGCGCAGTGTCCGCAAGGCGCCGGAAAACAGTTCCTCGCCACGCGGGCGTCCGGCCGCAAGCGCGGCCAGGACCGGTCGGGCCGCCGCAGCGCTGCCAAGGGGCGCGTGGACAGCCCCCGCCCCGGGCTGCGCGGCATGGGCGGCCCAAAAGCGCTGGCCCCTGTCGATCCATGCCTTGAAGCCAGCCGGGAGCGCATAAAAAAATATGGGAGATGCCACCAGAACCAGCGGGGCCTCGGCAAAACGCGCAAACAGCCATTCCGCATCATCCCGCGGGGCAAGAACACACGCGTGCGGCGGGCGGGAACAGGCCCCGCAGCCCATGCAGGGAAGAACGGGATGCGCGCGCAACGGCACACGGCTCACGGAACATCCGGCATCAGCAAGGGCATCGGCGAACCAGTGCGCCAACCTGTCCGAAACGCCGTCCGCATGCGGGCTGCACATGAGGACGAGCGCCGGATTCACCCCTCGAACTCGCCACAGAAGGGATTGTGACGGCGTTCATCGCCGATGGTGGTGGCCGGCCCGTGGCCCGGATAGACGGTCACGTCATCCGGCAGGCGGAACAGGGTTTCCCGGATGGAGCGCAGCAACTGCTCCTGATTGCCCCCCGGAAAGTCCGTCCTTCCCATGGAACGGTAAAAAAGCGCATCGCCGGTGAAACAGACCTTTTCGGCGGGGAAGTAGAGCGATACGCCCCCCGGCGTGTGGCCCGGCGTTTCCAGAACGACACAGTCCATGCCGCCGAACTGCGTCTGCCCCATGGGCATGGGTTCGCTTTCAAACGGCGTCACCAGCGGCATGCCCCAGATCCCGCCCATGCCGGACTCGGACTCCGCAAGCGCATCATCCCCGGCAGGGGAATAGACCGGAGAGCCCGTGGCCTCCGCAAGCCGCGCCACGCCGTAAAGATGATCGAAGTGCCGGTGCGTGAGGCAGATAGCGTCCAGCGTGAGCTGATGGGCCATGAGATATTCGAGAACCGGCTCCGGGTCCCCGCCCACATCGATAGCTACAGCGGCCGTACCGGTATGCAGGAGATAGCTGTTGGTGCTGAGCGGACCAAGGGGAAATGTGGCTATGGGCATTATGGGTATCCTTTGGGGGAAAAGTTGCGCTGCAAGGGTGCCTTCCGCACTGCCGTACTATGCTACCGCAGCGGCGCCCCATGGGCAAGCCGTGCCCGGGCGGAACAGCGTCCTCCCGGGCGGTATCCCGGCAGTTTCCTGCCGCCCCGAAAAGCCCTTGACGCCCCCGGAGGCTTGGCTACAATGCCTTGGGCGACCGGTCGCTCCACGACGACCGGGGCAATCGCAAAGGAGCGCGCGTGAGCGGAACGACCATCACCGAACATCAGCTTCAGCCGTATTTCGACATTGAAGACTTTATGGCCCTGAGCCAGGAAAAACGCGTGGGGGGCGCCGTCCTGGAGAGACTCCTCGGGCTGTGGGAAGCGTGGCTTCCCCTGCTCAAAGCATGCCGGATAGCTTCCGGTCCTTCCTCTTGGCTTGCCGTCTGGCTGCCCGAAGAGGTGGAAACCGCGGTGGACGAGGCGTGGGCGCAATCGCCTTCCGAAGGCTTCCTCATCAACACTCTTGCGCAATATCTCTGCATGACCGGCGTCCAAGAGCTTCTGCCCCAGGTCGAAGCCGGAGGCTGCGCCCCCTCCCCCAGGCCGACCCCGGAACTCCGGGCCGCCCTTGCGGAACTGGGCCTGCCATACAAGGGTGATGATTCCAGCCTGCTTGAACGCCGCTATGCCGTGCTGACCTATTTTCCGTTCAGGGGAGGCTGTGAGGTCTGTCATATGCGACCGCTCTGCCCCAAGGGACAGGGCCGGGACGAAACCGCCAGCATCGTCCTGCCGGGGCATGAGCGCAATGGAGACAGCGCCTAGGTGGAATCAGCGGCCTTCCATGACCAGTGTCCGCCGCGAACCGTCCGGCGCCCGCACCACCACCTCCACTGTGCGGGAATTGCGGGCCACCCGCTCCACAAGGCAGGTCTGCGAGACATCCGCATCGTACTCGCGCACATCCACGGCGTCCCCGGGGGCGGGCAATTTGTCGGGCATCAGTTCAACCAGATCGGCGGTATCGGCATCAAAGCCGTCCCACGCCGGAACAGCCGTCGGCAAGAGAAGGCAGCCCAGAAGGAATGCCCCACGGAACAGAAGCTTCATGCCGTGAGGTGTAAAACCATTTTGCCGTCTTGGCAATATCCCGGGATGTTCCCGGACCTCCGGGTCCGGATTCCGGGGGCGGGCCCGCGGATACCACGCGTACCGGCCCCACGCCAGGGGGCGGCGCCGGTCCCCCGGCAAGCGTCCGTGACGCCAATGCGTGTGCAGGAGCAACATGATCGCCTATCTTGAGGGCCGTCTCGGCGAAGTGTGGGGCAACGCCTGTCTGGTGATCACCGGCGGCGGTGTCGGCTATGAGGTGGCGCTCCCGGCGCATACCCTGGCCGCGCTGCCCGCGGCGGGCAGCGGCGTGGCCTTCCACACCTGTCTTTGCGTGCGGGAAGACGCTCTGGAGCTTTTCGGCTTTGCCACCTTCGAGGAACGCCAGACCTTCGAGACCCTGATCTCCATTTCCAAGGTGGGGGCGCGGACGGCCCTGGGCATCCTTTCCATCTTCCGCCCCGAGGACCTGCGCCGCATTGTCCAGGAAGATGACGTACTTGCCCTGACGCAGGTGACGGGCATCGGCAAAAAAACGGCGCAGCATGTTTTTCTGGAGCTCAAGTACAAGCTCAAAACCGATGGCGCCCCGCAGGGGATCGCCCTTGCCGCTGACGGCAAACCCGGCTCGGTTTTCCGCGATGCTCTCGCGGGGCTCGCCAATCTGGGCTACGCGGAAGGAGAGTGCGCGTCTCTGCTCAAGAATATTCTCCATGACGAGCCGGACCTGGATGTGACCGGCGCGCTCAGGGCCGCGCTCAAGGCTCTGGCAAAGGGGAAAGCGTGATGATTGCCGGAGACGGAGACAGGAATGCCATGTCCGCATCCAGCGCCGATGACAGCGTGCGACCGCGCAGCCTGGATGATTTCATCGGCCAGGACGAACTGCGCGCCAACCTGCGTGTATTCATCAACGCCGCCCGCGAGCGCGGCAAGGCTCTGGATCACACCCTGTTTTACGGCAATCCGGGTCTCGGCAAGACGACCCTCGCCCAAATCATGGCGTCGGAACTGGGGGTCAACCTGGTCTGCACATCAGGGCCGGTCCTGGAGCGCAGCGGCGACCTGGCGGCCATCCTCACCAACCTGTCCCGGCACGACATCCTGTTCGTGGACGAGATACACCGCATGCCCGTAGCGGTGGAAGAAGTGCTGTACCCGGCCATGGAAGATTTCAAGCTGGACCTTGTCATCGGCCAAGGGCCGGCGGCACGGACCGTCAAGATCGACCTTGAAGCCTTTACGCTTGCCGGGGCCACCACGCGCATGGGCCTCATTTCCTCCCCGTTGCGGGACCGCTTCGGCATCGTGGCGCGGCTTGAATACTATCAGCCCGCGGATCTGGCGCGCATCGTCACCAGGTCGGCCCGCATACTCGGCATAAACATCACGCCCGAGGGCGCGGAAGAGATCGGGCGCCGCTCACGCGGCACCCCGAGGATCGCCAACCGCCTGTTGCGCCGCGTGCGGGACTTCGCCCTGGTGCATGGCAACGGCGAAATCACCGCCGCCGAAGCGGGCGAAGCCCTGGCACGCATGGATGTGGACGAACTCGGCCTGGACCAGATGGACCGCAAGCTTCTTGAGGTGATCATCACCCATTACGACGGCGGCCCGGTGGGGGTGAAAACGCTGGCCGCGGCCTGCTCCGAGGAAGTCCGTACCATTGAGGACATCTATGAACCCTATCTCATCCAGTGCGGGTTTCTCAAACGGACGCAACGCGGGCGCATGGCCACGGCACGCGCCTATCGGCACCTGAATCTCCTGCTCTCCTGAGCCACGGCCATTTGCCGGGCATCCACCGGCGAAATCGCGCATTCCCGCGCCTCTGCCCGAAAGAAGGCCACCGCGCGGCAATGGCGGCCTCCCGCGCACGCAAAAAGGGCCGGAAATCCCGGCCCTTTGTTTCTTATCGGGCACACAGCCCGGAAGCGTTTTCCCGTGAGCTACCAGCGTTTGTCCTGCTCGTGGCCGACGATACCGCCGGCCAGCGCGCCGACACCGGCGCCGGCCAGGGCGCCCCAGCCAGCCATGCCGCCGGAAATGGCGGCAATGCCCGCGCCGCCGAGGGCACCCAGGGCGGCACCGCTGGCCACACCCTGCTGCGTGCGGCTCATGTTGGTGCAGCCGATGCCGGAGGCGAACACCACGGCCATAATGCCTATGATCAGTGCTTTTTTCATATCTGGCTCCTGAGGGCTGGTCGAACCCAGCCGCATGAACGGGGTTTGTTACTTTTTGGCCCCGGCGAGGCGGGGGGTGATAAGTTCATACCAGATGACGCTCATGACCGGGCGCTGCAAGTCCTTGGGATGGGCCGCGTACCACGCGTCCACCATCTTGATGATCTCGGCGCGCGACACGTTGGAAAAGGCTTCCATCCAGCCCTTTTCAAAGGGCGAGAGCGTATAGACGGGCTTCTTCCCGGCCTTGGCCGCCTTGGCCGTCTGCCGGGCGTTGACGAAATATTCCACCGTCACGGCCGAATCAATGCCGAAAAGGTAGGCTGCCTTATCGGACTCCAGCGTATTGATCCAGATTTCGCCGGTAAACTGGTCAACGGGGTTCCCGGCGGGGTTGACCGCGGGATTGCCGACGGGATTGTCGGAAGCGGTAGCGGCGGGCGCGGCCTGAGCGGCGGCGCACGTCAGGGTGAGAACCAGTGCCAGACCAAGGCGTATCAGCGATTTTTTCACACGAGGCTCCTTTGCGTTGACGATCATCAGCGGCCGCCCGGCATGTTGCCGACCGCGGGGGCTTCAGAGCTCCTGCGCAAGTATAGTCCGAACTCTCTTGAACTATCAAGGCATTTCCCTGCCCAGGGTCCGCCATGGACGTTCATGCCCCGCGCGTTGACAGCCCTGATGGCGGCATGCGACCATTCCGGCCTGCCGGAAACCGCCGGCAGCGTGCCGGGGCGAACGTTCATTCTCCGGACATGGACAAGGGATTCCGGGCCCCTGGAATATCCCGGCGCAGGGCGCTCCGGCCGGAATGGGAGGAACGCATGAGCATCTGGAAAAAACTCAGGGAAAAAGGCGCCGCCTTCACCGTGGAGACCCTGCTGCAAGCACCTGTGGAAAATGCCATCAAACGCTACGGAAAAGTGAACGGCATCGCTCTGGAAAACGGCGAGCTCAGGCTGAATCTGGCGCTCAACGGCCTTGACCGGGAAGTGGAGATACGCTGCTCGGACATCGACATTGCCGAGGACGGCAGCTCCGTCCGCATCGGCACCTTCCGTTCCGACCTGCCGTGCGCGGAGCAGGCGCTCAACGATTTCGCCACATCACCGTTCACCATCAGCCACAGCGGCGCGCGCGCCGCGCTGGTCCTTTTCAGAAAGCTGATGTTCTGACCCCGGGCGCCGGCGGCATGCCGATGGCCTCACGCTGCAAAAGGAGCCTGGCGGCCAGCGCCGTCAGGCTCCTTTTTTCCCCACGGGACGGCGCTACCCGGCCCCCGCGTTCTTGACATCCACGATCTTGACGCCAAACTCCGCCACATCGTCCGGCGGGTCATAGAACAGGATCATGAACGGCACTTCCGCGCCGGGAAGGACATTGGTGTTGTTGGTGAGTATCTCCACCTTGTTGTTCAGGAAAGATTCCATCTCCTTTTCGCTGAGCACCTGGAGCTGGAACAGGGAAAGCTGGGTCCCCGCCAGCTGCTTTTTGACGGCAAGCGGCTTCTTGTCCTTGTCGTAGATGGCCCCCTCCAGAGCGATGAGCTCCTTGGGCTCGGGAAATTCATTGACCACGCGCCCCTCGATGACAAAGACCTTGCCCACCTTTTCATTGAGCACATTGTACTGGCGCACGTTGCGCATGGTGAGCAGTTCGACTTTCTTGGCAATATCCGCCTCGCTGGGCGGCGTCTCCCCGCGGAAGAAATAGAGATACCCTCCCGCGCCGGCGCCCGCCAGCAGCAGGAGCAGCAGCACGGCCAGCCAGAGCCTGCGGCCGCCGCGCTTATGGCGCAGCTCGGGCAGCGGCTCTTTGCGGGGTTCCTTGCGCGCCGCCCGGGGCGCTGCGGGCGGAGCGCCCGCTCCCCCCGGCGCGGGAAGGGCAAAAACCGTCTTGCAGACGGCGCAGCGCAACTTCGCGCCCGGCCTGGCGGCGGCGTCGGGCAGATTGAACCGGCTCGCGCATTGCGGACATTTCACTTCCATGCCATGACTCCCGAAAACTCGTTGCGGGGAGCGGTATTCCCCTACTCCGGCACGATCTCGCAAATACCCGGCAGGCCCCGATACCGTTCGGCATAATCAAGGCCATATCCGACAAGAAACCCCGACTCCACGGAAAAGCCGGAAAAATCCACAGAAACCTCGGTATCCCTGCGGCCCGTCTTGTCCACCAGAGCGGCCAGGCGCAGGCTGCGCGGCCCCCGCGCCGCAAAGGCATCCAGCACAAAACGCATGCTGCGCCCGCTGTCCACAATATCTTCCACAAGCAGGACATGCTTGTCGCGGAGGTCGTTTTCCACATCCTTGCGGAGCACCACCTGGCCGGAACTTGTGGTGCCCGTGCCATAGCTGGCGAGACGGATAAAATCCAGCTCCAGATTTTTATTATGCAAACAGCGCACCAGATCGCTGAAAAAAATACAGGCCCCTTTGAGCACGCAGATGGCGATCAGGGGCTCGTCGCCATACTGCGCGTCGATTTCCCCGGCCATGGCCCGGACGCGCCCGGCGATCTGCTCCGGGCTGAAAACACTGACCAGTTTCCTGATGCGCAGTTCTTCCGTCATGCCGCCGTTCTCCATGGCCGCGTGGCGCGCCGGAGCCAGGCCCGCTTCGCGATGTTTGCGGCGCCCCCGGCACCAACGCCCGCGACCGATCCTGCATTGCCTGGTGGATGGTGATATGGGCAGCCGCCGCCCCTGCTATTTGCGTCCGAGCAGGTCATCCACCACCTGCCGGATGACGCCGGCATCCGCCATGCCGGGTTCGGAAATCACAAGGCGGCCGTCCCTGGCGAAAAAGGCGTTGTGCGGCACGCTGGTCACGCCATAGGCATCGGTCACGTCGCGCCCGGCAAGATAGACGGGATAATTGACGCCCGCCTTCCGGATGAAAGGTACCACCGGCGCGCTGTCGTCATCCACGGCAAGGCCCACCAGAAGCACCTCGGCCGCAGGATAGGCATCGCGAACCTTGACGAGCTCGGGTATTTCCATCCGACAGGGCGGGCACCAGGTGGCAAAAAAGTTCAGCAGCACCACCTTGCCCCTGTTCTCCTGAAGCAGGGCCGCAAGACCGGCCCGATCCATGGACGGCAGGGGCGCGTCCCCGGCTGCCCGCGCGGCGCAGGGAAGCAGAAGGCAGAACAACAGTGCAAGAGCGATCCGTTTCATGGCAGTGTCCTCAGGATTCCTTTCCTTGCCGGCCCGCATCCGGGCCGTGGGCGGCGTCCGCCTCCTCCCGGAGAAAGCCCTGTGCCGCGCGCACGCCGCTCACGGCATCCTCGCAGTAGGCGTCAGCGCCGATGGACTCGGCAAAAGCCCTGGTCACGGCGGCGCCGCCGACCATGACCCGAATGGGCAGCCCGCGTTCGCGGATGAGCCGGATTGTGTCCTCCATGCGCACCATGGTCGTGGTCATCAGCGCGGAAAGCCCGATGATACGCGCCTTGTGGCGCATCGCGCAAGCCAGAATTTCCCCGGCAGGCACGTCCTTGCCCGCGTCCACCACCTCAAAGCCGTGATTGCCGAGCAAAAGCGCCACGATATTCTTCCCGATGTCATGGATGTCGCCTTCCACGGTGGCAAGCACGATGACAGGCCGTTTTTCGGGACCGCGCCGCGCTTCAAGCAGCGGTTTGAGACGTCCGAATGCCAGTTGCATGGTCTCAGCCGCCCGGATGAGCTGGGGCAGAAAATACTCGCGCCGCTCATAGCGCTCGCCCACCTCGGTGATGGCCGGGATCAGTATCTTGTCCACAATTTCCAGAGGGTCGGTACCGGCGGCGAGCTCCTTTTCCAGCAAGGCGGGGGCGCCTTCCTTGTCGCCCTGGAGCACCGCGTCACGCAACGTCGCCGCCGCGGCGCCGCTTCCCGCGGCGTTGCCGCCCGAGATGACGGCATGGGCGCCGGGTTTCCAGCCCCCAAAAGCGGCGATGAAGGCCGCCGAATGGGCGTCATGCCCGCGAAGAGCGGCGATGGCCGCCATGGTTTCACGCATCAGCGGCGCCGTCGGATTGGCGATGCAGGAGGCAAGCCCGGCTCCCACGGCCATGCCCAGGAAGGTCGCATTCAGCAGGGGCCGCGCCGGCAGCCCGAACGAAATATTGGAAAGGCCGATGGTCGTGGGCAGATGCTCCCGGCGGCACCACCGGGCAAGCTCCAGGCATTCGTTGACCCCTTCGGGCGTGGAGGAGATCGTCAGCGCCAGGATGTCCACAAGGATCAGCCGGCGCGGTATGCCCAGGGCTGTCGCGCGCCCCACGAGCTCCTCCACGATACGAATGCGCTCGGTCGCGCGCACCGGGAGCTTCTTCCCCTGGAGCGGCAACAGGATGAAGGGCGCGCCATACTGCCGGCAGAGCGGTCCCAGCGCGTCCATGCGGCCCTCTTCGCCGCTGATGGAATTGATGAGGCACGAGCCCGGGCAAGAGGGGAGCGCCGCGGCGATGGCCTCCGCATTGGAGGAATCGAGCGAAAGCGGCACCATATGCCTGGCAATGAGACGCTGCGCCAGACCCGCGAGACACGCGACCTCATCCACGAGCGGCGCCCCCACATTGACGTCCAGAACGGCGGCGCCCGCCGCCACCTGTTCGTCCGCGAGCCGCAGGGCCTCGTCAAAGCGCCCTTCCTGAAGTTCGGCGCCCAGCACGGGCTTGCCCGTGGGATTGATGCGCTCGCCGATGACGGCCAGCGGCTCTTCCGCGCCGATGCGCACGAGCGCCGAACGGCTGGTGAGGACGATGCCGCGGGAGGGCGGCGTGGAGCGCGGCGCGCAGGTGACGGAATCCAGCGCGCGCGCCAGCGCGGCCACATGCTCGGGCGTCGTGCCGCAGCAACCGCCCAGCACGCGGGCCCCCATGGCCGCAAACGCCGCCGTTTTCTGCGCGAAGCTTTCGGGCCCCATGGGAAAGACCGTCCGGCCATCCCGCAATTCCGGAAGCCCGGCATTGGGTTCGGCCATGACGGGGCATGCGCACACGTCAAGCAGTTCCCGGACCACGGGGAGCATCTCGTCCGGCCCGAGGCTGCAGTTCGTGCCCACCACATCCGCGCCCAGATTCTGCATGGTCTCGGCGAATATCGCCGGGCTGGAGCCGGTGAGGCTCATCCCGTGCTCAAAGGTCATGGACACCATGACGGGCAGATCGCACACCTGGCGCGCGGCGGCAACGGCGGCGCGCGCCTCCGCAAGATCGAACTGCGTTTCCACAAAGATGAGGTCCGCGCCGCCGGCGACAAGGCCCCGGATCTGCGTTGCGAAGCCTTCCACCAGTTCGCGGGGCTCCAGCGTTCCCAGGGGACGGGCAAAAAGGCCGCTTGGCCCCACATTGCCCGCCACAAAGACGGGACGGTCCGCACGCCCCGGAGCTTGTTGCGCGGCCTCGCGCGCCACCCCCGCCATACGCCGGCAGACCTCGAAGGCGTCAAGCCCGGGCGCCAGCTTGAACGGACTGGCGCCAAAGGTGCAGGTGGTGATGATGCTTGAACCGGCATTGAGATAGGCGAGATGGACGCCCCGGAGAATGTCGGGATTTTCCAGACAATACTGCTCAGGGCTCACTCCGGCGGGCATTCCTGCCGCCTGGAGCATGGTGCCCATGGCCCCGTCCAGAAGAAGCGGACGCCCCTGGGCGAGAGCGCGCCGAAACGGGAGAGTGTTCATGTCATATCCTTAAAAAAGCATTGCGCCGAGGAAATATCTGCAAGAAGGCTTCGCTGCCTCCAGTTCGGCGCGGGCGCCAGCCAACGCTGGCGCCAGAGCGTTGCGCGATCTCATGGCGAAAACGCTCCGGGCATGGACGCGCGGCGGGGCATCCGCGGGAATGGCAGCGGCCATGAAACCCGGGAGCGGCCCGGCGTTGCCGCGCCATGCGACGGCTGCTCCCCGCGTCTTTCCCTCCGGGCGCTTCCGCCGCATGCGGCCCCGCCAGGCAGAACCGTCATCACTTTGGCGGAGGCGCCCTGCCCCGGCTTTTTTAGTTACTGAAAAACATTGAAAAGGACAAATCAAAATTGTAGCATGAAGCACTGCCGTCAGTTCCGAGCGGCAATGGAATCGTATGACCAAAACACAAAAACGCTCCACCAGGACCGACACTCCGGAGCTTGTGAACACCCCTCCGGCAGCAGACGGGTCCTCCGGCGCCGGGACATCCCGCCCCCACACCCCCGTCATTCCGGAGATACTGCCGGAAGATGCGCCGCCCTCCACTGCCAAAGCCGCTGCGCCGGCGTCCGCACCGGGCGCGGCTGTTTCCGCGCCTCCGGAAACGGAGGACGAGGACAACCTTGACGACAGCGCCGACATCCTTGATCTGGATGCCGATGACGACGGGGAGCTGCTCCTTGACGACGGGCAGCCGGACGCGGAAAGTCCCGATGCCTGCGGGGATGGCGACCAGGAACAGCTGCCCCTGCGCCGCACGGCCTATCTGCCGTCTCCGGCGACTCCGCGCGACAGTCTTCAGCTCTATCTGCGCGAGGTCAGCCGTTTTCCGCTGCTCAAGCCGGAAGAGGAGCACGACCTCGCGGTGCGTGTGCGCGACGATAATGACCCCGACGCGGCCTTCCGCCTCGTCTCGTCCCACCTGCGCCTTGTGGTGCGCATCGCCATGGACTTCCAGCGCCGCTGGATGCAGAACGTCCTTGACCTCGTGCAGGAGGGCAATGTGGGTCTCATGCGGGCCGTCCACAAGTTCGACCCGGACAAGGGCATCAAGTTTTCCTACTACGCCTCCTTCTGGATCAAGGCCTATATCCTCAAATTCATCATGGACAACTGGAGGATGGTCAAGATCGGCACCACCCAGGTGCAGCGCAAGCTCTTCTACAACCTCAACCGGGAACGGCAGAAGCTCATCGCCCAGGGCTTCGACCCCGACGCCGCCATGCTCTCGGAACGGCTCGGCGTGAGTGAGGCGCAGGTCAACGAAATGGACCAGCGCCTCGCCTCCACCGATCTTTCCCTCAACGTGCAGGTGGGCGACGAGGGCGGCGCCACGCGCATGGACTTTCTCCCCGCCCTCGACCAGGGCGCGGAGGAACGCCTCGCGTCCGCCGAAGTGGCGCAGCTCGTCCGCGCGCAGATCAAGACCATTCTGCCCAAACTCAACGACAAGGAGCAATATATCCTGCGGCACCGGCTGCTCACGGACGAACCCGTGACCTTGCGTGAAATCGGTGAACGGTATAATATCACCCGCGAGCGCGTGCGCCAGCTTGAAGCGCGCCTGCTGGAAAAGATCGGCCAGCATATCACGCTCGACGTCAAGGATTTTTCGCCGGAATGGATCCAGTCCTGAACGCGCGGCACTGCGTGTCATTCAGGAGCGGCGCCAGCCGGAAAGGCGCACCGAACTTCATGAAACTGCCACGGAAAGGTCTCCGTTCCGCCATGTTGCCGCTGTCCGCACCAACGGCAAGGCACTTCCTCCGCGCGGCCGGGCGTTTGATGCCGCTCCGTCCGGCGCGGCTCTGTCTGCTGGTGCTGTGCGCGTTCCTGCTGGGCGCCTGCGGCGGCAACGGGCAGGATGCCCCGCCGCGCGCGGAGGCGGAACACGGCACACATCCGGCGATCCAGCCCCCCCAAGACCTCCCGGCCACCGTGGAGGCCGCCGCCCGCATCCTGCAGGAGACGCCGCGCCTCAAGGCCCTGCCGACCATTCCCGTGCGTCCCACGGAGCGGGAACTTTCTCCCGAAGCCCTCGGCCTGTATGCCTATCTTCGCGCTGTCCGCGCCATTCTTGACGAGGACGAGGCCGCCCTGCTTGATGCCGCCGCTCTCCTGACGGCGCCTCCATCAGAGAACGATGCCGCGCAGGTGCCGCCGGCATCCGCGGCGCCTTGCGGCGACACTGCCGGGGCAACGGCCCCTTCCCCCCCACCGGCGCGCGGTGATGCGGCCCGCGCGGAGACAGGGCAGGGCAGCCCCGCGCGGGCGGACACGCCCGGAATCGGGCCCACGCAGATATGGCCCACGCAAATCTGGCTGGACGGCGGCGTCTGGCTCATGAGCCGCAAGTCGCCCAATGCCGTCGCCTATCTGGAACAGGCCCTCAAGGCCCAGCCCGAGGACCTTTCGCTCACGCTCCTCCATGCGGAAGCCCTGGGCGAACACGGCATGGCCGGGCGCGGCGCGGAACTCATGCGCGCCTACCTCGCGCGGCATCCTGACGCGCTTGATGCCCGCCTTGAACTGGCGCTCCTTCTGGTCAAGGAGCATCAGTTCGGCGAGGCGGAAAAACTCCTGACGGAGATACCCGCGAGGCAACGCACGCCCCTGGTGGATTACTACCATGCCAAGGCGCTTGTGGGCATGGGGCGCAAGCCGGAGGCCATCCCCCTTCTGCGCCGGGCCGTCCGGAGCATGCCCGACTTTGTGGAAGCCCTGGCGGAACTGGCCTTCCTTCTGGAGCAGGAGGGCGAACTGCGCGAGGCGCGCGCCGCCTATGAAAAACTCGCCAGGTCCCATTTTTCGCCGCAAGAAGTTTCCCTGCGCCTGGTGAATCTCTCCCTGCGGCTCAAGCAGCCGGAAAAAGCCCTCCAATACATCAATCAGGGGCCGGACACCGTGCCCTTCAAACTCACTGCCGTGAGCATGCTCATGGACGCGCGCCACTATCTTCAGGCCGAGCGCCTGCTCAAGCAGCTCACGGCGAGAGAGGGCGTTCCTGACGATGTCTATCTCCTGCTGGCTGACCTCGCCTATGAGCAACGCCGGAATCTGGACATGGCGTTTTCCTGGCTGGACAAGATACCCGCCGCCAGTCCCGCCGCGGCGCGCGCCCGCTTTCTGCGCATCCAGCTCCTTGCCGAGGCGGGCAAGACCGATGCGGCGCTGGAGCTTGCGCGCGCAAGCCGTGCCGACTTTCCCCGCGCCGTGGAGCTGCGCGATCTCGAAATCCGCCTCCTCGCCCGCCAGAAACAGATGGACGCCGCCCTCGCCGCCGCCCGCGCGGCAGTTGCCGAGTGGCCCGACAATACCGACCTCGCCTTTCTGCTGGGGTCCCTGCTGGACGAAAGCGGCAACAAGCGGGAGGCCATGGCCGTCATGGAAGGCATCCTGAAAAAACAGCCGGACAATTTCCAGGCCCTCAATTATGTGGGCTACACCCTGGCCGAGGAAAACCGCGAACTTGACCGCGCGCTCCAGCTCCTGTCGCGGGCGGATGCGCTCTCGCCCGATCAGGCGTATATCATCGACTCTCTCGCCTGGGCCCTGTTTCGTGCGGGCAAGGCGGAAGAGGCCCTCGCCAGGATCAGGCGGGCCGTTGGCCTTGAAGGTCCGGTGGACGCCACCATCTGGGAACATTACGGCGACATCGCGCGCCATCTGGGCCACGCCGCCGAAGCGCGCCGCGCCTACCAGAAAGCGCTTGACCTCAAACCCGACAATGCGGAGGCATTGCGGCAACGGCTTGCCCATCCATGAAAAAGCTCGTCCTCTTCTGCATGGCTCTTTTCCTCTGCGCCTGCGCCAAACAGCCCCCCCATCCCGGCGCCCCCGAAGGAAAAGACGCGCCGCTCATCGCGCACCGCTGGCAGGCATATGCCGACGCGGGCTCCGGGACGGTGACGCCCTACCGGCTCCAGATGAGCCTGCGTTTCGGGGAGGAAGGCAACACCCGCCGCGTCACGGCGCTGCTCTGGGGCAACGGCGCCCGGGAACTCAGGCTCGACGTCATGGCGGGCGTGGGCACCGTGGTTGCCAAAATTCTGGAAGATGGCGAACACTTTCTCGTCTATGCGCCCATGGAAAACAAGGCATACTTCCATCAGGGCGCGGCCAGTCCGCTGCTCAGGGTGGGCGTGCCCGTGCCCTTCGGCCTGTCACGGCTGACGGCCCTGCTCACCGGCCACTACAGCGCCGCGTTCGGGGACAGGCATGCCGGGGCCGAAATGCTTTCCGACGGCATGGTCCGCTATGCGCTGGAAGGAACGCCGGGGGGGCGCCTGGACCTGAATGCCGCAGGGCTGCCGGTGGCCTGGAACGAAACCGGCGCGGACGGCTGGCGCATGGAAATCGCCTATGATGACGGCACGCCCCCCCTCCCGCGGCGGCTCACGCTGACGCATGGCAGCGGAAAACGCGCCATCCTCCTCGTCAAGGAGCGCGAACGTCCCGGTACCCCCTTTACCTCGGAGCAGATGCGACTTACCTTGCCGGAAGGCGCGCCCCTGCTCCCGCTTTCCCGGTATCGCGCCCCCAACTCCTGAGCCGCGCGGGCGGTTCCGGACGCACGCGCAAAGGAGTCTGCATGCCCCTCGTTCATCTGGCCTCGGACCATGCCGGGTACGCGCTCAAGGATATTCTCGCCCGTGAGCTGTCAGGCCGGGGCTTCACTGTCAGGGATCACGGCACAAACTCCGGGGAAAGCTGCGATTATCCGGTTTTTGCCCACCGGCTCTGCGCCGCGGTGCTGCGCGAGGGCGGCCAGGGCATTCTCGTCTGCGGCAGCGGCATCGGCATGTCCATGGCCGCCAACCGCCACGACGGGATCCGCGCGGCCCTCTGCACCACCGAACTCCATGCCCGGTTGAGCCGCCGCCACAACGACGCCAATGTGCTGTGCCTGGGCGCGCGCATCACGGGCGAGGAACTGGCGCTCGCCATCATGGCGGCGTTCCTTGAAACCGGGTTCGAGGGCGGCCGCCACCAGCGGCGCATCGACCAGATCACGCCCCGCGCCTGATCCCGGGCATCTGAGGCCGCCCGCGGCCTGAAGGACTGTCATGCAGCTGTACAATACCCTTGGCCGGCGCAAGGAAGAATTCATCCCCGTGCGCCCCGGCAAGGCCCATGTCTACGTCTGCGGCATCACCGCCTACGACTACTGCCATATCGGGCATGCCCGTTCGGCCATTGTCTTTGACATCCTGGTGCGCCAGCTCCGCCATCTGGGGCTGGAAGTGCTCTTTGTCCGCAATTTTACGGATGTGGACGACAAGATCATCCGCCGCGCGGAAAGCGAACACCGGGACTGGCATGAAATCGCCGCCACCTATATGGCGGCATTCCATGAGGACATGGACCGTCTGGGCGTGCTCCGGGCCGATCTTGAACCGCGCGCCACCGGGTCCATCCCCCAGATACAGGAACTCTGCGCGCGCCTCATCGCCGCCGGCAAGGCGTATGCCACGCCTGGCGGCGACGTTTATTTCCGTGTGCGCGCCTATGCCCCCTACGGCAAGCTTTCGCGCCGCAGCCTCGATGAACTGCTGGCCGGGGCGCGCGTGGCCCCCGGCGAAGAGAAGGAAGACCCGCTCGACTTCGCCCTCTGGAAGGCCGCCAAGCCCGGCGAACCCTCATGGGAAAGCCCGTGGGGCCCCGGTCGTCCGGGCTGGCACATCGAATGTTCAGCCATGAGCCAGCCCTTTCTGCCGCTCGACATCCACGGCGGCGGCCAGGACCTCGTCTTTCCCCATCATGAGAACGAGATCGCCCAGACGGAAGCGGTCTGCGCGTGCGAGCTTGCCCGCTTCTGGGTGCATAACGGCTTTGTGCAGATCAATCAGGAAAAGATGTCCAAGTCGCTCGGCAACTTTACCACCATTCGCGACATCCTGCGCGACTATCTGCCGGAAAGCCTGCGTTTCTTCCTGCTGGGCAAGCACTACCGCAGCCCCATCGACTTCAGCCCCGAGGCCATGGGTGATGCGGAAAAAGGCCAGCAGCGCGTGTATGCGGCCCTGCGCGATGCCGCGCGGGCGCTCGGACGCGCCTCGTGGAAGGGGACACCGCTTCCCGACGGCCTGCGCGAGGAATGGGACGCCCTCGACGGCGCCGTTTCCGCCGCCATGGATGATGACCTCAATACGGCCCAGGCGCTGGGGCACATCTTTTCGCAGGTGCGCATCGTCAATCGTCTGCTGGAAGACAAGGCGCTGCGGGCCGCCCGGGGCACGGGCGACCTGCTGGAGGACTTTCTCGCGCGCGCCCGCCAGTGGCACACGCGCTTCGGTCTTTTCGGCCAGGAACCCGGCGCGTTCCTGACGGATCTGCGCGCCATGCGCGCCCGGCGCCGCAAGCTCGATCTCGGCCGCGTGGAGGAGCTCCTCGCGCAGCGCGTCCAGGCGCGCGCCGCAAAAGACTTTGCCGGCTCGGATGCCCTGCGCGATACCCTCGCCTCCATGGGCGTGAACGTGCGCGACACCCCCGAAGGCCAGGAATGGGACCTGGAGTAATCACGGACGCCCGCGTCCCCGGCGCGCCGGGGAACAGCTCAACCAAAAGGAATACATGCCCTTTTTCAATCGCCATTTTCGCCGCGCGACGGCGCTCTTTGCCATTCTCGGCCTCCTGCTGCCTCTGGCGTTCCCCCCCCGGGCCGGCGCCTTCTTCTTTGGCGGCGTCTCGCTCAAGGACGAAAAGGAGATGGGCCACAAGTTCGATGTCATGGTCCGCTCCCATCTGCCCATCGTCGAGGACCCCGAAGTCAGCCAGTATGTGGACGGCGTGCTCAAGCGGCTGGTGAAAGCCATTCCGCCGCAGCCCTTTGAATTTACCTCTTCGGTGGTGCTGCACAACGCGCTCAATGCGTTCGCCGTGCCCGGGGGCTATGTATTCGTCTTTACCGGCATGATCATGAACCTGGAGCGGGAGGAGGAGCTGGCCGGCGTGCTCGCCCACGAACTGGCTCATGTGACGCAGCGGCATGTGGCGGCGCGCCTGGAACGGGCGCAATACCTGACGCTGGGCTCCCTGCTCGTGGCCGTGGCCGGGGTGGCGCTGGGCGGTCCCGCTGGGGGCGCCGCAGCGGTGAGCGCCGCCGGGGCAAGCCAGTCGGCCATGCTCAACTACAGCAGGATGGACGAAAGCGAGGCCGACAATCTCGGCCTGCAATACCTGGTGGCCGCAGGCTATCCCCCCTCCGGCATGGTCGGCGGCTTCAAGGTGCTGCGCCACAAGAACTGGATGAGCGGCATCAACATCCCCACCTACCTCTCCACCCATCCCGCCATCGGCGACCGCGTCAACGGCCTCCAGGCCCGCATCGAGACGTTGCCCGCGTCCGTCCGCAACCGCACCTTCGACAATCGCCGCTACCAGCGCGTCAAGGCCCTGCTCTGGGCGCGCTATGGCGACGAACAGGCGGCATTGCAGCGCTTTTCGGGCAGGGACGGCCTTTCCCGCATGGGCAGGGGCATCGTCCTGGCGCGCCAGAACCGTGTCAACGACGCCGCGGCGGCCTTTGAGGAGGCGCTGGCCGCCGCCCCCAATGACCCCCTCGTGCTGCGCGAGGCCGGGGCCTTCCATTACCGCAAGGGCAGCATGGATCGCGCCGAGAAGCTGCTGCGCGAGGCCATGCGCCGCGACCCCCGCGACTTCATGGCGTCCTTTTTCTACGCCCGCATGCTGGACGAAACGGGGCGCCAGGCGCAGGCGGCCAGATATTACACCGACGTCCTGCGCCATGTGCCGCAGGACCCGGAAGTCCATGAAGCCTATGCGCGCTCTCTCGGCACCGCGGGCAGGACGCCCGAAGCCTATATCCACATGACCTACAGCGCGCTTTATGCCAATAACCGCAAGCTGACGGAACGCTATTTCAACCAGGCGAAGGCCCTGGCTGGAAAAATGGCGGACAGGCGCGCCTTTCAGCGTCTTGAAGCCGCCTACAGGGAACGCAGGGAAATCTGGGAAAAAAGCTGATGATGGAAACACACGCCACAACCATTCTCGCCGTGAAGAAAAACGGGCAGGTCGCCATGGCCGGGGACGGCCAGGTGACGCTTGGCCAGAGCATGGTCATGAAACATACCGCGCACAAGGTGCGCCGCCTCCATGAAGGCCGCGTCCTTGCCGGTTTTGCGGGCGCCACCGCCGACGCCTTCACCCTTTTCGAGCTTTTTGAGGCCAAGCTCAAGGAAATGCGGGGCAATCTCCTGCGCGCCGCCGTGGAGATGACCAAGGAATGGCGCAAGGACAAATATCTGCGCAAGCTTGAGGCCATGCTTCTGCTCGCCGATGCCGAACACCTTTTGCTCGTGTCCGGCACGGGCGATGTCATCGAACCCGATGACGACGTGGCGGCCATCGGCAGCGGCGGCCCGTATGCCCTGGCGGCGGCGCGGGCCCTCCTGCGCCACAGCGGACTGGACGCCGCCGCGGTGGCGCGCGAGGCCATGGCCATCGCGGCGGAGATCTGCGTCTACACCAATGACCGCCTGACCCTGGAAACCCTGTGATCCGCCTCACCGCGGGCTGCAAGGTGAATCTCGGCCTGCGCGTTCTCGGACGCAGGCCGGACGGCTACCATGAGCTGGACTCCCTCTTCTGGCCCCTGGCCGCGCCGCGTGACGAGCTGCGCATCCGCCTCCGCCCCGGACCGGGCATTGACGTGCGGTGCGCCGCGCTGGACATCGATTCCGCCCGCAATACCCTGACGCGGGCGTATGACGCCTTTCTGGCCGCCGGGGGGGAGGCGCCCGGCATGGAGGTGGAACTTGTCAAGCGCATCCCGTCGGGCGCCGGTCTGGGCGGCGGCAGCAGCGATGCGGCCGCGCTCCTGCTCTGGCTCGATTCCCTGCGCGGACGCCCGCTGACGCGGGCGGCGCTGACGCGGGCGGCCCTTGCCGTGGGGGCCGATGTGCCGTTCTTTCTCAGTGGCCGCCCCAGCCGGGTACGCGGCATCGGCGAGGTGGTGGAGCCGCTGGTGGAAGACTGGCCGCCCCTGTTTCTCGTCCTCGTCTGTCCCGGCATCCATGTGGCGACGGGGCAGGTATTCGCGTGGCTGGACGAACTGCGGGCCGCAACCACTTCCGGCGCCGCGGGCTGTGCCCAAAACAGCTTGACAAAGCGCGCGCGCGCGGTTAATGGAGTTTTTCTCCCTGGAGCGGCGCGCCTTGACCTGCGCAACGACCTTGAGGCCGCCGTATTCCCCCGGCATCCGCAGCTTGCCCGGCTCAAGACGGAGCTTGGGCGGCTCGGGGCGCTGGCAGCCGGCATGACCGGAAGCGGCTCAAGCGTGTTCGGGCTTTTCGCGGCGGAGGCGGCGGCACAGGATGCCGCGACCCGGCTGCGCGGCGCATATCCGCGCGTCTATTGCCAGGCACTGGGGACTGCTGGGATGTAGCCAAGTGGTAAGGCAACGGGTTTTGGCTCCGTCATCCGAAGGTTCGAACCCTTCCATCCCAGCCAAACTGCGGCAGCGCCGGATGACAACTGTCGGTTTTTGAACGGATTTGCCAAGGCGGCTCCATGTTCAGCGACCTGAAAATCGTCACGGGTTCCTCCAATCCCGAGCTTGCCCGATCCATCTGCGATCATCTGGGCTGTCAGCTCACCCCCACCCTTGCCACCACGTTCAGCGACGGCGAGTTGCGGATCGAGATCGGCGACAATGTGCGCGAAGATGATGTCTTTGTCGTTCAGCCCACCTGCCCGCCGGAAGTGAACCGCAATTTCATGCAGCTCTGCCTGATGATGGACGCCCTGAAGCGGGCCAGCGCCGGGCGCATCACGGCGGTCATCCCCTACTACGCCTATGCGCGCCAGGACCGCAAGGTCAGCCCGCGCGCGCCCATCAGCGCCAAGATGGTGGCGGATTTCATCAGCGTGGCCGGGGCGGACAGGGTCGTCACCATCGACCTGCACGCGGGCCAGATCCAGGGCTTTTTCAACTGCCCGGTGGACAATCTTTTCGCCGTGCCCGTCATGATGGACAGCCTGCGCGACCTGCACGAGGACAACATCGTCATCGTCTCGCCGGACGCGGGCGGCGTGGAGCGCGCCCGGGCCTATGCCAAGCGGCTCAACGCGCCTCTCGCCATCGTGGACAAGCGGCGCGACAAGCCCAATCAGGCCCAGGCCATGCACGTCATCGGCGATGTGGAGGGCCGCGTCGCCATTGTGGTGGACGACATGATCGACACCGCGGGCACGCTCTGCGCCGGGGCGGAAGTGCTTCTCAACTACGGCGCCACCCGCATCATCGCCTGCGCCACGCATCCGGTGCTTTCCGGGCCGGCCATTGACCGCATCAATGCGACGGACGCCCTTTCGCAGGTCATTGTGACGGACACCATTCCCCTGGGCGACAAACTGGAGCGCTGTCCCAAGCTCAAGGTGGCTTCCGTGGCCGCGCTTCTCGGCAAGACCATCCACAATATCCATACGGGTTCCTCGGTGAGCGTGCTCTTCGTGTAGCATGGCGGGGATCTTCAGGATGAACAGTTTCCGCACGTTTCGGCGGTCAGCAAGGAGAGGGAGATGAGCATCGAAAAAACATTGAATGTGCAGAAGCGCGACGCCCGCGGCAAGGGGGCCAACGGTCGCCTGCGTTCCAGGGACCTGGTGCCCGGCGTCTTCTATACCGCCACGGGCGAGAACATCATGGTCCAGGCGCCGACCCTGCCGCTGGAAAAGCTCTACGAATCCGTGGGGCACACCACCGTGTTCAATCTGGAGATCGAGAACAACGGCGCCAGGGAAGTGCATCCCGTTCTCATCTGGCAGGTGCAGCGCCATCCCTACAAGAACTGCTTCCTGCATATCGACTACTACGGCGTCGATCTGAACAAGGAAGTCAAGGTGGATGTGCCGCTGGAATTCGTGGGCACCGCCAAGGGCACCAAGCTGGGCGGCGTCCTTGAGACCTATCGCGAAAACGTGCGCCTTGCCAGCAAGCCCATGGACATGCCGCAAAAGGTCGTGGTGGACGTGACGGACATGAATATCGGCGACACCATTTCCGTGGCCGATCTCAAGCTTCCCGAAAATGTCTCCGCCGTCCATGACCGGAATTTTGCCATTGTCAGCGTGCTCGCCAAGAGCAAGGATGATGCGGCTGAAGAGGGCGAAACCGAGGAAGCCGCCGAATAGGCATCCTTCCCGGCCCTGTCCGGCGTTCAGCGCCGCCGACAGCGCCCGGACATGTCGCGGAGTTTTCATTGAGGCCGGCCCTCGCGGGTCGGCCTTTTCTGCAGTATCACCCGGACGGATATGCCCCACTTCACCCGCCTGCGGCGAAACGGTCACAGCCTCACGCTGGAGATCCGGCCCAACCCCGGCGCCGGGACCATGCTTTTTTATCCGGGCACCATGCTCTCCCCCCGGCAATACGGCGCGCTCATGGCCGCCCTGCGGGAGGCCGGTTTTACGGTGGCGGGGCTGCACCTTGAAGGCCATGGCGTCAATCCGCACCGGAGCGGGTTTACCTTTGCCTCGCTCCTTGAGGATGGCCTCTTCGCCGAGCGCTGGCTCCACGATGCGGGCTTTGGCCCGGTGGCCGTCTGCGGGCACAGTCAGGGCGGCATCCTCAGCGTGGCTCATGCCGGGGTTTCAACAACGCTCACAGCCGCATTCGCCATCTGCGCCATCCTGCCGCAGATGCCGCAGGCCATCGCCCTGACCCGTTTTGCGCGGTTCGGGAACCAGCGGGACCGCCTCCAGCGCGGCATCGCCGCCCTGGGCCGCCTCCTGCCGCGCCTGCCCGTGCCGCTGGTCTGCTATCTTTCGCCCCGGCGGGTGCTGGCCGGCCGGCGCAATATCCGCATTGACAGGCGCGGCAGCCGCCTCGCCTATCCGCTGGGCTTTCTGGCAAGTCTTTTCAGCGCGCGTGTTTCTCCCCGGCTCCACTGCCCGTTCCGGCTTTACAATGCCGGTGATGACGCCCTGTTCACGCCCGCTCTCGCCCGTGCCTTCCTCAACGGCATCGAGGCTCCGGCAAAGAAACTGGTCTGGGTCCCGGACGGCGGGCACCTGGCGCCCATGAATCCTACCCATGCCCGCTTCATCGCCCGCGATGCGGGCGCCGTCTGCGCGGGCCTGGGCATGTCCCTGCGCCTTGACGCGCAGGACGCGCCGATCACGGCGGCCTGAAAACAGCATCCACGGGGTGGTTTATGGAATATGCGGGCGCGTTGGTGGGCCTGGGAAATCCCGGCAACAAGTATGCGGGCACACGGCATAACTGCGGCTTCGCCCTTGTGGACCGCCTGCTTGCGCAGGCGCGGGAAACAGGACGCGTGGAACCGCTTAACGGCGGCAAGTTCCAGTGCGATCTCTGGCGCTTCAGCATGCCGGGCCTGCGCGGGTTCTGGCTTGCGGCCATGCCCCTGACCATGATGAACGCCAGCGGGCATTGCGTGCAGCCCCTGCTTGCCTGGCACAGGATCACGCCCGGCCAGCTCATCGTGGCCCATGACGAGCTGGACATCCCGGCCGGAGAACTGCGCTTCAAGGTCGGCGGCGGCAATGCCGGGCACAATGGCCTCGCCTCCATCAGCGACCAGCTGGGCACGCAGGATTTCGCCCGCCTGAGGATCGGCATCGGCAGACCGCCGCACAAGGGCGATGTCATCAACTGGGTGCTGGGACGCCCCGATGCGGCAGACACGGCGCGCATCGCCGCCGCCATGCCCGTCGCCGGCAAGGTTTTCCTCGCCGCCGCCGCCGGGGACACGGCCGGAGCGGCCAGACTGGCGCGCACAGCCGCCGCGCCCGCGCACGACGCCGGCGAAACGAAGCTCCGGTGAGGAATTTCTCCGGGGCATCCCCCGAAAACGCGCCGGAAAATTTTTCTCCGGCAGGGGGGCACCGAAGCGGCTGGTTTTGAAGGGCAACGCCGGCATGCAACAGGAGCGGCGAGCACGCCCCGCCACACCGCCAACGCAGATGTGCAACAAAGTAAAAAAAATAGCGCCCTCACTGGACACCCACATGCAAACGTGGTATTGATTGATCTCAGTCGTATTTTGGCCCCCTTGCGAAACTTTCTTGTCCCTGCCCCTCCCCCACGGGAATCGGCCACCCGGGCGCAGCCGGAATGCCGTCCGCAGTGATGAACCAACCATCCACAATCTGCGTAGTCGCGCACAAAGCACGGGGAAGGCATATGTTCGCACCGGACAATCTCGTGGTTTATCCGGCCCAGGGCGTGGGCAGGATCGAGCGCATCGACCACAAGGACATTGGCGGCGTTGCCTGCGAATTTTATATTGTGCGCATCCGGGCCAACAATATCACCCTCATGGTTCCCGTGCACAATGCCGTCAACGTGGGCTTGCGCCGGCTCATCACGCGTAAGGAGGCGAACCGCATCCTCGATGTGCTCCGCAGCGACCGCGAACGCACCGTCTTTACCGGCCAGAACTGGAACCGCCGTTTCCGCGAATATTCCGAACGCCTGAAAAGCCCGGACCTGGCCGTTGTGGCGGATGTGCTGCGCGAGCTGCTGCTCATCGGCCGCAACAAGGAACTCTCGTTCGGCGAACGGCGGCTTCTGGAACAGGCCATGAGCCTTGTGGGCGGTGAGCTTGCGGAAGTGCTCGGCCTTTCGCAAGACGAACTGCGCGAGGAACTGCTTGCCCTGTATGCGGCGGCCCAGGCCGCTGCCGAAGCCCAATGCAAGAGCGCCTGACCTCGAGGCCAGCGTGCGGCGCGTTGTACCTCACGGCGCTGTGCCGCGCATTTTCCCTGAGTACACGCGCATGCCCGCATCCACGCCATGGCGGCGCCGTCTCCCCGTGCGGATGCCCTGCCGTTCGCACGCATAAGCCGCAGTTTGCGGGACGCGTTACTCCCTGCCGGACTGTCTCGCATCCCGTGCCGGGGCTGCCTGACGCACGCCGCATAGTGCGGCTTCGCCCGATTTTTTGAAAAGGTCACTTTTTTCTTGCTATTTGTGACAGAATGGCCTAGCTTCTTTGCCGCACGTCTGTACCTTATCCCATCCCATTGTCATTGTCCTTTTGGGCCCCAGTGTCCGGCATGACATATACATGCCCTCACCGTTGCTTGAAACCATCAGTACCTGTATGCGCAAGAAAAAAACCACACCCGCCCTTCTTACTGACAGCGGCATGAGCCTCACCGACCTGAAGACCCGCAGCATGCAAGAACTCATGGAGCTTGCCGAGCAGTATGAGATCGAAAATGCAAGCTCCATGCGCAAGCAGGAACTCATCTTCGCTCTCCTGTCCACCTGCGCTTCGCAAAACGGCGCCATTTATGGCGATGGTGTCCTTGAGATACTGCCGGACGGTTTCGGTTTTCTCCGGTCGCCACTCTACAGTTTCATGCCCGGGCCGGACGACATCTATGTCTCCCCCTCCCAGATACGGCGTTTTTCCCTGCGCAAGGGCGATGTCGTTTCGGGCCAGATCCGGCCGCCCAAGGAGGGGGAACGCTATTTCGCCCTGCTCAAGGTGACGGAAATCGGCTTCGAGCCGCCGGAAAACGCCAAGAATCTCGTCCTGTTCGACAACCTCACGCCTATCTATCCCGATCATCAGCTCGTCATGGAAGATGGCGAAAAGAATCTCTCCAATCGCGTCATCGACCTGATGGCCCCCATCGGATGCGGCCAGCGCGGCCTTATCGTGGCGCCGCCGCGCACGGGCAAGACCATCCTGCTCCAGTCGCTCGCCAATGCCATCAATGCCAATAATCCGGACGTCTACCTCATCGTCCTGCTCATCGACGAGCGCCCCGAGGAAGTGACCGACATGGAACGCACGGTCAAAAAGGCGGAAGTCATCAGCTCCACCTTCGACGAACCGCCGCAGCGCCATGTCCAGGTCTGTGAAATGGTGCTGGAAAAGGCCAAACGCCTGGTGGAACGCAAGCGCGATGTGGTCATCCTGCTTGATTCCATCACCCGCCTCGGCCGGGCGTACAATGCCGTGACCCCGTCCTCCGGCCGCGTGCTCTCCGGCGGTCTGGACGCCAACGCCCTCCAGCGGCCCAAGCGTTTCTTCGGCGCCGCCCGCAATATCGAGGAAGGCGGCAGCCTGACCATCATCGCCACGGCGCTCATTGATACCGGCTCGCGCATGGATGAGGTCATTTTCGAAGAGTTCAAGGGCACGGGCAATATGGAGATTTATCTCGATCGCCACCTCTCCGAAAAGCGCGTTTTCCCCGCCATCGACATCAACCGCACCGGCACGCGCAAGGAGGACCTGCTCCTGCCCGACGATGTGCTCAACAGGGTCTGGCTGCTGCGCAAGATACTCGCGCCCATGGCGCCGCTCGACAGCATGGAGTTCCTTCTCGACAAGATGCGCGGCACTCCCTCCAACAAGGATTTCCTGAACGCCATGGGCAAGTAGCCCCGGGCGTTGCCGGACCGTGACGGAGCGCGGGGGACCGTCCCGCGCTTCGCCGCGATAGCCAGCCGCGATGCAAGCCCCCGCCTTTTCCCCCGCATCAGCACAGGACGCCCCAAAACTCCGGCTTCCCTGGCCCTGCCTGAGTCAGGGAAGGCAGCTGTTTGTTCTTGCCACACGCCAGGGCGGACGTGGCCAGAGCCTCGGACGTTTTCTCGGCGCGGCGTTTCTGGCCTTCGGGCTGCTCCTGCTGCTGGCGGGAACGCAGAAACATCTTGCCCCGGCGCTCGCATCCGGGGGCGCCTGCGTCTTTACCGGCCTGGCGCTCCTGGGCTCGATGCGCGCCGGCACGGCCCCTCTGCTCGCGCTGGACGGGGAACGCAACGTGGCCGCGCTGTGCCTGCGCCGCTTCGGGCGCCGGGCCTTTCGGCTGTTTTCTCTTGATGATCTCGAAATCATGGCGGATGCGGACGGCAGACGCGTCCATGTCCGCCCACGGGGACGTGACGCGGCAGGCCGCGAGATTGCCGGCCTGCCTTCGGGTATTTCAGACAGCCGCTGGCGCTCCGGCATGGCGCTGCCCGCGCCTGAAGGCGACGCCATGGCGGCGGCCGCTGCGCTGGAGCATTGGCGGCGCCTGGCCGCTGCGGGCATCTCCCCCCTGGTGACGGATGCCTGCGACGCCGCGGAGTTCACGGCGCTGCTGCGCAAACCGTTGCCTCCCGCCCTGCTCCAGTGCTTGTCCGGCGCATGCGCCGCGACGTTCCCGGCAGATGCCGGAAGGCCCGATGCCGGTCATGACCTGGCCGATTCCCCGCCGCGCACGCTCCGCCGCCCGTTGGCGCGTTCGTCCATCGTGGCCTTTT
>URHE01000008.1 GCA_900547595.1 uncultured Desulfovibrio sp.
CGGGCGCCTGCTGCGCCGGGAGCTCGGGGCCGGGGGCCGCTTCCGGCGTTCGACGGCCCTTTCCGCCCTTGCCGTGGCCGGAACCGGGCGCGGCTATGATCCGGAACTGCTCTATGTGGAATGCGGGCGTTGCGGCGCGCCGGTCCTTTGGGAGCCGGGCCGCGCCACGCGGCTGCTGGACGAGGCGGGCATCGATCCGCTGGAACTGGACGCCTCGTGCCTGCTGGTCACCAATGCCTGCCCCATGTGCGCGGGCGCCGTCCCCCCCGAGAGCCGGGAGGGCGCGGAGGAACCGGACGCGGCGGAAGCGGACGCCGACGGCGAACCGGGCTATGTGGTGCGCGTCTTTCGCATGAGCGCGGAGGGCGGGAGCTTTGGCGCGCCGCGCCAGGGGCACGCCTGAGGCATGCCATCCGACGCATGTGGCGGCTCCCGTCCGGGGGCGCCCTTTACAGCGGGAAGTTAAGCGGTTAAGAAAGAGCGGCATCAGATATATCCGGGCGGCCCGCGCCGCGCCGGCGCTTTGCAGATGACAGGGAATACCATGAACGCATACGCACAACTGCGCGACCGCCTTTCCGCCGCTCCGTCGCGCTGGCTGGTCACCGGCGTTGCCGGGTTTATCGGCTCCAACCTGCTGGAGCATCTGCTCGGCCTTGGGCAGACCGTGGTGGGGCTGGACAATTTTCTCACCGGCTACCAGAAAAATCTCGACATGGTGCATGCGGCCGTGGGCGAGGAAGCCTGGTCCCGCTTCACCTTCATCAAGGGCGACATCCGCGACCTCGAAACCTGCCGCCGCGCCTGCGCGGACGTGGAACATGTGCTCCATGAGGCCGCCCTGGGCTCGGTGCCCCGCTCCATCGACGATCCGCTGCTTTCCAACGGCTGCAATATCGACGGCTTCCTGAACATGCTCGTGGCCGCCCGCGATGCCGGAACCAAAAGCTTCGTCTACGCCGCCTCCTCCTCCACCTACGGCGACTCGCCGGAACTGCCCAAGGTGGAGGACAGGATCGGGCGCCCGCTCTCGCCCTATGCCGTCACCAAGTATGTGGACGAGCTCTATGCCGACGTGTTCGCGCGCTGCTACGGCGTTGCCAGCATCGGCCTGCGCTATTTCAACGTCTTCGGGCAGCGGCAGGACCCCTACGGCGCCTATGCCGCCGTCATCCCGCAGTGGTTCGCGAGCCTCATCAAGGGCGAAACCGTCTATATCAACGGCGATGGCGAGACCAGCCGCGATTTCTGCTATATCGACAACGTGGTGCAGGCCAACCTGCTCGCCAGCATGGCGGAGGGCGACGCGCAAAACCGCATCTATAACGTGGCCTTCGGCCAACGGACCACGCTCAACGAGCTTTTTGTCCTCATCCGCGAGGAAGTGAGCCGCCACCGGAGCGCCGCGGCCACGGCCGGACCCGTGCACCGCGACTTCCGCGCCGGCGACGTGCGCCACTCCCTGGCGGACATCAGCCGCGCCCGCGATCTGCTCGGCTACGCCCCGCGCTATGACGTGCGCGAGGGCCTGCGCCTGGCCGGGGACTGGTACGCGGCCAATTTGTAGGGAAACGAAGGCGTTCACCGCGCCGGCGCATGGGGCCGGCGCGGTATATTTTGCTGGCACATTCATTAACATACCATATGTTGACGAATATGGCCTCCAGCCGTGACCGGAGTCTGCGCAGGATGGATCGTTTGCCGGAAAATCCCGCATTGCGGCGTCTGGTAGCCAGGCTGTACCGGACGCATCTGGACGCGCGGGATCAGTGCCTGCTGGACTTCCGCTTTGCCGCGGCGCCCACCCAGGCCATGCTCGACGCCTGTCTTGAGCGCTGCGACATCGAAGCCATGGGCGCGCACAAGAGCCTGCTTCTGGCCTATGCCCGGCGCGAGCATCCCGAACTGGCCTTTTCGGCCTACGCGGGCCCGCGCATTGACGGGCTCATCCGCTTTTTCCATTTCGCCAATACGAAAACGCTGGCCCACTTCTCCAGGATCGGCAAGGCGCTCACCGCGGCGGGCATCCCCGTCCTGCTCTTCAAGGGCGCGGCCATGCGCGCGCTGCGTCCGGAACTGCCCCGTCCCATGGGGGACGCGGACATCCTCATCCCGGCGGAACGCATGGGCGAGGCCACGCGCATCGGCGAGGAACTCGGCTACCTGCATTGCCGCGAGGAATCGAAGCATGCGGTGGACTTCCACACCGAGAGCGAAAGCGCCGTGGACGTGCACCATTCCATCTTTGACCCGGACCGGGACTATGCGGCCTTTCATGCGGGGCTGTTCGCCCGCGCCACGCCCGTCAGGGCCTTCGGCGTGGATGTGTCGCTGCCCTGCCGCGAGGACCTCTGCTTTCTGGTCATGGCCAATCTGACCAAGAACCTGCGCGAGCATACGTCGCTGCACAGCATCTTTTTCTCACTTGAGGACTGCGTCTGGCTCCAGCGCGAGGCGCCCCTGGACTGGGACATCGTGCGCGCGGACGCGGTCGCCAGCGGTCATGAGGTGGAGACCTGCCTGGCGGCCGCCTTCATGAACGCGGCGGTGCCGGGCCTTTTCCCCCAGCCGGAGGCGTTGTTCCCGAAGCTTGGCGGCATTGAGGATTTCTGCAATCAGGTCATTTTTGACGAGGACTATTTTTTGCCGCGACAGAAGGCGTGCCAGGCCATCCGCGTGGTGGAGCTCAAGAATCGCCCTTGGCACCACGGCAGCCGCATCCTGAAATTTCTGCTGCTGAAACGGTTGCGGGGGGTTCCGACCTTTGTACGCTGGTATCTCGCGCACAAGAGGGGGATCGTCACCCATGCGTTTTGACGGAGTTTCCTCCGCAGCGCGGAAGCAGGTGTACGCGGCGCTGGCGCGGCGCGCGCGGCTGGCCGGCCCTGAGCCGGTGGTCCGCTATCTTGACTGCGGCACGCGCATGGTGCGGCTTGTCTGTCATTCCGCGGCTTTTCTGCGCCATGTGGAACGGCAGATGACCTGCGCCCTGCGGGAAGATGCGGCCGCCTTTGATGCTACCCTTGTCATCTGGCGGGAACGCAGTATGGCGGATGCGGCGCTTGCTGCGGCCCGCGTGCTCGACGGAGCGCTGTACCACAGATTGCGCATTGGCCGCCTGACGGGAGAGGCGAGCGCCGCATCTGTCCAGTGCTTCGATGAGGGGTTGTTGCGTCACTGGCCGCTGCTGGATGTTCAGCTGGGCGACGGCAGTCTTTCAGCCTTCGATCCAGAAGGCAATACCTATTATTATGCAGTGGAGAACCTGGAGCCCGAGGAGTTCATCAAGCGTGGGCATATCTTTGTCCAGTTGCTGTTCCGCATCTGCAACGTGCCAGGCAGCAGTCTGGCGCATGGCGCGGTGGTGGGGCTCAACGGGGCGGGCGTGCTTCTCTGCGCCTTTGGCTACCGGGGCAAGTCCACACTGGCGGTGCATGCGCTGTTGGACGGGTTTGAATATGTCTCGGATGACTACCTCATCCTCGGCAAGCAGCCTGGAGACAGCTTAAGAGCGTGGCCTGTTTATTCCGTCATCGCACTGGCGCCGCAAGCGTATCAGGCAATGTATGACGGTTTCAGGGGCAGATTTCTTTCCAACAACGCCCGCAAAGACAAATACATGTTCAATATAGCGGCCTATCATGAACAATTTCGGCGCGCGTATCCTGTGCGTCTGTGCATGTTCCCCAATATCTGCGATTGCGCGAAGCCGTCCATCGAGCCCGGCTACAGGGAGCTTGCTGTGGAGGAGCTGGCCTTTTCCACCCTCAATAATACGGGCAATCTGCGGGATGCCCTGACCATTGGCAAGCTGTACGAGTTTGTGCGCGACCTGCCGTTCTACCGTTTCAATCTTTCGCGCAATATCGCACGCAACACGCGCTGTCTGAGGGAATTTATGGAACAGCTTTAGAGTGTCGCAATGGAATTGCGTAACGTCCCGGCGGATGCGGGAGCGGACGCCCGTGCCGTCATTCGATGGAAAACCATGCGTTTCCGCTGGAATGGCGGCAACGAAATCTGATGAAAATATCTGTCTTACAAATATTTTCATGAACAGAATGTTCTGACAACACGGCCCGATCTCATCTGATAACCATTTTGCCAAGGGAGAGAGCAAATGGCCACCTACGTCTTGAACGAAGCCAAGATGTTCAGCGACATCGCCGACGGCATCGCCATCGTCATCAATTCCGAGACCGGCATCTACTATGGGATGAACGGTTTGGGTACAGCCATTTTTGAAAATCTGCTCAATGGTGCCGGTAGTGAGAAAATTGTTGCCGCGCTTACGGCGCTTCCGGGCGCTCCGGAGGATATAGCCGTGCGCTTTCAGGCATTTTTGGACAAGCTGCTTGCGTATGGGGTGCTCATTGAAGGTGCAGCCGATGCTTGTGAAGTGCGTCTGAACATCGAATCCCCTGCCGAAGATGACTTTACCCCCACTGTAGAGGAATTTGATGATGCGCAGGAAATGCTATTGGCCGATCCCATCCATGAAGTGAAGGAGATGGAGGGTTGGCAACCGAAAAAAGCGGCGTTGGAGACTGACCTAGATGTAGTGCGAGAAAAGGAAAGTAAAATGCAGAAATAGTCTAAGAAATAGATGCCTGAATAAATAGACTATACTGATGATTCCTGCAATCTCAGTTATCATCCCCGTTTACAATGGGAAACGGTATCTGCGGGAGTGTCTGGATTACGTTTGTCGTCAGACATTGCAGAATCTTGAGATTATATGCGTGGATGATGGTTCAACAGATGCCTCATTGGAAATATTGAATTCTTATGCGGCCAACGATCAGCGCATACATATATACTCGCTTCCAGAAAACGGAGGTGCTGCTGCTGCCAGAAATCTTGGAATGAGTCGGGCCTCAGGCGAGTATCTTGGTTTTGTTGATTGTGATGATTATCCATGTCTTGACTTTTATGAAAAGTTGTGGAGAGGGACATGTGGCAGTGTATATGACGTTGTGAAAGGAAATTATAGATATTGGTTGGAGAATGGTAGATCAGTAGCTGTTGATTATAGCATGAATGAGGAAATATTGAAGCATAGGACGAGCTTTTCTTTTGCCTTTGCATCTGCCATCTATAGAAGAGAAACATTACTTAAGAATCATATCTTTTTCCCAGAAAATCAACGCGATATGGAAGATCCAATATTTGCTCTAAGGTTCGCTCTTATATGCAATAATATAAATATTATTGAATCTGCAGAAATTAATATCAGAATTAATAAATATTCTTCAACATATGGTTCTCCAAGCGTTGAAGGCATTGAAATGAAATTTAATGGGTTGTCGAAAATGATTAATAGATTAAACTCTTGCGATAATATCCCTGCTGAAAGTTATTCTTTTATATTATCTTTTTGGATTAATAATATTTTACAGATTTCACTTCGGAACAAGACAGATATTGCGTTTAGACTTATTGTTGATTGTCTATGGATTACATACAAAATGATAAAGATAAATTATTGGAATATCCAATATAATAAAATTCAATTGGTTGAAAGATTATTTCACTCATATGAATCCAAGTCTGAAATTGCGATACTTAAATGTTTAGAGGGATATTATAGTAAAAAACTATTGCTTAGTACTTTATCGCTAAGATTAAAATATACGCCATCTGCAAAATTTGAGGCGTGTATTGCTATTCCAATTTATAAAAGGAGTTTGTCTTTTTCTGAAATAGAGTCTTTTAAACAATGCATTAAAGTGTTAGGCAAGTATAATATCATCTTATTTTGCCCTGAAAATATGAATATATCTTTCTATGAAAATATAGCCTCAAAATATGATATATGTTATAATGTTTTGCGCTTCCCTGATATGTATTTTTCCTCCACATGTGCATATTCCCGGCTCATGCTTAATCCATATTTTTATAAGTGCTTTTCAGAATACAAATATTTATTGGTTTATCAGTTGGATTCTTGGGTTTTTCGAGATGAGCTGGGGTATTGGTGTTCGCAAAATTATGATTATATAGGGGCACCGTGGTTTGAGGGATATGCTTCTAATATATCAGACAGGTTGATAGAACCCTCGGGAAATGGAGGCTTTTCATTAAGAAAAGTTTCAAAATTTATAAAATGTACAAATTTGCTACAGAGAAAATTGATAGAAGGTAAAAAAGAATTTGATTATAACGGACTTCAAAATGAAGATGGAATAATTATTAATTTATTTCAAAAAGTTGATGTGGAATTTAATATAGCACCGACAAAAATAGCAATGCAATTTTCATTCGAAGTAAATCCAGAGCTATTATTTAGAATTTGCAAAAAACTACCCTTTGGTTGTCACGCTTTTTTAAAATATGGATATGAGTTTTGGAGGAGTCATATAAATGGCATGAATAAAATGCGGATTGAAGAGGAAACAAATATGAAAAGTGAATATGACGAGAGAGGTATATCACCAAATTTCTTACGCTCAAGATTTGTTTTAAAGAAAAAACAAAGGTGATTATAAATGAAAGATATTCAGCTCCCGAAATTTTCTATTGTAACAGTATGTAAGAATTCTCCAAATTTAGATAAAACGTGTGAAAGTATTGTGGAGCAAACTTATAAAAATTATGAATGGATTGTTATTGATGGTGGTAGTGAGCAGGATGTGCGTAGTATTCTAGAGAAATATAAGCAGAGTATGGATTATTTTGTTTCAGAGAATGATGATGGTATTTATGATGCTATGAATAAAGGTATATCAAAATCAACTGGAGATTATATTATTTTCATGAATGGAGGTGATTACTTTATTTATCCTTACATTTTAGAGAACGCTAATTTTATGTTGGAAAAGTACCCATACGTTGATGTGTTGTATGGAGAAGAATGTGTAACAAATCATAGCGATTTTGAACTAGTGACATATACAAAAAACGAACAGTATTTGGATGAAGTTCTTTTTAAATCAACAATTCGTCACCAAGCATCGTTTATCAGAAGAAGTTGTTTTATGGATTGTGGCTATTATGATATTACACTTTCAATAGTGTCAGATTGGAAATTTTTTGTTGTATTGCATAAGAATAATAAAAAATTTCTAAAATGGAATACTATTGTTGCGTGCTGCACAAGTGGGGGAATATCATCTAATCTTGATTTAATTAAATCAGAAAGGAAAAAGGTAATTAGCGAACTTTATACACCAGAAGAAATTTTTGGGTTTTATAAAAATATAATTCAAAAATGCAGGATGAAGATTATAAAGAAATAATAATTCTTCAGGAAAAATGAATTCCACAAGATATATCCTGTTGTGACATTAAATTGTCAAGGAAAGCAATAATTATTGGAGAAAATAGTATGGTTGATTCTCGCATTGATTTACGAATATTAATTAAGGGTTTTTGTAAGAAGAACATGATAGGTATTGAAATCGGTGGAGGCTATAGGCCGTTATTTAGAAAAAAGGATGGGTATAATATTTTTACCATCGATTATGCATCAAAAGATGAATTAATTTCAATAGTTAAAAAAGATCCCGCATTATCAGGAATGCTTAATAATTTTGAGGATGTGGATGCGATAGATGATGGTTCAGAATTTACTGACCTTCTTAGTTTAGAAAAAAGGAGTATTGATTACATCGTAGGTGTACATAATTTTGAGCATATACCTAATCCAATACATTTTCTGCAGCGATGTGAAATGGCATTAAAGGATTCGGGAAGACTATTTCTTATAATACCTGATAGAAGAGGAACATTTGACTATTTTAGGCCATATACATCCATTGGTCAATGGATTGATGCATATAAAGAAAATAGAAAGGTTCATTCGTTTTCTTCATTATATGATATGTTTGCATATCATACCGATGGTAATGGTGACTATGGAGCAGTAAATTTTATACATACTCCTATTGAGGCTGACAAATTGGTTAATGAACTTTATAATCCCAATAAATATCTTGATAACCATGGATTTGTATATACACCTTCATCATTTATTTTTCTAACAACATTTATACATTTATTGGGTCTAACGCAACTAAGAATAAATCAGATTTTGACGCCCGAAAACAGTAATTTTGAATTTTTGGCAATACTTGATAAAGTTAGCAAAGACAAAATTAATTTAAAAGATACTGCAATACAAATGGTTTCAGAAAGTATCAATCATAGACGTTCATTTGATATGCCACCAGTTTCCCAATCTGGCTCCCACCTACCACTACGCCATCAACTCTATAAACGTTTCGAGGCAGATTACCCAATGCTGGCCAAATTTTGCAGACCGTTTGCTAAAGCATTATATCATATATATAAGAAGTTTTACTAATGTAATATATGTATTCCTTTGAATTTTGAGTCTATCTTTTATATATACTATGTTATTATAATGTTTTGAGGCTGAGATGGTGTTTTAATCGAGGATGCAGAGAGGTATATATGTCCCCTCTAATTTCCGTCATAATTCCTATATATAACACAGCTCCATGGTTGCGAAGGTGTTTGGACAGTGTATGTGGACAGACATTAGAAAATATTGAGATTATTTGCGTAAACGATGGATCGAGTGATGAAAGTGGCTATATCTTAATGGAGTACGCAACGCGGGATGATCGATTGCTGCCCATTACGTTAGGGCACAATCGAGGTGTTTCAACCGCGCGAAATCTAGGAATTGGGGCCTCGCGAGGCAAGTGGCTCAGCTTTGTGGATAGTGATGATGCTCTTGAAAGGGATTTTTATGAAAAACTCTATCGAGCTAGCTTGGATGATAATGCAGAAATCATAAAGGGAGCATGCTGGGTTGAAGATAAATTTCATAATAATAAGATTTTATGTGATGAATATATAAAAGAAGATAAATTTAATTTTACCGAAAAATGGGTTAGCGCAATATATAGGTCAAAATTTATCAAAGAGAATAATATACACTTTCCTCAAATCTGCTCTAATAATGAAGATGTTGTTTTTCTTTTTTGTGCGCTACTCAATGCCAAAGGTGTGCATGTGGTAAGTGACGCGATATATAAGAATTACTTTAGGAAATGGAGTTTGTCAAATTCACCTTTAACTCTCAAACAAGCTGATAGCATTATAAGAGCGCGAGGAATTATGATTGATATGCTAAATCATAGCACCATTGATGATTTGAAATATGTATCATTGTTTTTAAGAAATATGTATTATTGTTGTGTATTTTCTGAACGGGTGATTGAGGAAGATAAATTTAAAGTAATTATGCTTACAGCAAATGCTTTATATGAATTTTATAATAGATGCAAGAAACCTATGCTGCTTCTGCACGAATTTAACAAAAAGGGTGATAAGTTAGGCGTATTGCTGGAACGCGGGGACATTAAAGGACTAGTGGAATGGCTATCTATTAGCACATTGCAGCGCTTACGGACAAAGGTAGTTTCACGACTGAAAAAATATTGAATTTATTGTGGCAATAATAAATTGCACATTATAAGTGGAGGGTATGCATGCTAAATTATGAAGACCTATTACCATTAACCAAGGATTTGCCCAGCATCGCAGGTGTGAATAACTTGATTGCCGCTCCATTTGAACGCATTGTTTCGTCGCTCATATCATGTGGGGCAGATGTTACTCTTTTTAATTTAACTGAAAAAGTAAGGCAACATGCAGATTTCAATTCACACATTAAAAGAGTCATCCCCAAAGAAAAAGGAAAGGATTTTCTAAATAAATTTAAGGTAATTCAAAACTTATTTGCTAAGAAGCACCCTCATTTGACGCAGGATTATGAATATTTTTTTTGTGGGGAAAATCTTCATGTTCCTCTTCATCTAGAAAAGGAATTTCAAGCATGTGAAGTAGTTCTTCTTGGCGAATTTTCGATGCTTATAGATGCAGATATGATCTCGGAGATACTGAGAAGCAAAAAAACCGTTGCTTGGAGTTCTTCTGCAAATCTTTTTACCGGATTCTGTGGTCAACCCGCTGGTTGCGAGAAGTGGCAGTCTTCAGGATGCGCCGACTGCCCGATGCTTGGAAGGACAATTGGCAATCAAGATATGTGTGCCACTTTTTTTGCTCGCAAGCTAACCGGGTTTGCCGATATCCGTGATTTTGTGGTGGTTACTCCGTCGCGGTGGCTGAGTCGTGAATCCCAACGCAGTGTGTTGGGAAAACCCTTTTTCCATACTATCATTCCCACATGTGTCAAACTGGATACTTATATGCCCATTCCGCAGAGCAGGGCGCGAAAAGATTTAGGCATTCCGATTGATAGCTCCGTCATTCTTCTGGCGAGTACAAATGGCATGCGCAAAAACAAAGGGACGTATGTGGCGTGCGAGGCGCTGTCCCAGCTTCAGAGGCGGTGGGGCAAAAGCATGGTGCCGCAGATACTCTTTTTTGGTCACAAGGCGCCATACCTCGAACGCTTGCGGGAGTGCGGCTATGAAGTCCAATCGCTTGGCTGGATCGATGATATCCGTACAATGGCAAAAATTTACGCCGCGGCGGATGTTTTTGTCAGTCCGTCCTTTCAGGATAATCTCCCCAATACTGTCAATGAGGCGCTCGCCTGCGGCACACCAGTTATCTGTTTTGACCGTTTCAGCTCAGAGGACGTCGTTATTGATGGCGTAACGGGTTTTTTGGCGAAGCATCCGGGGCTTCCGCTTTCCCCCGAAGGCAGACTGATTCAGCCGGCCCCCTATGAGCCGACCGCGGAAAGGTGTGCAGACCTTGCTGAACAGCTGCTCAAGTTTTTTGAGCTGCCGATGTGGCGCAGGGAGTGTATGCGACATGAATGCCGGCAATTTGCTGAAGCTACCTTTAATCCGGTGGAAGAAGCAATGCGCTATCTGCAACTATTCAGGAATATGTTAGGGCTTCACTATATTCATATTAATTGAAAGATTTAATTATGGTAACGTTGTACTGAATATGAATGGATATTTTTAACATATAAAGTCAGGAAGAGAGGATGCATGAGTGTTCTGTCTCTTGAACAGGCAGCGGCCCAAGGGCACAAGGATGTGTATATCACCTATCCGGCACTGGGGAGCCAGCTGCTTCTGCTCTATGCGGCGCAAATCCGGCACAGGATGACAGGCGCGCGCAGCCTTGTGGGCACGACCATTCCGGAACTCTTCACTGAGGCATCCGCCTTTTGCGATGTCCTGGGTGGCGTCTCGGCTCTGACGATAGGCATGGATTTCCCGTCCATTGCAGCGACAGGTCTGCGAATTTTGCCGCTTACATATTATCGGCCGGGACGAACGACAGACAACAAGCTCAAAGCCGAACTTTCGCAGGAGCATCTGCTGGCGGGATTTTGCGCAGGCATGGGGTTGAGTGGGCCCGTCCCTCTTGATCCGTTTTTCCCCCTCACGGAAGAGGAGCAGCGCTTTGGGCGTTTGTTCGCAGACAGTCAGATTGCGCTCATGAGTGAAGGCAAGGAACAGCGCAAGACCTGGGGGGCAGACAAAATGCAGGCTGTCGTTGATGCCTTGGGGGCTCGATATAATTTTGTGCAGGTAGGCGCACCTGAGGACACGCCATTGCGCGGTGTCCTGGACAAAAGGGGCGTGTTTTCCTTGCGGCAGGTAGCCAGTGTACTGCATAATTCCGATCTTTTTCTCGGCGGTATTGGAGCGTTGATGCATTTGGCCCGCGGCGTGGGCTGTCCGTCCGTAATCACCTATTCCCGCTCTGAGCCCGCCGGCGTTGATGCATATCCCTGCAATACCAATCTGCTGCCGCCTTCCTGTTGCACTCGCTGCCAAACGGATTTGCTGCGTTTGGAGAAGGAAGGCTGCGCCGATGAGTTCAGCTGTGTGCGCGGTATCAGTGTGGATGCGGTGGTACACGAGGTAGAGTCGGGCATGAGCAGGCGAGTGGAGGTCGTCAGGCTTGAAGAAAAGGCTGTGCGCCCCCTGAATCCTGTGACCGCAAGGATTTTTTCCCTGGCGCAGAAGCAGGCATTCACCGTCGGTTAAGTTGCATATGAGGGGTAATGTGATGGAAAGCCAGGCTTTTCAAAGAAATTATTTTCTCAATAACGCTATGGAGCGTTATACGAACAGTCTTCAGGAGTTCATGTTCTGGCGGCGGGGCTCCTTTCTGCCCCCGCACAAGAAAGATATGTATATCAAAAAATTCCTTCAGGAAGAGCAGGAGAAATTTTATACCGAGGGCATATTTACCCTCCCTTCCGTGCAATTTGCCATAACGACGCGCTGCACGCTGCGCTGTCAGGATTGCAGCGTCATGATACCGCGTTTTGCGGGCGCCGAAGTGCCGCATATAGAAATGACCTTTCCCCAGTTCAGGGAGTGCCTGGACACGTTGCTTGCCGGAGTGGAACATATCCGGTCTGTCCTCATCCTGGGAGGAGAACCTTTGCTGCATAGGGAGCTTCCCGAAATGGTGGCCTATGCCGCGCGTCAGGAAAAGATCGGCCTGGTTGACATCGTCACGAACTGCACGCTCCTGCCCTCCCAGGCATTGCTGGATGCTGTAGCGCAGCATAGACACAAGACCTTCTTTGGCTTGAGCAACTACACAAAGAATCCGGATGTCGCGGCGCTGGTAAAGCGAGAGCAGATTATCGCGCTTTTAAAGGCAAACGGTATCAAACATTCCCTGGATACCGGGACCGGAAAGTGGTTTCGCTATTCTCTTGAAAAATGCAATGTCTCTCCGAATGAGATAAAATCCATCTTTGCCGGTTGCCAGTGGCATCATTGCCTGTATGTTCTGGGTGGAGAACTTGCTGTCTGTCCCCGCAGTCTTGTTGGCCATAGGCTCGGCGCATTTGTTCTTGATGATGCCGACATAATTTCCTTGCTGCGAGATGATTCGGGGGGGAGCGACGACAACGAGACCCGGGATATCCGCAGAAAGTTGCTGGCCTTTTTTGAAAAAGAAACGCTTGACGCCTGTCGGTATTGCCGCAGGCACGCCGAATTGGTGGAACCGGCTCTTCAGCTGAAATCGTAGGCACAGGGGCGTCCATGGCGTCTGGGTTCTTGCGTACCTGCTTCGCGGACTTCCTCCGCGTCTACCGCATTCTTCCGGCTGCGCTGAAGCGGAAGACGGCGCTGGTCTTTCTTGGCGTCGTCATGCAGGCGCTGCTGGAAGTCGGCGCCATTCTCGCCATGTCGCTGGTGGCGGTGAGCGTGGCTTCGCCGGAGCGCCTGCTCGGCCATCCCGTCACGCAGGCCGTCTTTGCCCATATCCCCGCGCTGGGCGCCCTGGGGGAGGACCTGCGGCGGCTGGCCCTGATCTGCGCCCTGCTTTCCGCCGCGCTCATTGTGGGGAAGAACGCCGTTTCGGCCCTTGTGGCCCATCAGACCAACGCGCTCGGCGAGCGCATCGCGCTTTTCGCCGGGGATGTCATCTTCAGGACGTTTTTGTACAGTCCCTATATCAGCCATCTTTCCGGCGACAGCAACGCCATGTTCCTTGCGCTCTCCCGCCGGGGGGCGCTCGGGCGCATGGTCATCCATCTGATGGCCGTCTACAGCTACGCCATGGTCGCCTTTTTCATGACGGCGGCCCTGCTTCTGCTGACGCCCGGGCTGGTGCTGCTCGTCATGGGCGCCATCATGATCATTGCAGTGGTACTGTACCGGCGCCTGCGCGCGCTCATGGATGCGGCGGGCCATGAGGCCAACCGCCGCAGCCGCGATGAAAGCACGGCCACGCTCAACGCCATGCGCGGCATCCGCGAGCTGCTCATCTACCGGCAGCAGGATGTCTTTTTCGAGAAGTTCGAGACGGCCTGCATCAAGGGCGCGCCGCCCCGGGCCTTTCTCAGCATCGGGCCCACCATGCCCACATGGATCCTGGAATCCGCGGGCTTTTTCGCCATTGTGGCGGCCATGGCCGTCATGTGGGGGCTGCTGGACGCGTCGCTGCCGCGGATCGCGGGCGTCATGACCATCATCATCCTCATCGCCTGGCGCGTGCTGCCGCTGCTGAACCGTTCGCTGGGCGCGCTGGTGACGGTGCGCGGCTCGCGCGCGGGCGCGCTGGAATGCCTCGACACGGTGGAGGAAGCCCTCCACACGCCCCCCCCGGCGCTGCCGGAGCCGGACCCGGACTTTGCGCTGCGCGAGAGCATCGCCCTCACCGGCGCGGCGTTCCGCTATCCCGGCGCGGAGCGCGACTCCCTGAGCGGCATTTCCTGCGTCATTCCCCGGGGGGCGCGCGTGGGCATCATCGGACAGTCCGGCGCGGGCAAGAGCACCCTGGCGGCCATCCTCAGCGGCCTGGTGGAGCCCTGCGCCGGCGCCCTGCTGGTGGATGGCCGCGAACTCAGCCCGGCGGGGCGCGCCGCCTATTGCGCGCGTATCGGCTATGTGCCGCAGAATCCGTATATCCTCGCGGGCAGCATCGCGGAAAATGTGGCCTTCAGCCAGTGGGGCAAGCCCTGGGACGAGGCGCGCGTGCTCCGCGCCTGCCGCATGGCCTCGCTGGACGTGGCCCTGGAGCGGGGCATCGAAAGCGGGCTTGGCGAGGGCGGCGCGGGCCTCTCCGGCGGCCAGATGCAGCGCGTGGCCATTGCGCGCGCCCTGTACGCGGAGCCCGCGGTCCTTATTTTCGATGAAGCCACGAGCGCTCTGGACAGCGGCGTGGAAGCCGAAATCATGAACACCATCTTCGCCCTGCCCCAGGAGATCACCACCATCATCATCGCGCACCGGTTGAGCACTGTGGAGCGGTGCGACATGCTGTTCTGGATAGAGGGCGGCCGTCTGCGCGCCTCCGGGCCGCCTGCCGGGGTATTGCCCGCCTACAGGCGCAGCCTTGCGGAAGCGGCGGCCCGGAAATGCTCCGGCAGGGCGGAGGCGGACAGGGACGGGGCTTTCGGCGCGGCGCCGGCGCACGGGGAGGACGCATGCTCTCCATCATCGTAGTCACGGTGGACCGCCTCCGGCAGACCGAGCGTTTTCTCCTCAGTCTCACGCACCAGACCAGCGGGGAGTTCGAGGTCGTCCTCATGTACGCGCCGCGGGTGCCCGAAGCCGCGGTGGCCGCCATGTGCGCCAGGTTCCCCTCGCTCCGTATCCGGGCGTATCCCTCGGCGGATACCTGCCTTTCGCGTTCGCGCAATGCCGCCTTCAGCCGCATTGCCGGTGACTGTTTCGCCATTGCGGACGACGATTGCGTATATCCGCCGGAGGTGGTGGCGCGCGTGCTGGAGACGTTCCGGCACCATCCGGAGCTTGGCGCGCTCATGGGCAGCCCGGTCTCCCTCGATCCCGGCGACATGCCCACGGGGGACGCCCCGGTGCCGCTGCCGGCCTGGCGCCTGTTCACCGGCTGCCCCAGTTTCGTCCAGTTCTACCGCACGGCGGTCTGCGAGGCCGTGGGCGGCTTTGACGAATGTCTGGGCGTGGGCTGCGGCACGCCGCACCAGTCCGGCGAAGAAACGGATTTCGCCCTGCGCGCCGTGCGCGCCGGCTTTGCGGCGGCGCGCGTGCCGTCCCTGGCGGTGCTCCATCCCAGCACTACCCCAAGCGGGGCGGCCATGCGCCGCAAGGTCCGCACCTATGCGCGGGGGCGCATGCGGCTGTTGCGCAAACACGGCTGTTCGCCCGCGTTCATCGCGCTCAATGTGGCCTATCCGTTGCTGATCCTTCCTCTGGAGTGCCTGTCCGTTGCCGGGCGCCTTGCGCGCTACCGGCTGTGCATGTTTGCCGAACGCTTCCTGAGCCTGTGGCGCGACTGATGGATATTGCCGTCATCACCCGCGAATTTTCGCCGCTGACCCGCAATGGCGGCATCGGCACGGCGACGCGCCACCTTTGCGACGCCCTCGCCGGGGCAGCCGGGCACCGGCTGACCGTGTACTATACCGGGCGCCCGCAGGCGCGCCTGTGGCCGTTCGCCCGCGCCCTGCGCCGGAGCGGCATGGAGTTCCGCCCGGTCATCGCGCCGCTGGGGCTGCTGCTGCGCGATCCCGCCCGGCGCAGCCGCGCCGCCTGTGCCGCGTTGCGCGGGACCCGGCACGACTGTTACCTTTTCCACGAGTTCATGGCCGACGCCTGGGCTTTCCTCCGCGAGCGGCGGGGCGGGGGCGCATATCCCCCCCGCGGCATGGTGACTCACGGCAGCGCCCTGTGGGTGGACGAGGGCAATGGCCAGGTGGCCGGCGGGGGCAGCCGGGCCGCGCTCTACGCCATGGAGCGGGAGTGTTGCGAACGGGCGGATTTTCTCGTCAGTCCGAGCCGGTATCTCCTCGACTGGATGCGCGAGCGCGGCTGGCGTCTCCCGGAACGCAGCGCCGTTATTCCCAACTTCGCCTCCGGCTGGGGATGTCCGCCGCCCCGCTGGAGGGGCGGCAATGGCGCCCCCGGGGAACTTGTCTTTTTCGGGCGTCTGGAAGAGCGCAAGGGGCTGCGCGTGTTCTGCGAAGCGCTCCGCGCCGTGCCCGCGCCGCTTCTGGCCGGGCGGCAGGTGACCTTTCTCGGCAAGGCGGGCGGCTATGCCCCGGAGCAGGTGGCCGCATGGCTTGCCCCCCTGGCGGAAAAGGGCCTGCGGCTCGTGTTCCATACCGGCATGGACGCCGGCCAGGCGCGCGCCTATCTGTGCCATGGCGACCGTCTGGCCGTCATGCCCTCCCTGCGGGAAAATTCGCCCTGTGTGGTCAGCGAGTGTCTGGAAAGCGGCATCCCCTTTCTCGCTTCGGCATGCGGGGGCGGTCCGGAACTGGCGCGTCCCGAAGATCGGGAGCTCTTTGTGGCGCCCGGGGCCGCGCCGCTGGCGGAGCGCCTGCGCCGCATCCTTGCGGAGGGCCTGCCGCCGCCCGGACGCCCCCGGTACTCCGCGTCGGAACTCCTGCGCCTCTGGCAGACGCTGCTGGCGGATGTGGCGGCGCCGCATGCCTGAGACGGAAAACGCGCCGGCCCGGAAGGCGTCAGCGCTTTTTCTCTCGACCTTTTGGCGCCGCTTTGGCATTCTGAAACCGTCCGGCGGCCACCTCGGCGTGGCCGGCCCCGGCGTCCGGTCAGAAAGGAGTGGTGCAGCCATGACGAAAGCCACAACGCCCCTGGGCGCGTTTCTTGATTTTATGAGCAGCCGCGGGCTGAACACCACCTCACAGCGCCGTGTCATCGCCCAGGCGTTCTTCGAGTTTCCGGGGCACCATTCCCTGGAGGAATTTTATCAGTACGTCCTGAAACTGGACGCGGGCATCGGCCAGACCACCGTCTACCGGACGCTCAAACTCCTGTGCGACGCCGGGCTGGCCACGGAGATCCAGTTCAGCGACAATATCACCCGCTACGAGGTGGCCCGACCGGACAGCCACCACGACCATCTCGTGTGCCTGGGCTGCGGCGCCATCGTGGAAATCTGCGACCCGCGCATCGAAAAGCTCCAGCGGGAGCTTGCCGAGGCCAACGGCTTCAGCCTCACCGGCCATCTGCACAATCTGTACGGCTACTGCCGCGCCTGCCGTGAGCGGCGGGTGGACGAAGGCAAGGTCTGAGCCCCGCCGCGCGGCCTTCCGCCGGTCTTTTGGGGGGCATCATGGGTGGGACAAAAATAAATTGACATTCATTTTCATTTAAGCGAACGTCATTTCACCGGCGCCGGCATGGTCCGCCGCGCGCGACCGTGACGCCGCCCCGCGGCGAAAAAACTTCAGAAAATCGCATCGCCCGGATGCAAGGACAGGATATGAATATCCAACTGCTGCTGGTCATTCTGTGCGTGGTGGTGGCCGCGCTGTTCATCGGGCGCCGTTTTGCGCGCGCCCTGCGAAGCCGTGGCTGCGCGGGCTGCGGCAAGACCAACTGCTGCGACCCGGCCAGTTGCCCGGAACAGAAAACGCCGGAGGAGCTGCGTCCCCGGCGTTAGCGCCGCCTGCATCCTCCGGCGCGAGTATGCAATTTCATTGCGAAAATGCTTTAATCCACCGCGTAGTCCAGCGCCTGGCGCGAGGCGCAGACGGCCTTGACCCTGGCCGCGAACTCCAGATGCGTCGGATGCTCGGCATAGGCCCTGAGTCCGGCCATGTCATCATGCGAGGACTGGAGCACCACCTGGGCCGCCACCGTGCTGCTGGGCTGGATGCGGCACGAAACCTCCACCGAGCGCACGGTGGGCAGCCCGTGCAGCATGGCCGAGGCGTCGACCAGACGTTGCGCGTTTTCCGCGGCGCTGCGGCCTTCGGCTTCTTCCTTGAGCGTCCACCAGACAATGTGCCGGATCATGGGCATTCTCCCTGGGTTGTGCCGCCGTGGCGGCGGTGTTCGGGTCCAGTCGGGGAGGGTCAGGCCCTGCCCTTGGCGGCGCGGCCCGCGGCCTGATAGCGCTTGAGCGCGGAAAGCTCGCTCTTGCGCAGACGGATGGACCGGGGCGTCACTTCCACCTGTTCGTCCTCGCGCACGAAGTGGAGCGCGCGTTCCAGGGTCATGCGCCGCACCGGCGTGAGGATGACGTTCTCGTCCTTGCCGGCGGCGCGCAGGTTGGTGAGTTTCTTTTCCTTGGTGGCGTTGACGTCGATGTCATTGTCGCGGTTGTGCTCGCCCACGATCATGCCTTCATAGACCGGATCGCCCGGCTCCACAAAGAGGCTGCCGCGCGGCTCCAGATTGAAGAGGGCGTAGGCCACGGCGGAACCCGGCCTGTCGGCCACGATGGAGCCGGTGAAGCGCGTGGGGAAGTCGCCGCGCCATTCCTCGTAGCCCTCAAGGTAGGAGTTCATGATGCCCGTGCCCTTGGTGTCGGTGAGGAATTCGTCGCGGTAGCCGATGAGCCCGCGCGACGGCACGGAAAACTCCAGACGCACGCGGCCGGTGCCGCTGTTGGCGCAGTTGAGCAGCCGCCCCTTGCGCTGGGCCAGCTTGTCCGTGACCACGCCCATAAAGACCTCGTCGCAGTCCACATAGAGATGTTCCATGGGCTCCAGGGTCTTGCCCGCGGCGTCTTTCTTGAGGATGACCTCCGGGCGGCCCACGGAAAGCTCGAAGCCCTCGCGGCGCATGGTCTCGATGAGGATGGCCATCTGGAACTCGCCGCGGCCCTTGACGAGAAAGGCGTCCTTGTCCGGCGTGTCCTCCACGCGGATGGCGACATTGCGCAGGCTCTCGCGCACCAGGCGTTCCTGGATGGCGCGGCTCTGGACGATCTTGCCCTCGCGCCCGGCCAGCGGCGAGGTGTTGATGCCGAAGCGCATGGCAACGGTGGGCTCGTCCACGCGGATGCGCGGCAGCGCCGCCGGGGCCTCGCGGGTGCAGATGGTGTCGCCGATGGTCACGTCCTCGATGCCCGCCAGGACCACGATGTCGCCCGGTTCGGCGCTCTCCACGTCGGCGAGGGTCAGGCCGTCATAGACCTGGAGGCGGCTCACGCGCAGGGGGCGCGGCGCGCCGTCCTCGCCGATGCAGGCGAGCGCCTCCTTGGCGCGGACGGCGCCGTGCATGATCCTGCCCACGGCCAGGCGTCCGAGATAGTCGGAATAGTCCAGATCCGCCACCAGCATCTGGAAGGGCTCGTCCGCGTCGTGATCCGGGCCGGGGATGAAGTCGAGGATGGTCTCGAACAGCGGCGTGAGGTCCCTGCGCTCGTCCTCAAGGCCGCGCATGGCCACGCCCTCGCGGCCGATGGCGTAGAGCACGGGAAATTCCAGTTGCTCCTCGTTGGCGCCGAGGTCGATGAAAAGGTCATAGACCTCGTTGAGCACTTCCTGGGGCCGCGCGTCCTTGCGGTCGATCTTGTTGATGACCACGATGACCGGCAGCCCGGCCTCCAGGGTTTTGCGCAGCACAAAGCGCGTCTGCGGCAGTGGCCCCTCGGAGGCGTCCACGAGCAGGATGGCGCCGGTGGCCATGGAAAGCGAGCGCTCCACCTCGCCGCCGAAGTCCGCGTGGCCGGGCGTGTCGATGATGTTGATCTTGACGCCGTTCCAGTGCACGGCGCAGTTCTTGGCGGCAATGGTGATGCCGCGCTCGCGCTCCAGGTCCATGTTGTCCATGACGCGGTCGTCCACGCGCTGGTCCGCGCGGAACACGCCGCTCTGGCGAAAAAGCGCGTCCACCAGGGTGGTCTTGCCGTGGTCAACATGGGCGATGATGGCGACATTGCGGAGTGATGCGTTGCGTTCCATGGGAAGTCCCGGAAAAAGGAAGGGAAGAGCGCCGCGCCCGATGCCCCGGCGCGGACAGTGTTGGACCGCGTTTTTTCTAGCCGCGCCCTTGGCCGAAGTCAACAGCGGACGCCCCGCGCGGCCACGATGCCCCGTCAGGGCGGTCCCTGCGGCGCGCCCCGCCGCGGTCCGCTTGCCTGCGGCTCCGCCATGCCGTATGGTCGGTCAACAACCACGGGCGCCCCGCGCCCGGAACAGTGAGGTTTGCCATGTACCGCAATGCCAAGAATGTGGGCTACTATATGATCGGCGACGGCGCCCTGGCCCAGCTTCAGGACATTCTCGCCCCGCGCCGCGAGGCCATGCCGGATGCCCCGGCGGTCTTTTTCCTCGATCACTATTTTGACAACAGCAACCTGCGCGAACAGCTGCCCATTCAGGAATGGGACATGGTGGTCTCCGTGGACACCACCGAGGAACCCACCACCGACAGCGTGGATGGCTATACAGCGGAGGTGAAAGCCTTTCTCAATGGCCGCGCGCCCTGCGCCCTGCTGGCCTTCGGCGGCGGCTCCACGCTGGACACCTGCAAGTGCGTGGGCAATCTGCTCACCAATCCGGGCGTGGCGGCGGACTATCAGGGCTGGGAGCTGGTGAAAAATCCCGCCCCCTACAAGGTGGCCGTGCCCACGCTTTCCGGGACCGGCTCCGAGACCTCGCGCACGGGCATCATCTGCAACGAGGCGAAAAATCTCAAACTGGGCATGAACAGCGACTACACCATGTTCGATCAGGTGCTGCTCGACCCGCGCCTCACGGCCACCGTGCCGCGCAACCAGTATTTCTACACCGGCATCGACACCTTCATGCACTGCTTCGAGAGTCTGGACGGCGCCTACCGCAACACCGTGGTGGACTCGCTCTCGGAAAAGGCCATCGACATCTGCAAGCGCGTGTTCCTTGACGATGACATGATGAGCGACCACAACCGCGAGCTGCTCATGATCGCCTCCTTCATGGGCGGCATGGCCGCCGGTTTCGTGGGCGTGGTGCATCCGCTCTCGGCCGGCCTGAGCATGGTCCTGCACATGCACCACGGCATCGCCAACTGCTATGCGCTCTCGGTGCTGGAAGACATCTATCCCGAACCGTACAGGGTATTCCGGGAAATGATGGCCAGGCAGAAGATCGACCTGCCCGCCGGCATCTGCAAAAATCTCACGGACGCCCAGTACGATGCGCTCTATGAGGCGAGCATCGTCCACGAAAAACCGCTGGTCAACAAGCTTGGCCCCAAGTATCGAGAAATACTGACAAAGGAAAACGTCATCGACCGTTTCAAGCGCATGTAGGGGGCGGTCGCGGAAGGCGTTCCCTTTCCGACCGCCGCGGAGGAGAAGCCCGGGGGCGGGTGTCCCCGGGCACGCGCGTCGCATGTGCACGGCGGGAGCGGGAAGGGCCGCGCCGAACAGGGACGGAAGAACCATGCCCACCCTCATGCTCCTCGGCAATTGCGTGGCCCAGCGGCTGGAACGGCTCGTGGAGGCGTGCGTCACGGCCCGGGAGGAGGGCGGCGCGGGGCGCGGCTGGCGCGTGCTCCGGGCCGTGCCTGTCCATCAGCTGGCCACGGGACCGGCCCCGGGCGAGGCCCTGGCGGCGCAGGCGGCGCGGGCCCTGGGCTGCGACCTTGTCTTCAGCCAGCCGCTCTTCCAGTACGGTCCGTGCAATACGGAGGAGCTGCGCGCGCGGCTCGGGGACAGGCTGCGGCTCTTCGCCGCGCCCAATTTCGAGGCATATTTCCCCGATGTGCTGAATATTGGCGCGCCGCGTGAACCGGCGCGCTGTACGCCGCCCTTCGACTGGCACAGCCGCGTCATCGTCCAGTGCCGGGCGGCCGGCATCCCCCCTGAAGAGGTCGGCGCCGTCTACCTGACGCATCCGTGCTTTCGGGAAACGACCGTGGCCGCCGCCCTGGAACGGACCTGGCGCATCTATGAGCGCCGCGAACAGGGGCTGGACATCGGCACACTGGCCGTGGCGCGGCGCTGGTACCGGCGCGAGCCGCTCTTCCACACCTGGAATCACCCCGCGGAACGGCTCATGGCCGTTCTTCTTGACGGCATCCTGGCGCAGCTCGGCATGGCCGCGGCTGCCCGCGGGGCATGCTTGCGCCGCGTGGGCTGGAACGGCGGCCCCCTTGACGCCGGGGACGAAGCGGGCGAGAGGAAGGAATACGTCGCGCCCGTTTCCGCTGTCCCCGCTTCCGGCGAGGGGACAGGGGATGACGGCGCCGCGCCGTCGTGGAGCTTCGGGTTCAACAGCTGGCCCATCATCACGCGGCATCACCGCCTGTTCGGCTTTCCGGGGCGGGAGTGGTTCCGCGTGGCCGGGAAGCGGGTGGACATCGCCACCATGGCCCTGGCCTGGTATGCCTGGTATGACCTGCATCCGCGCACCTTTGCGGCGGCGCTGGACGCCGCGCGCGCCCGGCCGGAAGAGGGACGGTGAGCGTCCCGCCCGCAACCGCGCCAAGAACGGAGAATTTTCATGGAGATGAAAATCAATTTCAGCGGCCGCGCCATCCGGTATACGGAAGACGAGATCGCGGCTGTCGTTGAAGCCATGCGCACCGCCGACCCCCTCACCCAGGGGCGCTACATGCGCGAGTTTGAAAGCGCCTTTGCCCGGTATCAGGGCGTTGCCGAGGGGTCCTGCTTCACCACCATGAACGGCTGCGCGGCCCTGGAAATGTCCGCCCAGCTCTGCCGGTTCAGGCCCGGCGACGAACTGGTCATCCCCTCGCACACCTTCACGGCCTCGGCCTATCCCTACCTCAAGAAGGGCGCCACCCCAGTCTGGGCGGATATCGACCCGCTCACCCGGGTGGTCACGGCAAAAAGCATCGAAAAGGCGCTCACCCCGCGCACCAGAGCCGTGGTGGTGGTGCACCTCTACGGCTATGTGGCGGACATGCCGGAGATCGCGGCCCTCTGCCGGGAGCGCGGCATCCTCTGCATCGAGGACGCGGCCCAGGCCATCGGCGCGGAAGTGGCGGGGCGCAAGGCCGGAAGCTTTGGCGACATGGCCATTTTCTCCTTCCATTCGCACAAGAACCTCACCACCCTGGGCGAGGGCGGCATGCTCTATGTGGCGGACCCGCAAGCGGCGGCGATCATCCCGGCCCTGCGCCACAACGGGCACTGCGCCTATGCCTTCGAGCGGCCCGACTACTGGAAGCCGGCCATGGGCAATGTGGACATCCCCCGGCTGGGCGACGACCTGCTCATGCCCTCCAACTATTGCCTGGGCGAGGTGGAATGCGCCCTGGGCCTCAAGCTGCTGGAGCGCATCGACACCATCAACGACGAAAAACGCGCCCGCGCCCTGCGCTTCATCGACGGCCTGGCCGATTTTCCGCAACTCCAGTTCCACCGCGTGGAAAGCCGCCGCCACAACTACCACCTGCTCGTGGCGCGCATGACCGCGGGCACGGAGGCGCGCGACCGCTTCATCCGCGCCATGCACGACGAGAAGGGCGTCAAGTGCGTGGTCCAGTACATCCCGCTGGACCGCTACGACTTCTACCGCCGTCTGGGCTTCGGCACGGCCCGTTGCCCCGAGGCGGACGCCTTTTTCGACACCATGGTCTCCTTCCCCTTCCAGCACTGGATGAGCGACGCGGAGCTGGACTATATGCTCGCCTCGGCCCGGGACGTGCTCGCGGCCATGGACTGAACCGGCCGCGCCCGTGTGAACGGCATGAAAGAACGCTGCATCGTCATCCCGGCCATCAAGAAGAACGCGGTCATCCCGGACCAGCTCGTCAAGCGGCTGGCGGGCGTCACGCTCATGGAGCGCGCCCTGAACACCGCGCGGGCCTGCGCGCCCGGCGAGGACATCGTGGTCCTCACCGACAGTCAGGAAATCTCGCTCATCTGCGAACGCGCGGGCGTGCGCCACTCCTGGAACCGGGAGCTGCGCTTCACCAGCCTTGATATTGTTGGCGAAATGCGCGGGCTGCTGGAAAGCCTCAGCCGGGAGTACGAGCACTGCCTCATCCTGCGCGCCTCCTGCCCGCTCCTCACCTGGGTGGACATGGAGGACGCCTGGCGCCGCTACCGCGAGAGCGGGGCCGACAGTCTGGTGACGGTGCGCAGCGTGCGCCAGCGCATCTGGCGCGCGCGGGGCGACAGCATGGAGAGCCTGCTGGAAGGCGCGGGCGGCGATGACGGCGAACGCAGCTACCTGGTGGAGAGCCGCGCGCTCATCATCCTGCGCCTTTCCCTCCTGCGCGGGGAAGCAGGGGCCGGGCGCGGGCCCTGGCGCGTCATCCCCTATTTTCTCGACGAGCGGGCCATCGAGATTCAGAACTATCAGGACTGGTGGATCTGCGAGCGCCTGCTGGAGCGGCGGCATGTGGTCTTTGTGGTGGCGGGCTATCCGGCCATCGGCATGGGCCATATTTTCCGCGCCCTCATGCTGGCCCACGAGATCACGAGCCACAAGATCACCTTTGTCTGCACGCGCGAGAGCGAACTGGCCGTGGAAAGCGTGGCCCGCAAGGACTACCGCGTGGTGCGCCAGGGCGAGGAAGAACTGGCCGACACGGTGCTGGCCCTGCGCCCGGACCTGGTGGTCAACGACATTCTGGATACCGGGGCGGCCTACATGGAGCACCTGCGCGCGGGCGGCGTCCGCTGCGTGAACTTTGAGGACCAGGGCCCGGGCGCGCCCCTGGCCGATCTGGTCATCAACGCCCTTTACGAGCGCAGCGCCTCCACGGACCGCCTGCGCTGCGGGCCGGAGTATTTCTGCCTGCGCGACGAATTTCTCAACGCGCGGCGCAATCCGCTCCGTCCCCAGGCGCGCACGGTGCTCGTCACCTTTGGCGGCACGGACCACAGCGACGCCACGCGCCGCGTGCTGGACATCATCGAGCCCATCTGCCGCGCCTTCGGCATTGCCATCCGCGTGGTGGCCGGGCCCGGCTACGCGCACAAGGAGAGCACCGAGGCCCGCGTGCGCGAGCTCGGCAATCCGCTGCTGGAGTTCACCTGGGCCACCAATGTCATGAGCCGGATGATGGAGGGCGCGGACCTTGCCATCTGCTCTGCCGGGCGCACGGTCTACGAGCTGGCCCACATGCGCGTGCCGGGCATGGTGCTGGCCCACCATGAGCGCGAGGCCAGGCATACTTTCGCCCGGCCGCGCAACGGCTTTGCCTTTGTGGGCATCCTGAACCGGGTGGACGACACGCGCATCCGCAATGTCTTTCTGGCCCTGCTCAAGCAGGAGCGCCGCGCCCGCTACTGGGCGCGGCAGGACCGTCTGGATTTCACGGCCAACAAGGCGCGCGTGGTGGGGCTGATGGAAGACCTGCTGGAAAAGGAGGACGCATGAGCGCTTCGGCAACGGGCGGGGGCCGCTCCGGCGGCAAGGTGGTGGCCATTGTCCAGGCCCGGCTCGGCTCCAGCCGTCTGCCCCTCAAGTCGCTGCTTTCGCTGCGCGGCACGCCCATCATCGACTGGGTGACCCGGCGCCTTTCCGCGGCGCGGCGGCTGGACGGCATCCTTGTGGCCGTGCCGGATACGGAATTGGACCGGGTCCTGCTCGAGCATCTGGAGCGCCGGGGCGTGCCGGCCATGGCCGGGCCGGAGCAGGATGTGCTGCGCCGTTTCCGTCTGGCCGCCAGGGCGGCGGACGCCGGGCTCGTGGTGCGCGTCTGCGCCGACAACCCGTGCATCTGGGGCGAGGCCGTGGACCGGCTGGTGGACTTTTACCGCAACAACGCCTGCGACTACGCCTACAACCATATCCCGCGCAACAACCTCTGGCCTGACGGCCTCGGCGCCGAGATACTCTCGCGCGAACTGCTCGAGGAACTGGACGACCGGGCGCGGCTGCCCGCCCAGCGGGAGCACTGCCTCAACCATATCTGGGACAACGCCGCCCGCTACCGCATCGCCACCTTCGACCCCGAGGAACCGTGGCTGCGCCGGCCGGAGCTCAGGCTGGATGTGGACAGCCCCGACGACTTCCGGCGCCTGGCCCTTCTGCCCCTCGCGCCGGACATGGACGCCCGCGCGCTGGTGGATGCCTGCGACAGCGCGGCGCGCCGCGGCGCCTGAGGCCGTTTTCCGCAATTCCGCAGCGCAACGCGGCAACACGCCCGCAAGCGAACGCCCCGTCCCCGGAACACGGGACGGGGCGCAGCCATGTCTGGAAGCGGGAGAAAAACAGCCTCAGCGCAGGCCCTCGGCCTTGAGATATTCCACCACATCACCGGGGAAGTCCGAGAACAGGCCGTCCAGCCGGATTTCCTTGAAGGCCGCATCCAGGGCCTCGCGCGAATCCTTGAAGCCCTTGAAGGGCGCGTCGCGCCGGTGCGTCCAGGAATGCACCTTCATGCCGTTCTTGCGCGCGAGGTCGGCCAGCCCGCTGACGGCGTAGCCCTTGCCGTCGGCCGTGGGCACCGCCAGGTGCGAGAACCAGGGCGCATAGATGGTGGCATATTTGGAAACCTCGGCCACGCCCGAGGGCGTGAGCAGCCATTCGTGCACGGCCTTGTCGTCCGTGAGGTGCTGGCCGCCCCGGAGCACGAGCATGGCGAGCTCGCCCTTCCAGCCCTTTTCACGCGCGGCCTTGACCGCGTCATAATCGAATATCTGGAGGATGGATTTGGCCTCCGGGCTGTTGTAGCCGTAGCGGTCGAGCATTTTGATGACCGCGCCCGTGATGTCCTTGCCCTCGCGGGCGTAGAACGCGGGTTCCTTCACTTCCACATAGACGCCCACATTGCCGCCCGTGGACTTGTTCAGGCCCTGGATGAGCCGGAGCTCCTCCTCAAGGGTGGGAATCTGGAAGCCGATGCCGGAATCGCCGGGGAAGCGGCCCGCAAAGACCGGCTTGCCCGTTTTGGGGTTGAAGCGTTCCGTGACCGTGAGGCTGCGCAATTCCGGAAAGGTGAAGTCCACCGCGTAGAAGCTGCCGTCCTCGCGGGCGCGTTCCGGGAATTTTTTCGCCACGTCCGTGGTGGTGTCGAGCACCGGATCGTGCATGATCATGAGCACATCGTCCTTGCTCATGATGACATCCTGCTCGATATAGTCCGGCCCCAGGGCGTAGGCCATGGCCTTGGCCGGCAGGGTGTGCTCCGGCAGGAAGCCGCTGGCCCCCCGGTGCGCGGCCACGGCGGGGCGGTAGGCGGGTTTTTGCGCGTTCTGCTGCGCCGCCCCGATGGCGGCCTGGATCTTGACAAGGTCGGGCGCGGCCCTGCCGCCCGCATCCGCCGGGGCGTTCCCGCCGTCCGCCGCGAGGGCCGGGCAGCAGAAGAGGCCAAGGCAGAGAAGCGACTGGAAGCAGATCCGCCGCGCCAGCGGCAACACTCGTGGCATGGGCATGGAACACCTCCCGCATGGGTTGGAGGAAAGGCTTTGTCATACTTTTGAGTTGGCGTCTGCGCTGTGGGGTACTGCCGAAATTATCCGTCAAAAACCGCCTTGCGCTGCTGTCCATTTGCGTAAGCTGCGCTTCGCGTGGCAACGCAAACGCGCCTGCGGCGCGCCCTTCGGGTGGCTTCGGCGCTGGCTGCGTCAGAGAAAAATTTTCTTGGTCGAGTACTTGAGTACACTCCCCGCGAAAATTTTTCTCTTCCTTGCCGGCCCCGAAAAATCGTATTTTTTAGGATTCTTCCGGCACCAGCATCCGTCTGTCGCTCCGCTCCAGACGGACCTGAGGAATATCCACCAACTGCATTGTTATGACAGAGCCTGGAGAAAGGGGCGGAACACCTCCGCCGGACTGACTCGCGCCTTCAGCATAGGCGAAAGACAGGGAGCGGGGCAATGCTTTTCTGGCGCTGCTGCGGGGGCTCAGGCCGTTTTTCCCGCATCGGCGCAGGCGCCGCTTCGCCCCCGCGCGCGTGCGCCGAGCATGACCAGGAGGACGGCGCCCGCAATGAGCGCCACGCCGCCGGCGAGCGGCGCCGTGAACGGCTCTCCGAAAACGAGGACGCCCACGCCCACGGCGGTGAGCGGTTCCATGACGCCCAGCACCGAGGTCAGGGTGGAGCCGATGCGCTTGATGGCGAGAATGAGCGTGAGATTGGAAAATACCGCCGTCACCAGCGCGAGCAGGATGGCCGAAATCACTTCCGGCCCGGTGTCGATCCATTGGAGCGTGCCCCGCGCGAGGCCGTCGCCCACGGAAATGACGGCGCCGAAAGCCATGACGTAGAAGGTCATGACCAGACCGTTGATATTGGGGATGCGCGCCACCTGGATGCCGATGATATAGAGCCCGTTGGTAAGTCCCGCCAGCAGGGCGAGGCAGACGCCCGCGGCGCTCACGGCGGCGGCGCCTGTCTGCGGCCCCCCGGCGCTGAGCAGCCCCACGCCGACGGCGGCGAGCAGCACCGCCGCCCCGATGCGCAGGGAAAAGCGCTCGTGGAAAAACGCGATCATGATCAGCATGACCATGACGGGATAGAGAAACTGGATGGTGGCCGCAATGCCGCTCGGCAGGTAGCTGAAGGACTCGAAGAAAAAGAGCACGGCCAGCATGTAGCAGGCGCTCAGGCCGGCGAGTTTGCACACGTCGATGCCGCGCAGGGCGAAGCGTTCGCCCCTGAGGCGCAGCAGGAGCCAGAGCACGAGCGCCGCGATGGTGAAGCGGTAGGCCAGCGCTGTCTGCACGGAAATGCCGCCGCGCAGCAGCGGCAGGGAAAACAGCGGGATAAGCCCGAAGGCGGCGGAAGAGAGCAGCCCGTAGATAATGCCCATCTGACCTCCGTGCCGTCCGGCAAGCGGCGCTGCATCCATGCCGGGTGCGGGTCCGCGCCATGCGGGACGGCGGCGGACCGAAAAAAGGCCACCGTCCCGGCGCGCGCCGGAACAGTGGCCTGTGGGGTCCTTGCTGCCGGACCGGCCCTGTCAGCGCGCGCTGTCCAGAACCACCTCGGCTTCGGGATGCGCCTGGCGCAGGGCCTCGTGCATGGCGGCCGCGTCCGCGAAGGCGCGGAACGGTCCCACCCTGCCGGCGCCTCCGTGGGCGCCGTAGCGGATGAAATAGGCTTGATCGGCCTTGAGCGGCGTTCCTGTCTCGTCGCTCACCACTTCAAGGTCCACCCGGCCCACGCCGCGCTTGCCCAGGTTGATCTGCTGGGCCGCGGCATAGGAAAGGTCGATGATCCTGCCGCGCACAAAGGGCCCGCGGTCCGTCACGCAGACCATGACGCTCTTGCCGTTGTCCTGGTCCGTGACCTTGACGACCGTGCCCATGGGCAGTGTGCGGTGAGCGGCCGTGAACGTGTACATATCATAGGAAAGGCCGCTTGCCGTGGCCCTGTTGTGGAAATCGGGACCGTACCAGGATGCCTTGCCGGAGAGCAGTTCGCCCTGCTGGGCGCGTTTGAGCCAGAGGTCGCGGTCGGCGGCGCTGTTTTTTGCCACAGTCTGGCGCGCCTTGCCGCTTTTCACGCTTTTTTTGGCGTGCCGTTTGCTCTTGGCGGAAGAGACCGTCTTTTTGGCGGCCTTGCCCTGTTTTTTGGCGGATGCCTTCCGGCTCTTGGTCTGGACGGAGGTTGAAGCCGCATGCGCGGTGATGGGGGCGGCGATGCACAGGCAGAGCGCGAGCGCCGTCCCGATGGAAAGCCAGCGCAGATACTTCATGATGCTTCCTTGGTTGGCGTTATGGGGCTGCGCGGCCATGCCGCGCGGGCCGCGCCCGCGGCCCTGACCCCCCGGAAGTTCCGCTGGCGGCCCGACGCCTCTGCGCGTCGGTTGCGCCCTTCGGGGGGATGCCCTTTCCTCGTTTACGAAACTATAGCTCCGGAAAAGAAGCGCTGTCAAACCGGGCGCCCGGCGGCGGAGCGCGGGCATCCCGTCCCCTCCCTGTGCCCCGGAGGGAGGCGCCCGGCGCGGCCAATGGCTCCGGCGTCCTTTTCCGTCCCGCGCGCCCTTGTCAGTGGGGGGATTATTGCATATAACCGCCGCAGACGCGCCGGGGGGCGCGCTTTGTTCTTTTCAGGCCGCGTCTGGGCGCGGCCGTATCGTCAACGCGCGGCGCGGGCACACGGTTTTCGCGCCGCTGCATGCCTTCAGGCGCATAAGGGAGCATGAGCGATGAAGAACGGCGAACACGGAGAACGCGGCACCATCCGTCTCAAGACAGGTCTGGCCGAAATGCTCAAGGGCGGCGTCATCATGGACGTCACCACCCCGGAGCAGGCGAAAATCGCGGAAGACGCGGGCGCCTGCGCCGTCATGGCGCTGGAGCGGGTCCCCGCTGACATCCGCGCCGCGGGCGGCGTGGCGCGCATGGCCGATCCCACCATCGTCAAGCGGATCATGGAAGTGGTGAGCATCCCGGTCATGGCCAAGGCGCGCATCGGCCACTTCGTGGAGGCGCGCATCCTCGAGGCCCTGGGCGTGGACTACATCGACGAGAGCGAGGTCCTCACCCCGGCTGACGACCGTTACCATATCGACAAGCAGAAGTTCACGGTGCCCTTTGTCTGCGGCTGCCGCAACCTGGGCGAGGCCCTGCGCCGCATCGCCGAGGGCGCGGCCATGATCCGCACCAAGGGCGAGCCGGGCACCGGCAACGTGGTGGAGGCCGTGCGCCACTGCCGCATGGTCATGGACGAGATACGCATGCTCTGCGCCCTGCCCGAGGCCGAAGTGCCCAACTTCGCCAAGGAATGCGGCGCCCCGCTGGAACTCTGCTACATCGTGCGCGAGCAGGGGCGCCTGCCTGTGGTCAATTTCGCGGCGGGCGGCATCGCCACCCCGGCGGACGCGGCCCTGATGATGCAGCTTGGCTGCGACGGCGTCTTTGTGGGCTCGGGCATCTTCAAGTCCGGCGATCCGGCCAAGCGCGCCAAGGCCATTGTCCAGGCCGTGACCAACTACAAGGACTATGCGCTGCTGGCCGAGATTTCCCGCGATCTGGGCGAACCCATGGTGGGCATCGAAATCTCCCAGATTCCTGAAGAACAGCGCATGCAGGAACGGGGCTGGTAATCCATGACGGCGGAGAAGAACCCCCTGGTGGGCGTGCTCGCCCTTCAGGGGGCCTTCCGTGAGCATGTGGCCGCCCTGACCCGGTTGGGCGCGGCCACGCGCGAGGTGCGCCAGCTCAGGGATATGGACGGCATCGACGCCATGGTCATCCCCGGCGGCGAAAGCACCACCATGGGCAAGCTCCTGACCGATCTGGAAATGCTGGAGCCGCTGCGGGCGCGCATCAGCGGGGGCATGCCGGTCTACGGCAGCTGCGCGGGGCTCATCCTGCTCTGCCGGAACATCGAGGGCTCGGCGCAGCCGCGGCTGGGCATTCTGGACGCCACGGTGCGGCGCAACGCCTTTGGCCGCCAGGTGGACAGTTTCGAGGCGGAGCTGCCCATTCCCGAGCTGGGCGCGGAGCCGTTGCCCGCGGTCTTTATCCGCGCGCCGGTCATCCTTGCCACGGGGCCGGAAGTGCGCGTCCTCGCCCGGGTGGAGATGGACGGCGCGGAGCGCGCCGTGGCCGTGCGCCAGGGGCGCGTCCTCGCCACCTCCTTCCATCCCGAGCTGACGCCGGACACGCGCTTTCACCGCTATTTTCTGGATATTTGCCGGGGCGCGGCGTAAGCCGCGCGCCGACAGGAGGCACCAACGCCCCGTCAGTCTCTGGCGGGGCGTTTTGTTCGCTGGCGCTGCCGCACGGTTCCGCCGGGGTCTCAGCGCTCCATTTCGCGGCCACGCTCACGCGCGGCCAGCACCGCGTCCACCAGCAGGCCCGAAAGGCCCGCGCGGTCCAGCACATTGACGCCGGCGATGGTCAGGCCGCCGGGCGAGCACACATCGTCGCGCAACTGCATGAGCGGCGCCGTTCCGCCATCGGCCAGGGCCGCGCAGCCGGCAAAAAGCTCGCCGACCATGCGCCGGGACTCGGCATGCGGAAAGCCCAGGGTCACGCCCGCCTGGACGAGCCCCTGCATCATGGCGAACACATAGGCGGGGCCTGCGCCGATGAGGGCGGAAAAGTCCGTAAATTTTTCCTCGGGCAGTTCCAGGCAGAGGCCGAGCCGCCCGAAAAGCTCAAGCAGCGGCGTGCGCCATTCCTCCACATGGGGGCCGGGGGCGAAGCAGAAGGCGAAGATGCCCTTGCCCACCAGCGCCGTGGTGGTGGGCATGCAGCGGGCCACGGCCACGCCGTCGCCCACGCCCTTCGCAATCCGGTCGAGGCTCACGCCCGCGGCCACGGAAAGCACGAGGGTCCCCGGCCTCAGGTGCCCGCGCGCTGCCGCCAGCACATCGGCCACCTGGTACGGCTTGACCGCGAGGATGAGGAGGTCGGCCTTGGCGGCAAGCTCCGGGATGCCGGGCATGGCCTCCACGCCCAGCGCCGCCAGGGGTTCCATTTTTTCCGGGCTGCGATTGCAGCCGCACAGCGTAAGGCCGGGTATCTTGCGCGCGGCCAGCCCGAAGAGAATGGCCCCGCCCATGCGGCCGCAGCCGATACAGCCGACGCGAAGCTTTCCGGCGAGCCGCCCGGGAAGCGGACTGGTCAGCGGTGCTGTCATGGCGTTTTCCCCGGTCATGCTAGCGGGCCTGTGGCGCGGGCGCGGCCTGCGGCGTCCTGATTTCCTGAAGCCGGGGCAGGCTCTTGACCATTTGCAGGCCCATGCGCAACTGGTTGTCGCGGGCGAGCTGTTCCCTGCCCTCGTCCTTGCCGCTCTTGCCCCTGGCGGCCTTGCCCTTGCCGTTTTCCAGATGCCGGTTGAGGTCCTGCTCGCGGAGGAGCAGGCGGGGATTGTCCTTGTCGTCCGCGCGCGGCGGCTCAAAGACGACCTCGAAGTCCGGCACGATGCCCTCGGCCTGGATGGAGCTGCCGTTGGGCGTGTAGTAGAGGGCCACGGTGAGCTTGAGGCCCGAACCGTCGGACAGGGGGATGATATTTTGCACCGAGCCCTTGCCGAAGGAGCGTTCGCCGAGGATGGGCGCGCGCTTCTGGTCGCGCAGGGCGCCGGCCACGATCTCAGAGGCCGAGGCCGAACCGGCGTTGACCAGCACCACCATGGGCACGTCGATGTCGTCGGCCTGTCTGCGGGCGGCATAGGTGCGCTGGGTGCCGTCATCGCGTCCCTTGATGGAGACGATGGTGCCCTTGTCAAGGAAGGTGTCGGACACGCTCACCGCCTGGTCGAGCAGGCCGCCGGGATTGTTGCGCAGGTCAAGGACGATGCCCCTGAGGCCGCCCGTGGCCTTGCTTTCCTTCTGGGCCTGCTTGAGCGCTTCCCTGAGCTCCTCGGTGGTGCGCTCGGAAAAGCGCGTGAGGCGCACCCAGTAGTAGCCGTCTTCCAGCTGCTTGGACTTGACGCTGATGAGCGGGATGGCGTCGCGGGTGATGCGCACGGTCTGGGGGGTCTTGGCATTGCTGTGGAGGATGGTCAGCTCCACCTCGCTGCCCTTGGCCCCGCGGATGCGGGAGACCACTTCCTGAAGCGAAAGCTCCTGCGCGGGCTGGCCGTCAATGGAAAGGATGACGTCGCCCGGCTGGAGTCCGGCGCGGAAGGCGGGGGTGTCCTCGATGGGCGTCACCACGATGACCTGGCCGTTCTCCAGCGAAATTTCGATGCCCACGCCAAAGAATTCGCCGGAGGTGGTCTCCTGCATTTCCTTGTATTCGTCGGACGTCATGAAGGTGGAGTGCGGGTCAAGGCCCTGGAGCATGCCCTTGAGGGCGCCGTTGATCAGTTCCGCCTGGGTGACGTCCTTGACGTAGTTGCGCTCCACCAGGTCGAGCACCTGGCTGAAGCGGCGGGCGGCATCATACTTGTTGAGTTTTTCCCTGGCCTGATCCCGGGCCTGCTCTTTCTGTGCCTTGGCGGCGTCCCTGGTCTGGGGACGCGCCGGAGCGGCGCCCTCGGGGCCGGGCGCAGCCTGCGCGCCGCAGCCGCACAGGAGGAGCAGGAAGGCGAGAAGGCAGGAGGGGGCGAAAACGCGCATGGTTGCCTCGAAGGTTGGTCTGCATCGGGCGGGCCGCCGGTACCGCGGCGGCCTGGAAAGCAAAAGCGGCCCGCGGCGTTGCCGCCGCACCTGCCGCGAAACGGGTCTGCGTCCACTGGTACGCCGGAATGCGGCGCTGATAGTGCCGTTTTTCAGGTGAAAAGGCAATGCCGCCGCACGGGAAATGCCGGAAAACGCGGCGGCGGGAACAATCTAAGGCATTTCCCCCGGGCGTCAAGGGGTGGGGCGGCTTTTCCGGCATCCGGACGGGGAGGGGAAACCGCCGTTTCCAACCTTTTTTCTTGCAAGCGGCGCCCGGAAGGCTTATGGGGAACCAAACCCCTGCTCATCCTCCCACTTCAGCACAGGATCCCCATGCCGTTTTTCCGTCTTGTCCGTTGTTGCCGTCCCTTGTGCCCGTCGGGGGCCATCCTGCTCCTGCTTCTCCTCGCCGCGCCGCCAGTGGCCCTGGCGGCTCCCGAAGTGCTTCCGGCCAGCGCCGTGGGCGTGTCCTCGGCCATTGTCTACGATCTGGACAATGACGCCATCCTTTTTGAACAGAACGCGGACGAGCCCATCCCTCCGGCCTCGCTGACCAAGATACTCTCCATGTTCCTGGCCCTGGATCATATCAGGGAGGGGCACGCCAGGCCGGAGACGCCCGTGACCGTGAGTCCGGAGGCCGCCGCCACGGGCGGGTCGCGCATGGGGCTGCGGCGGCATGAGCGGGTGCCCCTCGGCACGCTCCTGCTCGGCATGGCGGTCTCCTCCGGCAATGACGCGAGCCATGCGGTGGCCGAATTTGTGGGCGGATCCGTCCCCGCGTTCGTGACCATGATGAATGTCAGGGCCAGGGAACTGGGCATGCGCGACAGCCTCTTCCTCAATCCGCACGGGCTCCCGGCGGCGGGGCAGCGTACCACGGCGCGCGACATGCTCACCCTTGCCCGGGCTTATCTGCGCAGCCATCCCGACGCCCTGCGGATGCACAATACGCGCCTGCTCACCCACGGCGGCCTGACCACCTGGAACAAGAATCCGCTTCTCGGGCAGTATCCGGGCGCTGACGGCCTCAAGACCGGCTGGATCCGCGCGTCGGGCTACAATCTCATCTTCACGGCCAGCAAGGGCGACCGGCGCCTGCTCGCGGTCATCATGGGCGCGCCCGACGTGACCGCGCGCGGCGTGGAAGCCTGCCGTCTGCTCGATGCGGGCTTTCTTGTCTGTGAAAATCGCGCCGTGTCCGTGGCGGCGGCGCTGGACACGCTGCCCGTGGACGCGCGGCATATCGACGCGCGCAAGACCGCGCGTGAGGCAGGTCTGCTCAAGGCGGGACGCGCCTGGGCCGGAAAGGGCAAGGCCGGGGGAAGCAGGGTCGGCAAGTACGGGCGCGCCCGGTACGCCAAACATGCCGCCGCGAGCTACGGCAAACGGACCCAGGGCCGCATCGCTCCGGCTAGGGCCGCGTCGGCGGGGAGCGGGCGCGGCGATGCGCGCAAGGCAAAACGCAAGGCCGAACTCCGCAAGGGCGGCCACGCGGCGCGCGGCGGCCGTTCCCGCGCGGGTTCCGGCTAGGGAAATGCCCGCCGCGGATTGCCATTTGCGCGAAGATGGGCTAAAAAATCTTCCCGTTCGCGGCACTGCCGGGAACGGTTCCGGAGGGGTAGCGAAGCGGCCGTAACGCGCTCGACTCGAAATCGAGTTATCGGTGAGTAACCGGTACGTGGGTTCGAATCCCACCCCCTCCGCCATGAGTAAAAACTTTAAGCCGGTTGCAAACGTAACTGGCTTTTTTTCGTCCGACTGTGGCCAATAGTGGAACTGACTGCCTTCAGCGCGAGGAGGTTCATTATGACGCGTCATGATCTGCCGGATATGGTTGTTGAAGCACTGACGGCCATGGGTGGTGCAGGCCGCATTGTCCAGATATGCAAATATATCTGGGAGCACCACAAGGATGCGCTCAGCAGATCGGGCGATCTGTTTTACACTTGGCAATATGACGTTCGCTGGGCGGGACAGTACCTCAGAGACAGCGGGATGCTGGAAAAGTCTCGTTCTGATCATGTGTGGCGACTCAGAGAGCAAAAATAGCTGTTTATCCGCCTACCGGAGTGCCAATGGTGGAGTTCTCGGACATGACCCCGTCAGGGATGCCCCCGGAAGGAAACGGCCCCTGTTATAACGTTCTTGTCAGGCACGGCACGCGTCATTGCGCATGTTGAAGTTGCTTAACGTGTGGGACTGTCCGGGGCGTCCGTAGCCTTCGGCGGTGAGGATACCTGAATTTTGACCACGGGAGGCGCAGCAGGATTTCCTGCACGCTTTTGGTAGTGTTCTCTCGTGGCCTTGACGGCTTCCTCGCCTTCCGCGGACACAGCGTTATCCCCCTGAACAGTCAATGGAGGACGCATGGAAGTCTGTATTGGTGAGGTACACGGCAGGCCCGTCATGCTGGAGGTGCGCGACGGCATTGCTTACATCGACGGGGTGCCCGAGCCCATCAAGAATCTTGATGAAGAGGAACTCAGGGATTTTCAGGCCACGCTGGACGCCCTGCCCCGGCATGATGCGGAGGGCCATGCGGCGCTGGTCAACGCGCGCCGGGCGGCCTTCATCGCCGCCCTGCTGGGCAGGGCCGTGGGCGACGACTGCGTGGGGCGCCTGACTGACATCCTGGACCATGTCCACTATGAAGTGCTGAAATATCTGGGCGAGACCGGCGAGGAAGAGGACTGTGGATAGCCGGGCCTTTTCCCCGTCGGGGGGCGTGTCCCAGGCCGGCCTTGACAGCGGGCACGCCGCGCCGTAAGGAACTGCGGGGCCTATAGCTCAGTTGGCAGAGCCTCCGGCTCATAACCGGCAGGTCCCAGGTTCGAGTCCTGGTGGGCCCACCATGAGCGACACGCCGGAGTTCGCGGACGATCCCGCGGGCTCCGGCGTTTTTTTGCCTGTTGGGCGTGTCCTGTCAGGGCGCGCGCTCAGGCGGCGGGGCCGGCGGCATGCGCGGCGCGCAGCTGACCGCAGGCCGCCGCGATGTCCTGCCCCTTGCTCTTGCGGACAATGGCCGTGATGTTGCGCTCCCAGAGCGCGCGCTCGAAGGCGAGGACACGTTCCTCGGAGGGGGCCTGCCAGGGGGAGCCGTCCCAGGGATTGAAGACGATGAGGTTGAGCTTGCCGCGCACGCGGGACACCAGGCGCGCCAGTTCGGCCGCGTGTTCCGGGCTGTCGTTGACGCCGCCGAGCAGGAGATACTCGAAGGTGATGCGTTCGCGCGTCTTGAGCGGATAGGCGGCCAGCGCGGCCAGAAGTTCGTCCAGCGGCCAGCGCGCGGCCCTGGGCATGATGCGCTGGCGCAGGGCCTGATTGGGCGCGTGCAGCGAGACCGCCAGATAGGCGAGCCCGCTTTCGCCCAGCTCGCGCAGGCCGTCGCGGATGCCGCAGGTGGAGACGGTGATGCGCCGCGGGGAAAAGTTCAGGCCCCGGTCGTCATTGAGGCTTTCCAGCGCGTCCCTGACCGCGCGCCAGTTGAGCAGGGGCTCGCCCATGCCCATGAATACCAGGTTGCGCAGCACGGGCCAGTCCGGGCGCGTGTCGCCCAGATGTTCGCGCGCCACCAGGATCTGCCCGAGGATCTCGCCCATGCCGAGGTTGCGCGCAAAGCCCATTTTGCCCGTGGCGCAAAAGGTGCAGCCCATGGCGCAGCCCACCTGGGAGGAAAGGCACTGGCTCCAGCGGCGGCTGCCGTCGCGCGCTTCGGAGGGGATGAGGACGCTCTCCACCAGCGCGCCGTCCTCCATGCGCAGGAGGAACTTGACCGTGCCGTCGCGGCTTTCCTGCGTCCGCGCCACTTCGGGCCACTGGATGCGCGCGCGCTGCGCGAGGCGCTCGCGGCAGGCGCGCGAGATGTCGCTCATGCCCTCGAAGTCGCGGGCCATCTTGCGCCACAGCCATTGCCAGAGCTGGACAGCCCGGAATTTCGGCTCGTTGAGCTCATCGCGCATCCAGTCGATGAGCGCGGGCAGCGTGAAGTCCAGAAGATTGACACGTTCGTCGGGAGAAGGGCACATGGCCCGGTTTAAGCATCCGGCGCCGGGCTTGTCAAATATACCGGTGGGCGGCGCGGGGCCGGGGCACGGAAAAAGGGGCCGCCGCATCCCCCATCCCGCGGGGCTGCCGCCACTGACTTTACAGGGCGTGAGTTTTCCGGTATGGAAGAGTTCCCGCAACCTATATCACCATAGCTTGATATGCAGATATTTACCGACCCCCAAGCATTGGCGGCCCAGTGCAGGGCCTGGCACGCCGCCGGCGAGGATATCGCCCTGGTGCCGACCATGGGCTATTACCATGCCGGGCATGAGGACCTCATGGCCCATGCGCGCGGCCTTGCCAAACGTCTGGTGGTGAGCCTGTTCGTCAATCCCGCGCAGTTCGGGCCCAACGAGGACCTGGAAGCCTATCCCCGCGATGCCGCGCGGGACAGCGCCATCGCGGAGGCCCGAGGCGCGGACGCGCTCTTCATGCCCGAGCCGGGCGCCATGTACGCGCCGGACCACGCCACCTGGGTCGAAGTGCCGCAGCTGGCACGGGGGCTGTGCGGCGCGAGCCGTCCCATCCATTTCCGGGGCGTCTGCACGGTGGTGCTCAAGCTCTTTCTGCTCACCGGCGCGGATGTGGCCGTATTCGGCCAGAAGGACTGGCAGCAGCAGGCCATTATCCGGCGCATGGTGCGCGACCTCAATGTGCCCACGCGCATCGTGGCCCGGCCCACCACGCGCGAGGCGGACGGCCTGGCCATGTCCTCACGCAATGTCTATCTCACGCCGGGCGAGCGCGCCGTGGCCCCGCAGATCCGCGCGGCCCTGCTGGCGGCCCGTGACGCCGTGGCCGCGGGCGAGACGGACGCCGGCCGCCTCAAGGCGCTGGTGCTGGCCCGCTGGGCGGCGCATCTGCCCGGCGGCGAACCCGATTATCTGGAGATCGTCCATCCCGAATCGCTGGAGCCGCTCGCGGCGGTGGACGGCCCGGCGCTCATGGCCTGCGCCGTCCGTCTCGGCAAGGCGCGGCTCATCGACAACATCCTGCTCCGCTCCTGAACACACGGCGGCAACGCAAAGGGGAACGCCATGCACAACAAGGGCACCTACTACTTCACTTCCGAATCCGTCACCGAGGGCCATCCCGACAAGGTGGCCGATCAGATCTCCGATGCGGTTCTGGATACCCTGCTCGCGCAGGACCCGGACGCGCATGTGGCCTGCGAAACGCTCGTGACCACGGGCATGGCGGTCATCGCGGGCGAGATCAGCACGCGCGGCTATGCGGACCTCCCCAAGGTGGTGCGTGAGACCATCAAAAACATCGGCTACAACAGCTCGGACATGGGCTTTGACTGGCAGACCTGCGCGGTCATCTCCTCCATCGACCACCAGTCGCCGGATATTGCCCAGGGCGTGCTGCGCTCCAGCCCCGAGGAGCAGGGCGCGGGCGACCAGGGCATGATGTTCGGCTATGCCTGCAACGAGACCGACACCCTCATGCCCGCCCCCATCTACTGGGCGCACCAGCTTTCGCAGCAGCTGGCCCGCGTGCGCAAGGACGGCATCGTGGACTTCTTCCGCCCGGACGGCAAGACGCAGGTCTCCTTCGAGTACCATGACGGCAAGCCCGTGCGCATCAACAATGTGGTGGTTTCCACCCAGCATTCGGCCGATGTGGGCCAGGCCGAGGTGGCCGACGCGGTGAAGCGGCATGTCATCCGCCCCATTCTGGAAGATTCCGGCTATTTTGACGAAAAGGATTGCGAGATCTTCATCAATACCACCGGTCGTTTTGTGGTCGGTGGCCCCATGGGCGACTGCGGCCTCACCGGGCGCAAGATTATTCAGGATACCTACGGCGGCAGCGGCCACCATGGCGGCGGCGCCTTTTCCGGCAAGGACCCCTCCAAGGTGGACCGCTCCGGCGCCTATATGGGCCGCTATATCGCCAAGAATGTGGTGGCCGCGGGTCTGGCCCCGGAATGCGAGGTCCAGATCGCCTATTGCATCGGCGTGGCCCAGCCCGTCAGCGTGCTCGTTTCCTCGCAGGGCACCAGCGACCTGCCGGACGAACTGCTGACCAAGGCCGTGCGCGAAGTTTTTGACCTGCGCCCTTACTTCATCAGCCAGCGCCTTGATCTCAAGCGCCCCATCTACCAGAAGTCTTCCTGCTACGGTCACTTTGGCCGCGAACTGCCGGAATTCACCTGGGAAAAGACTGATGCCGTAGCCGACTTGCGCACCGCCGCCAAAGTTTAGCGCGCCTGCATAGTTGCCATTTTGACGGGCAGGAAACTCTTTCCGGGGTTTTCTGCCCTCTTTTTTGTCTGTATGTTTACCTGTGAATTCCGGCTACAGGCTATTGCCCGCCTTACATTCCTGCAAAAACGCCCCATTGTCTTCACGAGTTGCAAGCTGCCCCGCCCTTGCCTATACTGACGCACTTGACCGCGCCACTCAGGCGCGGCATCTGGCCAGTTTCGCCCTGAAACTGACGGGGCTGCGCGAGCGGACGCCCGCACGCAGGCGCAAGGCAATGCGCTGGCAAAAGCCCACATGAGCGTCTTAAATTGTATAGTGAAGGCGAGGTAGCATATGGCTGGCAATACATTCGGACAGGCCCTGCGGCTGACGACATTCGGCGAATCCCACGGCGTGGGCCTTGGCGGCATCATTGACGGTTGCCCGGCGGGTCTGGCGCTGACAGAGGCCGATATTCAGGCCGAGCTTGACCGCCGCAAACCCGGTCAGGGGCCCACTGCCACCAAGCGCAAGGAATCGGACACGGTTCGCCTGCTCTCCGGTGTGTATGAGGGTGTCACCACGGGCACGTCCATTGCCTTCTACATCGCCAACGAAGACCAGCGCTCGCACGACTACGGCAATCTGGCCGAAGTTTTCCGCCCTGGGCACGCGGACTGGGGATATTTTCAGAAGTACAACGGCATTCGCGACCATCGGGGCGGCGGACGCTCCTCAGGGCGCGAAACCGCGGCCCGCGTGGCTGGCGGCGTCATTGCCCGCAAGATTCTTGAACGCCGCGGCGTAAAGATCATGGCCGCCTGCGTTGAGCTGGGCGGCACCGCCGTGCAGGACTGGGCAACCCTTGATCTGGACAATGCCCGCAATCGCCCCTATTGCGCCGCCACCGAAGCCATGCCCTCCCTGTGGGATCAGGTGGTGCTGGCCGCCCGCAAAGCGGGCGACACCCTGGGTGGTATTGTACGCATCGAGGCGCGCAACGTGCCCGCAGGCCTTGGCGAACCCGTATTTGACAAGCTGGAGGCCGTGCTGGCCCACGCCATCATGAGCATTGGCGCGGTCAAAGGATTTTCTGTGGGCGAAGGTTTTGGCGCAGCCAAACTGCACGGCTCGCAGAACAACGACCCCCTGCTCCCCGCCGACCCGGCGCAGCCCGGCAAGGGCAGCTTCGCCTCCAACCACGCCGGGGGCATATTGGGCGGTATTTCCAGCGGGCAGACCATTGTCATGCACGCTGCGGTCAAGCCCATCGCATCCATAGCCGTTACCCAGCAGACAGTGGACAAGGAGGGCAATGCCGCCTCCGTACTCATTGGCGGGCGGCACGACCTTTCTGCCATCCCGCGCGTTGTGCCGGTTATGGAAGCCATGACGGCTCTGGCCCTTGCCGACGCCCTGCTGCTCCAGCAGCGTATGGGGCTGGGCCTGTGAGCAACAGGATGGACGCCCGTGCCCTGAGGGGCCTGCGCTCCGTTGGCCCCGCGGCACTTGAAGACCTGCGCCTGCTTGGCGTAACCGACATTTGCGACCTTGCGGGGCGCGACCCGCTGGCCCTGTATGATGAACTGTGCCGCATCAAAGGCCAGAAAATTGATATCTGCTGCCTTGATGTTTTCAACTGCGCCGTGGCCCAGGCAAAGAATCCGGAACTTCCTGCCGATCAACGCAACTGGTTCTGGTGGTCGCGACAGCGCAAGGCTGCAACAAGCCCAAGGATTGCTGACAAGGCGAGTGCATGAGCAACCTGCCCCTTTTACAAGACCCCGATTCCGTTGAACTCACCGGCACGGTGGAGCGCGTAGTCTTTCATAATGAAGAAAACGGCTACACCGTCCTGCGCCTGTTGCCCGCCAGTGTAAACAGCGGCAGCGGCAACGCTGGCCTCACCCGCCCGCGCGACCCTGTTTCGTGCATCGGACACATGGTCAATCCGCAGGCGGGCGTACAGCTCAAGGTATCAGGCCGTTGGGTCAACAATCCCAAATTTGGCCGTCAGATCGAATTTCAGAACGCCGATGAAATGTTGCCCGCCACCAGCGAGGGCATCCGCCTGTATCTCGCCTCCGGCCTCATCAAGGGTGTTGGCGAAGAAATGGCCGGGCGCATAGTCGAGGCCTTTGGCACGGATACCATACGTATTCTTGATGAAGAGCCAGAGCGCCTGCTCAAGGTGCGCGGCGTGGGCAGCAAGAGCCTTGACCGCATCCGCACCTCCTGGGCCGAACATCGGGGCATGCGCGACCTGTTGCTCTTTTTGCAGCCCCACGGCATCACGCCAGCTTACGCTGTGCGCATCTACCGCGCCTACGGCGCGGAGGCGCTCGCCATTGTGCGCGAAAATCCCTATCGGCTCGCAATGGACATACACGGCATTGGCTTTGTCACCGCAGACGCAGCCGCCAGCAAACTGGGCTTTGAGCACGACAATCCTCTGCGGGTTCAGGCTGGCACCCTTTATGTGCTGCAAAAGGCCACGGACGATGGCAACGTCTATTTGCCGCAGGCGGAGCTGACCGAGGCGGTCTGCGCCCAGATTGGCGTAGACGAAGGCCTTGTGGAAGATGCCCTCTTCACGCTCGAAGCTGACGAACGCATCGTGCGCGAAGAGCTGGACATGCCCGATGCCCCCGGCGAAATTGGCGTGTACATGCGGCGCTACCACCACTGCGAGTCCAAAACCGCCTTCTACATCCAGCGGCTCTTGCGCTCGCCCAAATCCGTGCGCTTTGAAAAGCCGGATGCGCTGGTGGACAAGGTTGTGGGCGAACTGAACATTTCCTTGGCGGCAGAGCAGCTTGAGGCCGTGCGCACCGCCGCCCGCAGCAAGATGATGGTGCTCACCGGCGGCCCCGGCACAGGCAAGACCACCATCATCAACGCCATCATCAAACTTTTTGGCGAGGTGCGCGCCCGCATATTGCTGGCAGCCCCCACAGGCCGCGCCGCCAAGCGCATGTCCGAAACATCGGGGCGCGAATCGCGCACCATTCACCGCCTGCTTGAATACAGCCCCAAGGAAGACGGCTTTGCCCGCAATGAGGACAATCCCCTCGCCTGCGGCCTCCTTGTGGTGGATGAAGCCTCCATGATGGACACTCTGCTGTTCTACCACCTGCTCAAGGCCGTGCCGCTGGGCGCAACCCTTGTGCTGGTGGGCGATGTGCACCAGTTGCCCTCGGTAGGCCCGGGCAACGTGCTTGCAGATATTATCCGCTCCGGCGTTGTGCCTGTGGTGGAACTGACCGAAATTTTCCGTCAGTCGGCAGAGAGCGAAATCATCTGCAACGCCCACCTCATCAACAAGGGCGAGGTGCCTTCGCTGGAATCCAGCAAGGACAGGCTTTCGGATTTTTATTTTATCCACCAGAACGATCCCGAAAAGGCCGCCGAGCTTATCGTTGACCTTGTGCGCAACCATATACCGCGTCGTTTCGGTTTTGATTCCGTGGACGATATTCAGGTGCTCACGCCCATGCATAAGGGCGCTGTGGGTGCTGGCCGCATGAATGCTTGTCTTCAGGAAGCGCTGAACCCTCATGGCGTGGAAGTGCGCCGTGGCGACCGTTGCTTTCGCCTGCACGACAAGG
>URHE01000009.1 GCA_900547595.1 uncultured Desulfovibrio sp.
GATATCTATGCGCGCGCCGGGGCCGAAGGTGCGAAGACGCACTGGCGTGGCCAGAGCCGCAGCCGTTGCCCGCCGCCAGGAAGAAATGAGGCTGGTTCCCGCGCCGATGGTGATGTGGCTGCCCGGCCAGCGCATGAGGCCCACCGGGCCGTGCGCCGTGACGCCGGGGCCCAGTTCCACGCCGAGCAGCCGCGCCTTGAGCCGCAGCCGCAGCGTCCCCCAGCAGACACCAAAACAGCGCATGGCCTCAAGGCTTGCCCAGGCGGCCACATTGGCGGGGGTGAGCCCGCGTTGCCGGGCTTTGCGGAAGATGTCCATGCCCCAAACCTACCGTGAAGCGCGCGGCGGGTAAAGGGCGCGCCAAAGCAAAAGGAGGATGCCGCCCGGGCGGCATCCTCCGAAACAGTCTGCCCGGGGGCAGGTTCAGGCGTTCTGGTGAGCCGCGCCTTCCGGCGCCGGGCCAGCCTGGATGAGTTCGTACATCTTGTCGCTGATGGCCTGAAGGTCCGGTTTGGCGAACTGGGCGTCGGCGCCCACGCTTTCGCATTTGCGCGCGAGCGACGTGGAAATGAGCGACGAGAACATGGCCACCGGGATCGCCCGCAGGGCAACGTCTTCCTTGATATAGCGGCAGAGGGTGAGCCCGTCGAGGTTGGGCATCTCAATATCGCTGATGATGCCCTGCACGATGTCCGTGACCGGGATATTCTTTTCCTCGGCCTCTTTCTTGTATTCGAGCAGCATATTCCAGGCTTCTTCCCCGTCGTTGGCCTGGGTGACCTCGAAGCGGCCCTCCTTGTTCAGGAGGTTGACGACAAGGTGGCGGATGCTCACGGAATCGTCGGCGTGGATGATGTGGTACTTGCGTTCCAGCGCCGTGTTCTCGCGCTCGTCCATGCGCACGGAAAGCGCGGGGTTCATGGCCGCCACAATGGCCTCGGCGTCGAGCACGAAGACCACGCGCCCTTCAAGGCGCACCACGGCCGTGATGGAGCCGCCGCTGATCTCCAGCAAAAGCGGCGTGGGCGCCTCCACCTGTTTCCAGCTGATGCGGTGGATGCGCGTCACCCCGGAAACCAGAAAGGCCGTGTGGGTCTTGTTGAATTCCGTGATGATGATCCGCGGGTCCTCGCTGACCACGCCGCCCTTGTTGAGAAATTTGCTGATGTCGATGAGCGGGACGATGCGCCCGTCACGGAAAGGAAAGGCGCCGAGCACCGAGGGATGGGGCATCTGCGGCATGGCCGTGATCGGCTGGGAGCGCGAGATTTCCACCACCTTGGAGACATTGATGCCGTAGTAGCCGCGATAGCCATCCGCCTCGTCGATGTAGAATTCGACGAGTTCCAGCTCATTGGTGCCTACTTCCAGCAGGATCTGCGTCTGCGACATGGGCCTGTCCTCTTTTTTTGCACCATACCTGTTCGGCGCAAGACCTGCAATGCCCTTATGCGTGGCCTGCGCCGCCGGTCACCGGGCGCGCGTTTCTGAACCTTTCCCGGACGCTTCACAGGCATTTATCGGTGGATGCGCGAAAAGGATTAGGCCGGAAGCCCGCGCGGAACGCGTCAACTTTGCGGTTTTTCGCCGCGGGCATCCGGAAAGGCGCGTTGCGCCGTCCCTTCTCCTCCCGGCGCCGGCATGCGCCACTCGCCCGGCAAGGGCGCGGTCAGCTCGGCCCTGTCCCCCAGCCAGGGATTGAAATAGCCGTACCGCAGCCACGGGCACAGCCTGCGCAGCCGCTTCATGAACGACGCAAGCCCCATGGAGGCCGCGCCTTCCGCAACGGCTGCGGAAGCGTCGCGGCGGTCGCCGCCCCCGAGAGGCAGGGGCGCCCCTTCGGGGCTCTCCGTCATGAGCCGCCAGTACCATTCCGGATCGATATTGAGATTGCGCCACTGGATCATGCTCACGCCGTTTTCGCCCACCAGCCGGGCCAGGGCCTCCAGTTCCGCCTCGGTGTCCGTGACGCCGGGAAAATAGAGCAGATTGAGGGACACAAAGACGCCGAGCCGGCGGGCCACGCGGATGGACTCCGTGACATCCCCGAAGTCATAGTCCGTGGGGCGGTAATAGCGGGCATAGCGCCCGGGCAGGGCGCTGTTCAGGCTGACGCGCAGGCTCGTGAGGCCCGCCTCGGCCAGACGCGCCACGGCCTCGGGACGCGAGGCATTGGTGTTGCAGTTGACCGTGCCGTGTCCGCTCCAGGCGGCCGGGGCCGGGCCGCCGCGAAAACGGCGCACGCTTTCGATCAGCAGCTCCGCATTGAGCAGCGGGTCTCCTTCGCAGCCCTGGCCGAACGAATAGATGGGCGTCGCGGTCTCGCGGCGCTCATGCACGCGCATGACTTCCACCAGTTCTTCCGGCGACGGAGTGAAGGCCAGACGGCACTGGGGCGTCACCGCCACCGGGGAATCCGCGTCTTTGGCGGAAATGCAGCCCCGGCAGCGGGCGTTGCAGGCACGCGAGCTCGGCAGCGGCGCCTCAAAGCGCCCCAGGGCGAAATTCCGCGCCGCCGGGCAGGAGTAGCGGCGCACGCAGTTTTCGATGATGTGCCGGATGAGCCGGTTCTCCGGAAAGTCACGCAGCAGGGCCTGGGCCCCGCGCTCGATGCGCGCGGGCGGGATTTTGTGAAACTGCTGGCGCGGGTCATCATCCACCCTGCGGGCGCAGACCCAGAACCGCCCCCTGGCAAAGCCCACCGCGCCATAGGCAAAGAGCGGCAGCAGCGGCGCGTCCGCCCCGGTGACGTAGGCCGGATGCGCGGAGAGCGTGTGCGCGGGCGCCGCAAAGGCGGCCACGGCAAGCCCCTCCACCGCCTCCATGACGCCGCTTTCCGGATCAAGACCCACGGCCCGTCTGCCGGGGAGCAGAAAGAGCTCGCTCTCCTCCGGGAGGGGGATCAGCTCGTCCGGCCGCGGCAGGCCCCACTGGCCGCCACGGCGGCAGACCATGAGCAGGCCCGGCGCATCCACCACATTTCCCCCGGCATCGGCCATGACAAGACGCGGCGCGAGACGGGCCATTCTTCCTCCTTGCCCCTGCCGGGCCAAGCGTATATAAGCGGAGCCACGTTCCGGCGCATGGCCGTTGCAAGCGAGGTTGCCTATGTTCTCCGCCCTGCTCTTCATGTTTTTCTGTTTTTTCGGCATTCTGGCGGCACTTTTCTATCTGTCCAAACGGCAGGAACACGCCTGGCAGCTGCTGCGTGACGAGCACGCCCAGTTGCGTGTCCTGCTGCGCGCGCTGGAATCCCGGCTGGAATATCTGGCCGCGGTGACGCTGGACCCGGAAGAGACGCGTCGCGCGCACGATCCCGCCCGGGGGGAAACAGCGCCGGAAACCACGGACCCGCAGCAGCCGTTCCCGGCGGAGGGCTCCGGCCGGGACCCGCTCCTGCGCCTGAGCTTTGAGGAACCGGGAACGCCCCACGCCCCCTCCGGCGCGCGGACAGGGCATGATCCCGCGCTGGAACTCCATTTTGATCCCGCCGGGGTGCCCGCGCCCGATGCCGACCGGCAGCGGGGCATGTAGCCCTTCAGAATGTCCCGCCGACCGCATGGACGGCGGCCTGCCTGACGGCTACGGGGCCCCTCTCTGACGGCCTTTCACGCTCCGGCAGGGGACATCCCCCCGCCGGTACCGAATCTTCCCCGCGCCGCATCCAGATAGGCGGCCTTCAGTTCCGGCTGCGGCACCTCCCGCGCCCAGAGCAGATAGGGCACGCTCAGGCAGTTGCGGCGCACGGCCGCCGCCCGTTCCCTGCGTGCCGCCACCAGCGTCTCCACGCCCTGCATCCAGATGTCGCACAGATGATCGGTGAGCGCCTGCGCCCGGTGCCGCGCGCGGTGTCTGGCATTGACCTCCGCCAGAGCCGTCTCGCCGATATAGGTGATGAGATCGGGATGTTCCAGCAGGAAACGGATGCGGTAGAGGGCATCCCCCGCATCATGCGGCGCATAGCCCACCAGATGCTCGCCATCCACAAACAGTTTGCCAAAGCCGTGGCCCACGCGCGGCGTCACCAGGCAGCCGCCGCAGCCCATGGCCTCAAAGACGCGGAAATTCAGGTCGCCGTGCTCGCACTGGTTGAGCAGGACGCGCCCCTGGGGGAACAGCTCCCGGTAGTTGCCGCGCGTGACGTGCAGGCCGGGCAGGCGGCTGCCCAGGTCCCGCAGGAAGGCGGCACGGCGCGGCATGTTCGCGGCATTGACCGTGCCGACAAACAGGCAGTCCCAGCGCTTGGGCAGGTCCGGCCGGGGCTGGTCCTCCTCATGGGCGAAGGCCGGCGACCACCAGACCCTGTCCGCCGCGAGAAACGGCCCCGCGAAGCGCTCCACATGATCCCCAAGTGAAACGAGACAGGCGTCAAAAGCCTGGGCATACATGGACTCCCAGGCGTGGATATGCGAATCGACGCTGTAAAAGACGGTGAGGCAGGGAAAATCCTCCATCCCCAGCACAAAGGGTGGCCGGCTCTTGTCCGCCACCACGAGGACGTCCGGCACAAAGCCCGCCAGGCGCACGAGGTCGTCCCAGCCATAGACGCGGGGTTCCTCAAAATTGTGGAAGGCCACCTCCTGCCAGCCGCATTCCTTGAGCGACGGACAGAAAAACGGACTGCCGATCCAGAGAAGTCGTTGCATGAGTCTCCGCCCTGGCCGCGCGCGGACGCGGTTGCCAATATGGACAAGATTGCATACTATTTCCAAGATACTGTTCATGGTTGGCGGCGTCAAGGCGTCACGCCGTCCGGAAATCCCGTCCGCCGCATATCGCAGGAACGCCATGCGTCGCCCCTTGCGCCTCTTTCTCCGCATCTGCCTTGTGGCGCTTCTTGTCCTTGCCGCGCTCATGGGCGCAGCCTGCTGGTTTCTCCAGCGCGATCCGGCCGGGCTGGCAAACCGGTATCTCGGCGCGGCCGCCCGCGACCACGGACTCACGTTCAGCATGAGCGCCGTGGATGTGAGCCTGCTGCCCGCGCCGTCCGTGGCTGTGAGCAATGTGGCGGTGGAAGGGGATGGCCTGCGGTTTTCCGCCGCCTACCTCACGGTGCGTCCCGATCTCTTCGCCCTGTTGCGCGGCGTTTTTTCCCCCTGGAGCGTGACGCTTGTGCGTCCGCACCTCGACGTGCGGCTTTCCGAACCTCTCGGGTCGCCGGAACAGCTCGCCGGGCGCCTGCGCGCCCTTCTTTCCCAAGGGGAAAACGCCGCGCCGTCCCCGGCTCCGCTGGGCTTTCTGGAAACCGCCTGCCGCCTGGAGATCATCCAGGGAGACGCGCGCCTCACAGACCCGGACGGCACGAGCCTTCATGTGCGCGGGCTCCAGTGCCGCCTCAAGGGGACGCCTTCCGGCGGCATCAGGGGCTCGCTCCAGTTCCCGAATCTGAGCTATGCCACGCGGGCGGGCACGGCGGCGCGTCTGGAACAGTTCCGCCTGGAGGGGGCAAGCGATCTCACGGCCCCGCTGACCGCCACGCCGGACCTCAAACTCGGCGCCACGCTCCGCGGCAGGGATTGGCCGGGCGCCGGGCGCCTCACGCTGACCTTTCAGGGACAGCCGGGCGGCTGGAACGGGACCTTCGCCATTGCGGCCGATCTCGCCCTGGGCGGCGCATGCGGCGAGATCGTGCCGTTAAGTGTGGACGGCGCCGCCGCCATGGCCCACGGCAGCCGGGAAGTGAGCCTGCGCGCGGTCATGCTGGCCCTTGGCGCGGACAGCGGCCGCCTGGACGGCACGCTCCGCCTGCCGGAGGGACGGCGGGGGCCGGCTCTGGATGGCCGCCTGCTCCTGCACCGCGCCAGCCTGACCCAATGGCTCGGCTTCGCGCGCAATCTCGCGCCCGGCCTGCAACTGGCGCTGGACAACATCACCGAAGGCAGCATCGACTTCCATCTTGACGATACGGGGCTGGACGCGCCGCGCATCTCGGCCCTGTGCACGGGCGCGCGCTTCACGGGACGCGGCGGCGTGCCCTCGTGGAAGACGCCGGTGGTCACGCTCGACCTCAGCGCAAAGACCGTCGATCTTGGCCTGGCCATCCCCGAATCCGTGGGCAAGCCGCCGGAAGCCGTCCATTTTTTCCATCCGCCGCTCACGCCGCTGCCCGGCGAGCCGCTCAGGCCGGGAGAAACCGGCATCGGCTACGACATCCGCCTGAACGCGGACACGGTGCGCTATGGCCCCCTGTCCATCACGGCGGCCAGCACGCGCATCCACCCCGGCAAGCTGGACAGGAACGGGCTGGAAGATGTGCTCATCGACGCCGGGGCGAGCCTCTATGGGGGCAGCTTTCGCGGCCAGTGCATCCTTGGGGGCAGCGCCGCCCTGCCCTACGCCATCACGGCCCAGGTCCGCGGGGTGAACGGCGCCCCTCTGGCGAAGGACATGCCCGTCCTCCCCTTCCGCAGCGGACGTTTTCGCGCCGACATCAGCATCCAGAGCCAGAGCCGGCAGCTCGATGTATTCCTGAGCCGCCTGCGCGGCAGCCTCAGCGTGCGCGGCGAACAGGGCGCCCTGACCGGAGGGCTGACAGCGGACGGCGTGAAGTTTTCCCAGCTGGGGCTGGAGCTCGCCCTGCGCTCCGGCGTCTGGCGCGGCAAGCGGCTGGGGCTCGACGGCACCTGGAACACGCGGCTGGAAACTCCCGACCTGGAAAGCAGCGCGACCCTTGATGGCAGGCTCTGGTTCGGCGCCACCGACGCGGGCGCGGGCATGGAATTTCAGAAAACCTCCGCCAGCGGCAACCTGCGCCTGAGCCCGGCCCTGTGCGGGCTGCCCCACGAACTCCGCGCCTCCTGGAACGCCGCGCTCGGCTGCCAGAGCGCGCGCAAGCGGCTCACGGCAAACGGGCTGCGGCTTGAGACGCTGGGCGCCGTCATCGACGGCGACCTCGTCCTCGACGGCAAGACGCCCTCCCTGCAGGGCGCCATCAGCGCGCGCAGCGCCGACCTTGCCCATACCCTGGCGCTGCTCGGCCTGGGGAAGCCGCGTCTGCCCCCGGCGCTGCACAGCCTGTCGCTTACGGCGGAACTCTCCGCCAGGCCGGAGATGCTCAGTCTCGGCAAACTCCATGTCACGGGGGCGCAACTGGCCGCCACCGGCTCGCTTGCCCTGTCCCGCCGTCAGGGGCGCCCCTTCCTGGAATTTTCCCTCGCCTCGGACGCCATTGACGTGGCGCGCCTGATGGACTCGAACCACGCCACCGCCAAAACGGCAGGCCGCCCGGCGGCATGGGAAGTGCCCTTCATGCGCGATTTCGACGCCAGGGGCGAGCTGCGCGTGCGCGAACTCAGCGGCTGGCGTTTCCGCCTGCGGGACATGGTCATGCCCGCCTCCCTTTCGGGGGGCAGGCTCACACTCGGCCCGGGCAAGGGGCGGTTTTACGGGGCCACGCTCCACAGCAGGAGCACCGTGGATTTCCGCAAGGCCGTGGCCTTCGATTCCAGCGTTTCAGTCACGGCGTTCGATCTCGGCGCCGCCACCCGGGACAGAAAACTCGACTCGGTCCTCACCGGCCAGGCCACGCTTGAAGCCACCATGCGTGCCCGGGATCTCGGCCCGGGACGCCTGCCCTCCGCCCTGAGCGGCGACTGGAGCTTCAGCGTCCACAACGGCTCCTACCAGTCCCGTGCCAAGAATGGCGAACTCAAGGGACAGCCCACGCGCTTCTCTCTCGCCGCCGCGTCGGGCACCATCAGGGGCGGCGTGGCGCACAGCGACAATTTCCGCATTCAGGGGCCCACGCTTGCGGCCACCGGCGGCGGCAGCATCAACCTCGTCGACAAGAAACTGGACTGCAACTTCACCATCAATATGAAGGGCCTGCCGGAATTTCCGCTCCGCCTCTACGGCAATCTGGACAAGCCCAAAACGTCCATCGGCGCCGGCAAGCTGATCCTGAACACCATCAGCGGCATCACCTCCGGCTTTGTGGATGTCCTCGGCGGCATCGTGGAGGGAACCTGGCGCCTGTTCCGGTAAAATATTTCCCGCGCCAGCCGGGACGGAAATATCGTTCGGGGCCGCCTCCAGTCCCGCATTTGCCGCTTGACAAGAAGCGCCGTCGGGACTACAAGGCAATTTCACCTGTGGGGAAGTAGCTCAGCTGGGAGAGCATCGCCTTCGCAAGGCGGGGGTCGAGGGTTCAAATCCCTTCTTCTCCACCAGATTTCAAGGGGTTATGGCAACGGCCATGGCCCCTTTTTTTATGGCACACGGGCGGCGCTGGCGGGAGTGCGCCACGCCCCCCTTTGCGTCTGTTGCGAAGCCGCATGAGAACAAGAACGCGCACGGCTGGACATCAGCCCGGGCATGTTTTCTGTTTTGCAGGGAAACCAGCCGGAGTTGTGGGGGCACGGTTCCGTGGAGACGGGTTCCCGCAGACCGTCTGCCATGCCCTTTGCCGGGCCGCGCCGTATTGTGCTCGACCTCCTGGCACGAGTTTGGCATGATTGCTGACGTCTGTGCCATATTTTCCCGCCGTTCCGGGGCCGCATACCCGCCGTCCGGGCAACGGGCAGCGCACGCGCGGAATGGCCACCGGCGTCCGGGCGTATCCGTCATTGTATTGACAGGGCAGTCCGGTTTTGGAAAAGGCATGGGCAGACATTTTTTCAACAGGCAGGATTCTCCGGACATTTTCCTCGCCATGCTGGCGCAACGCGGCCTTGGCAACATCCGCTGCCAGCAGCAAAACCGGGAATTTTTTGTGACGGCGCGCAGGCGCTGAGGATGTGACGGAGAGAGCGCCGCAAGGCAACCGCTCCCCCGCTGTTTTTCAGGAAGGACACGCATGGACGCGGCACAACTGATTTTTCTGCTGGGAAGCGAAGGTGGCGGCGTCTACACCGTCGCCCGGGCCCTGCGCGGCAGCGGGCTCAATGTGGGGGAACCCAGGCCAGAGCTTGCCAACCGCGCCATCGTCCGGCATCAGCCGGATCATGGGCATCTCTGGCAATGGCAGGCGCTGCGCCGCTATTTCGGGGAGTTTGGGCTGCCCCCCATTGCCGAGATCCCCGCTGACCTGCTGTCACCCGAAGCCCGGGCGTACTACGCGGGAACCTTCGCGCGCTGCCTGGGGCAAAGCCTAGCTGTGGGCGCGCCCTTTGTCTATGCGGACCATATGGGGGCGCTGGCCCTGCCCCTGCTCGTGGAGGCCGCGGGCATGCTCGGCGTCTCCTGGGCCGCATGGTTTTTCTTTTCCCATCCGGCCGGAGAAGTGGCCCGGCTCCGGCAGGAACGAGGCGTGCCCGCGCCGCTTGCCGAATTTGTCTGGCGCAATGTGGCGGCGGCCGCCATCGTCCACAGCCACGAGGGGCTCCGCTGCGTGGATATGGATGCCCTGAGCCCCGCGGTGTGGCACGGGGTGTATGCGGAAATCACCGGCACGGAGGCGCCGCCCCCACCGCCGCTCCCCGCGCCGTCCGCGCCCCCTGCCGGGGAAAGGCTCTCACCGGGCACCCTCCGGCTGCACGCGGCCCTAACGGACTATGCCGCGGGCCGGACCTCCTGGGCCGTTCTGCGCGAAACCGCGCTGGCGGCGCGGCATGCCCAGGAAGCACAGAATGGCTGGCAGTATGTTGACTGCCTCGACTGCGGAGAACTGGACGCGCAGGCGCGGCGCCTTCTGGCGCATGCCCGGGCAGTGGCGGAGGAAGCGGCCGCCACGGACGCGCCTGATGCCGGGGCGGCCACGGAAGCCCCCCTGGAAATGGCGGAGCGGGAACTACTGTGCCAGAGGCAAGAATTCGCCACCCGGCTTTTCCTGCACAATCAGAGCCTGCGCATCCGCTGTCAGAATGCGCTTGAGGATCTGCGCCAACGGCATGCGCGCGAGTTGCAGGCGCTGAAGGAAACCGCCAGACGCCGGTGCAAGCGCCGCAAGGAGCGGCTGCGCCGGCTGCTGGAAAAGGCGCGCATCCAATGATCGTCCGGGCATCGACCGCTGGCGCGAGGATGGCGCATATCGGCCAGAGCGGGGGCGCTGTCGCCGTGGCCCCGGAGGATTCCGGCGTCTATTTTTATGAGATGCCCCGCACGGAAACGCCGTCTCTCACGGCCCTGCCGCTTGCTCCCCGCCGGTGCGCCAGGATCGCCCTTCTGGCAAGCGCCCGGTGCGTTGAGGGCTTTGCGTGGCATGCGGCCTGCATGCCGCTCGCGCCCGGCAACTGGCGGCGCATCCTGGACGCCGCCCCGGACTACCTGCTTGTGGAATCCTGCGTCCATGACAGCCGCAGGGCATGGCCGCAGCTCCCCCATGCCGCGGGCGGCAAGGCGCTCGTGCGCGACATGGCGGAATACGCGGCCCGAAAGGGCATCCCGTCGCTGTTCTGGCACACGCTTGGCCCGGAGATGCTGCCCTGTTTCATGGAGGCGCTTTCCGCATTTGCCATTGTTGCCTGCGCGGATGAGCGTTCCCTTGTGCTGCTCAGGCACAGGGGATTCACGCCGCGCCTCCTGCCGCAGGCATTTGCCCCGGAGCGCTTCACCCCGGTCAGCGGACCGCGCTTTGAGCCGCCGTCATCCAGGATCGTCTTCGACGGCATCGCGCGCCTCGCGCGTTTCAGCGAAACACGGGATGCCGTGGCCCCGTTTAAGGACAGGGCCCTGGCTGTTGTGGATTCTGGCATGTTCACGCCGCCCTACAACTTTGCGCGTTCCGCCGCCGCGCCGTTCACGCCCCATGTTCTGGGCACGTTCTCCGGCACGGAAATACAGGAGCTCTACAAGGAATCCGGGGCCTATCTCTCCGTGGCCACCGCGCAGGAGGGCTTTGCGCCCGCCTGGGAGCAGCGCGCGCTCGAGGCCGCCGCCTGCCGGCTGCCGGTCCTCCATGTGGGGCCTGTTGCGGGCCCTGTGGCGGAGGTGGCCCACACCTTCTCCAGCGCGGAGGACGCGGCGGAATACTGGCAAGAACTCCGCAGCCGCCCCCTGGAGCGGGAACGGGCCGCGCATCTGGCGTGGCGCGCAAGCCACGAGGAGCACACATTCGCGCGCCGCATGGCCGCCATCCACCAGTGGCTCGGCATCGGGGAAAACCCCTTCCCCATGCCGCGGGCCAGCATCATCACGCCGAGCATGCGGCCCGACAGGTTCGCGCAGGTCATGGCGCAGTATGAGGCGCAGACCTGGCCCAACAAGGAGCTGGTCTATGTGTTCAACGGACGGAAAGACCGGATGCCTGAGCCTGACCGCCCGGACGTGCGCCTGGTCCATGTGCCGCCCGAACATGCCGCCGGCATGGCCATGAATGCGGGCATCATGGAGGCCCGGGGCGACTGCGTGTTCAGACTGGATGATGACGATCTTTACGGAGCGCGGTACGTCGCGGACAGGATGCTGCATTTCCGTGAACTTGCCATCGATTCCCTGAGCAATGCCCGCGCCTGGATGAGCTTTGACGACCGCGCCGCGCGCGTCACCGCTCTGGATGCCGTCCCCCAGGATGCCACGGTCCTTGCGCTCGGAAGCGCCACCTACCGCCTTTTGGGATATACCGGGGCCTCCTGGGCCGCGCGGCGGGACTTTGCCCTGCGTCTGGGCTTTCTGGACGAGGCCAACGCGCACGCGGACGTGGCCTTTTTGTCCCGGGCAATGTCGCTGGCCCCGGCCTCGGCCCATCTCAGGGTCGATCCGTTCAACCTGTGTGTCCGGCGGGGAGCCCCCACGGCCCACACCTGGGGGGCGGCGCGCGCCGAGCTTGACGCGCTGCTGGCCCCCGGGGAAGTTCCCCTGACGGAAGTTTTTGTCTGACCCGCGCGGCCCCCGCTGAAGGCGGGGACGCGTTCCGATCTTCTGGAGACAGTTATGTCCACATGGCTCATTACCGGCGGCTGCGGCTTCATCGGCAGAAATCTCGTCACCCGGCTCATCCCCGCGGGCGCCGCAATTCGCGTTCTTGACAATTGCAGCGTCTGCGGCCCGGAAGACCTTGCCAGGGTCTGCGCCGTGGAGCGCGTTTCCACGGGGGCCGCCGCGCCCGTGCCCGGCGTGGCGCAGTTTATGCAGGGCGATATTCGTGACGAAAACGCGGCACAGGCTGCCTGCCGGGATGTGGATATCATCGTGCATCTGGCGGCCAATACGGGCGTGCCCACATCGGTGGCCGACCCTGTCATGGATTTTCAGGCCAATGCCCTGGGAGTATTCCAGATGCTGGAAGCCGCCCGGCACGCGGGCGCGCGCCGCTTCATTTTCGCCTCCAGCGGCGCCCCGACGGGCAATGCCACGCCGCCGGTGACGGAAACAACGGTGCCCAGGCCCATTTCTCCCTATGGCGCCAGCAAACTGGCCGGTGAGGGCTATTGCTCCGCCTATGCGCACTGTTTCGGCGTGGATACGGTGGTTTTACGGTTCAGCAATGTCTATGGCCCCTGGTCGGCCCACAAGACCAGTGTGGTCGCCAAGTTCATTGGCAGCGCGTTGCGGGGGCGGGAATGGGGGATTTACGGCGACGGCTCGCAGACACGGGATTTTTTGCATGTGGAGGACCTGGTCGGCGCCATCCTTTGCGCCGCCAGGGCCGAGGGCGTCGGCGGCGAAGTGTTTCAGATCTCCACCGGCCGCGAGCACACGTTGCTGGAACTGGCGGCATGCCTGCGCAAGGCTCTTGCGGACAGGGGCATACCCGTCCCGCCGGTCGGCTACGACGCGCCGCGCCTGGGAGACATGCCGCGAAACTATGCGGACCCGGCAAAGGCCGCGGCCATGCTGGGCTGGCGACCGCGCATCGGGCTGGAAGAAGGCATCGGGACGACAGTGGACTGGTTTTTGACATCCGGAGGCCGGAAGTGAACCTGCTGTTTTTCATTCCAACGCTCGCAGACGGCAAGGGCGGCGCGGAGCGCGTGGCCAGCGGCCTCGGCATGGCCATGCGGCAACGGGGGCATGGCGTGGCGTACGCTTTTGACATCACGGACAACGACGGACGCCCCTGCTATCCGGTCCCCCCCGACGCACCGCTGCTGACCTATGACGCATCGTTCATCTCCCAGACGCATCTCCGCAAAAGGATCGTGGAGCTCAAACCGGATATCATCCTTGTATTTTACGCCAAATGGCATGTGCAGGAGCATGTCCGGATGCTCGCCGACCTTGGCATTCCCCTGGCTTTTCAGGAATGTTCCAACCCCGGCCGCGTCCTGACGGACAACTGGGGCAATGCCGCCAACGCCCGACAGATGCGGGCGGACATCCTGTCCCTTGCCGCCGGGATCCGCTTCACCCAGCCCCGGTATATGGAGAGCCTGCCGCCGGACTTGCGCCCGCTGGCCGACGCCTTTCCCAATGCCTTCGCGCGCGCGGCGGCACCGCGGGACTACGGCGCGCGCCCCAAAACCATTCTTCATGTGGGGTGTGCCAAGGCCAACAAGAACGCCGGGGCCATGCTCGACGCCTTTGCGCTGCTGGCGCCCCGCTTCCCTGACTGGCGGCTCGTCCTGTGCACCACGCGCCCCTCCAGGGAGGAACGCCACTATGAACGCCTGAAAGAGCGCATCCATGCCGACTTTTCCGAAGACCGCGTCCTCCTGCTCGAAAATGTGGAGGACATGGAGCGGTTCTATGCCGATGCGCGCATCCACTGCATCACCTCCCTGAGCGAGGGGCTGCCCAACTGCGTATGCGAGGCCATGTGCCAGGGAACGCCCTCGGTGGGCTTTGCCGCAAGTGTGGGCGTCAACACGCTTATCCGGCATGGCGTGGACGGCCTTTTGGCGCAGCCCGGAGCGGACGCGCTCGCCGCGTCACTGGCGTCACTGATGGACAATGAGGCCCGGGGACGGGAGCTGGGGCATGCCGCTTTCGCCGCGGCGGAACGCTTCGAGCCGGGCGCCGTGTATGATCGCTGGGAGGCGTTTCTTGAACACTCCCTGGAACGCGGGCGGGAAAACGCCGGCAGGTACCCGGAGACGCCCGGGGACATCCTCACCGACGGCTGGGATGCGGCGGACGGACTCGCATGGGCCGAGCGGCTGGAGCGGCAGGCGCAGGCCCTGTCCGGCGATGTGCTCTTTTATGGTTGCGGCGTCACCTATGCCAGGTTCAAGGGAATGTTCTCGCACCTCCATCCGGTGGGCATGCTGCTGGACACCCCTGACGGGCGGGACACAGTGGATGGAATAAATGTTGTCGACCCCCGGAAACTTGATGCGCGGTACAAGAATCTGCCGTGCATTCTTTTCAGCGGATTGGCAACGGTCATGAGTCACCGCCTGCGCACAGAGCTCGGCATGACCGGCACGTTGCTGCCCGTTGACGAGCGCGCATGGCTGGAAACCGTTCACCCCGGCGATGTGCAGGCGGTGTTTCCGGAAGCCGTGCGCGAACGGCGGGCGCGCACGCAACGCGGCGAAAGCACCTACCGCGCCAATACCGAGCCGCTGACGACAAGGATCAATATCGAGCATCCCGACTGCGCCTTTTGCGGCTCCCCGGACCTTGTCCAGTACATGATCTCGGATGCGGTGCCGTGGTATGGCGGTGACAGGTTCCGCCTTGTCCGCTGCAGGAACTGCGGCCTGGTCTTCAACAGCCCGCGCCCCACGGAAGCCCGCGCCATCCAGGCCATCAGGGAATACGGGGAATATTTTTACCAGCGCAAGCTCAACCGCCCGGATGTCCAGGCCATCCATGACGGCATGGCGGAGAAATTCCTGCGCGCCAGCCCCGGCGCGCGTGACGTCTTTGACGTGGGCTTCGGCGCGGGCACGCTGCTGCACGCCTTCCGCAAGCTCGGCCTCACGGCATCGGGCAACGAGGTCAACGACTTTTGCGTACAGATGCTGCGCCGGCAGGGCTTCACGGTGACGGACGCGCCCACGCGCGCCCTTGCCATGGAGGCGCGATACGACATCGTCACCATGCTGGACTATCTGGAGCACACCTATACGCCCTTCGATGATCTGCTCACGGCGCACGCCATGCTGCGCCCAGGCGGCATGCTCCACCTCAAGACCCTGTATCTCGGCTGCCCGGATCATGCCGCCAAGGGGGAACTCTGGCAGCTTTTCGGCATGGGCCACTTTTATTATTTCACGCCCCGGGTGCTCCGGGGTATGATCAGGAACGCCGGCTTCGACATTGTTGACATGCATATCGATGGCCTGATCCATATCTCCGCGCGGAAGCTCGAAACCACCTTCTAACCAGGCTCTGTCCACGGGAAAATGCGGCATGGGGAAAAGAATCGTCATCACCGGCTGTTGCGGCACCATCGGCCAGGGACTTCTGGAAGTGCTGGCCGAACGGACGGACATTGACCAGGTGCTGGGCATTGACAACAATGAAAGCGGCCTTTTTGCCCTGGAACGCACCTATGCCGCCCCGTTTTCCTTCGCCTTCGGCGATGTGCGCGACGAACGCCGGCTGGAAACCCTGTTTGCCGGAATGGACACCATCATCCACACGGCGGCGCTCAAGCATGTTTCCTCCTGTGAACTTTCGCCCACCGAGGCCGTCAAGACCAATATCCTCGGCGTCACCAATGTCATCGCCGCCGCCACGGCCGCGCGGGCGCGCAAGGTGCTGTTCACCAGCTCCGACAAGGCGGTGAACCCCACCAACGTCATGGGCACAAGCAAGCTCATGGGCGAACGCCTCATGAGCGCCGCGCAGGCCGCCGCTTCATCGGTGGTGTTCTCCTCCACCCGTTTCGGCAATGTCCTGGGGTCGCACGGCTCGGTCTTTCCGCTTTTTCTGCGGCAGATCGCCAATGGCGGCCCTGTCACCGTGACCGACCCGGACATGACCCGCTTTGTGATGAACACCCGCGAGGCGGTGAACCTGGTGCTGGAGAGCGTGGACCTCGCCCTGGGCGGCGAGGTGTTCGTTTCCCGGATGCAGGCCCTGCGCATCGGTGATCTCGCCCGGGTGATGATCGAACTGCTGGCGCCGGTATATGGGCGCGATCCCGCGGACATCGCCATCAGCATCATCGGCTCAAGGCCCGGCGAAAAATGCTACGAGGAGCTGCTCACAGAGGAGGAAAGCGGCAGAACGTTGCATCTGGACAACTTTTACGTCATCCTGCCCGCATTCAGAAACCTGTATCCCATCGAGTACCGGTATGCCAACGCCAGTGAACATCCCCGCGGAGAAATCTACCGTTCCAGCGGGCAGCCGCTGATGTCGCAGGCGGAAATCGCGGCCTACCTCAAGGCCAGCGGGCTGCTCCCCTCCTCCTGCACCGGAAGGAACTGAGCCATGGACCCGAAGCATATCCTCATCCTCGGCGGGGACGGCTACCTTGGGTGGACAGCGGCCATGCATTTTTCCGCCCTGGGCTATGCCGTCACGGTGGCGGATAATTACTTTCGCCGTGAAGCCTGCCGTCAGGAGGGCATCGACTTCCTCGCCCCGGTCCCGCGCCTGCCGGAGCGGAGCGCCGCCTGGCGGGAGCATGGCGGCGGAAAGATCCATGTGGCGGAGGCGGACCTGACGGTGGCGGCCAGCATGCGCGCCCTGTTCGGCGCCGAGGGCTATGAGGAACTGACCGGGACCCCCTGGCCGGGCAGGCCGCTGGCCGTGCTCCATCTCGCCGAGCAGCCCTCGGCCCCGTATTCCCTGCTGCGGCATGAAAGCACGGCCTTTACCGTCATCAACAATCTCGGCGTGACCACCAATCTGCTGTGCGCCGTGCGCGACCTTTCCCCCGAGAGCCAGATCGTCCACATCGGCACCATGGGCGAATACGGCACGCCCAATATCGATATTGAGGAAGGCTGGCTGGAAATCGAGCACAAGGGGCGCAGGGATACCTTTCTGTATCCGCGGCAGGCTTCTTCCGTCTATCATACCACCAAGATCATGGACACCGATCTCATGTGGTATTTTGTGCGCGCGTTCGGCCTTGCCGTCACGGACCTCATGCAGGGGCCCGTCTACGGCATTGAAACGCGGGAAAGCGCCCTTGCCCCCGAACTGATGCCGTTTTTCAATTATGACGATCTGTTCGGCACGGTGCTGAACCGCTTCATCGTCCAGGCCGTTGCCGGCTATCCCCTCACCGTCTATGGCAAGGGCGGCCAGACGCGGGGATACATCAATATCAGGGACACCATGCAGTGCCTTCAGGTGGCGGTCGAAAAACCGGCCTCGCGCGGCGAACTCAGGATACTGAACCAGATCACCGAAACCTTCAGCGTCATGGAACTGGCACATCTTGTGCGCCAGGCCGGGGCCCGGCGGGGACTGGACGTGACGGTCGAGCATGTGCCCAATCCCCGCACCGAAGCGGAGGAGCACTACTACAACCCCACCTATACAGGACTCAGGGAGCTGGGCGTCAGGCCGCACCCGCTCACGGCGGAAGTGCTGGACGGCATGCTCGCGCATGTGCTGAAGTACCAGACCGCGATCCGGTCGGACATCATTTTTCCGGACAGGTCCGGCGCACAGGCATCCCCGGAGGAACGGACATGTTTGTAACGATCCCCCATGCAAGCGTGAGGGCGGTGCGCGCCGCCGTGCCGGATCAGGAGATCCGCATCGAGGACGAACTGGAGTATTATGACAACAGCCTGAAAAAGGCCAACCGCGCGCGCGCCATGATCGGCACCGACCGCCGCCGCCTGGCCTGGCCGGGACAGACGGCCTCCGACTTGTGCGCAGCGGCCGCGCGCTCCCTGCTGGAGGCGCACCCCGCCTGCCGCAACGAGACGGATGCCCTCATCTTTGTCAGCCAGTCGCCGGATTATGACCTGCCCGCCACGGCGTGCATCCTGCAGCAGCGTCTTGGCCTGCCGCAAACCTGCGCGGCCTTTGACGTGAACCAGGGGTGTTCCGGCTATGTCTACGGCCTGTGGCTTGCCGCAGGCATGATCAATTCCGGCTGCCGCAACGTGCTGCTGCTTGCCGGTGATGCGTCGGCGCAGCCCAGGGACAGGCGCAACCGCGTCATCGCGCCCATCTTCGGCGACGGCGGCAGCGCCACCCTGGTGAGCCGCGCCGATGCCGCGGCACCGCTGACCTTTTCCATCGGCACGGACGGCACGGGCCACGGCCATATCATCCTGCCCGTGGGGCGCGGCCGGGTGCCGTTCCATCATGCGTTTGAAGAAAACAGACCGCTGTTTGAGGAGGTGACGGACGCCCAGGGCGTGCCCTGGCGCGCCACTGACCCCTACATGGACGGGCAGGCCGTCTTTGCCTTCACCCTGCGCGTGGTCCCGCAGCATATCGCGGCCCACCTGGAGCGGGCGGGCGCAACGCGGGAGGAGATAGCGTATTTCGTCCTGCACCAGGCCAACCGCCAGATACTTTCCGAAATCGCCAAAAAAGCGGGCCTGCCGCCGGAAAAAACGCCCAGCGAAACGTTTTCCCGCTATGGCAATCTGTCTTCCGCCTCCATACCCGCCACGCTGTGCGACCTTTTTGGCGAAGCCGGCACCACCGGCAGCAAACGGCTCCTGCTCTGCGGCTACGGCGTGGGGCTTTCCTGGGCCTCCTGCCTGTGGGATGCGGAACAGTGCGATTGCGCGCCCGTCATCAACGTGCCCAGGCCGGAAGCTCCGCCCACGCCCGAGGTCTGGATGGATGCCTGGCGCAAACAGCTTCAGGGAGGACAGCATGAACGCGGATAGCTTTATCGGAATTTTCACGGAACTGATCCAGACGGATATGGACCTCACGCCGGAAACCCCGCTGGAAAGCATTGAAGAGTGGGACTCCATGGCCATCATGGCGCTCATCGCCTATCTGGATGTGGAGCACCGCACGCAGGCCACCTTTGCCCAGCTCAGGGGCATGAAAACCGTAGGCGACATCGGGCGCCTGATTCCGGGCTTCGAAGAATGAGCGCCTTCAGCGCCGATGACCGCATCCTCGTGACCGGAGCCAGTTCCGGCATCGGCCGCGCCATCGCCCTGAAGCTCAATGCGGCAGGGGCCACGGTGCTTGCCAGCGGCCGGGACGGGGAGCGCCTTGTCGAGACGCGCGCCATGGCGCGGGCGCCCGAACGGGTGCATCCCGTGCCGCGTGACCTTGTGGCGGACATGGACGGCCTCAAGCCCTGGCTTCAGGCCCTGCGCGGGGAATACGGCCCCCTGCGCGGCCTGGTCTGTTCGGCGGGCCGCACCTGGAATGCGCCCATGGCCTTTTATGCGCGCGAACGGGTGCAGGAGCTGTTCGACATCTGTTGCCATGCGCCGCTCATCCTGAGCAGCGCGTTTTGCGACAAGCGTGTCAACGCGGGGGCAGGTTCGGCCATTGTCCACATCGCCGCGGCGGCCGCCGTGGCCCCCAACCCCGGACAGGGCGCCTACGCCGCGGCCAAGGGCGCCCTGGTGGCCGGGGCGAAATGCCTTGCCAGGGAGGCGGCCCCCCGGAATATCCGCGTCAACTGCATCTCGCCGGGCCTTGTGGAGGGCCCCATGATGGAAGCCACCTGCCGGCAGCTGGGACCGGAATTTCTGGAAAGAGAGCTGCCCCTCTATCCCCTGGGGATCGGCAAGCCGGAATATGTGGCGGAACTGGCGGCCTTTCTGCTTTCCGATGCCGCCGCCTGGCTGACAGGGCAGAACATTCTGCTTTCGGGGGGGCGCTAGTGCGACGCCTCTGGATCATCGGCAACTCAGGCGCGGCCAGGGAATGCTTCTGGATCTTCAGGGACATGCTGGCGGCCGACGCCGGGCTGGAACAGGAATGTCGGTTCGGGGGCTTTTTGTCCTGGGGGGGACATCCTCCCAATCTGAAGGACCTCGATGGTTATTTGCGGGGCGCCGCCGAAGAATACGCCCTGGAACAGGGCGACGTTTTTGCCATCGGCATCGGCGACCCGCACCTGCGCGCCACGGTTTTCGCGGCCATGAAGGCGCGCGGCGCCACCTTCTTCACGCTCGTGCATCCGCTTGCCGACATCAATCCCGCAGCAAGGATGGGCGAGGCCAATATTTTCCAGCGCGCCTGCTGCCTGTTTTGCGACACCCGCATCGGCAACGCCAACTATTTCAACGGGGCCGTCAATCTGTCCCATGACGTGGTGGCGGGCGACGCCAACTTCTTCGGCCCCTTCTCCCTCGTGCTCGGCAATTGCCGCGTGGGCTCGCGCAACCTGCTGGCCGTGCACGTCACCCTGCTGCCCGGAAGCCGCATCGGTGACGACAATATCCTCGCGCCGGGCAGCATCGTCTACAAGGGCTGCGGCAATGGACGGCGCATGGCCGGCAATCCCGCGCTGCCCAGGGGCGAGGTCTGAGACATGCCGAAAACGCTCCATCTCCTGCTGACGCATTACGGCGATTACAACTGCGACTACGAACAGTTTTTGCGTGACAACCGGGAGCTCCTCGCCGGGGGCGGCATCGCCTGCCCCTGGCTTGCCGAAAGTTCCCGCGATGCCGGCTGGGGAGCCATGGTGTTCATCAAGCTGAAGGCCGTCCGCAACGGGGCTGCGGCTCTCGCGGAGGAACTGGCGGCCGCCCTGGCGCCGTGCGATGGCATCCTGCTGGCAGCTCCCCCGCCCATCATGTGGCGGATAGTCCAGGAACTGCGCGCCGTGACGCGGGGCGACGCCCGCTTTTCCGCATGGGCGGACCCCGCGGTGCGCATCGTCTGGCTTGCGCGTGAGCGCGCCCGCGAGGCCGAAGGCGGCATCGTCTACAACCTGCCCGCGGACTCCATCGAGAGCAGTTACCGCTTTGCCATGACCGGCAGGGATACCTGGCTGGAACAGCTGGATGCCCTCCTGGGAATGGCGGCCTCCCGCGCCATCCTGGAAGACACGGGTCCGGCCCATGTCCGCATGGCGACGGTGCTGGAAAAGCTCGCCATCCCGGTGCCGTTTGCGGCGTGCGCGCCCCTGCGCGAAACGCGCCCCCACTCCCGCGAGGCGTTATGGCTCAGGGCCAGGCTGCGGCTGATCCTCCCCTGTGACAGCGATGATATTTCCCCGCTGCTTCCCGAAGGCTCGCTGTTTGATGACGACTGCGGCTTTCTGGAACAGGACAGACGCAATGCGCTGCATGCGGCCTATACGCCGGGCATGAAAAGCATCGCGGCAAAATACGGCCACGCGCTGACGCTGCCGGCACCCGAAACCGCTGACGGCTGGCGCCCCTTCACGCCCCCCGCCCCCGCTGTATGCCGCAAGGTCTATGAAGCCTGGCTGGAGGCGCAGCCCGTGGAGGAACGGGAATTCAGCCTGCGCCTGCTGGAAAACGCCTGGGACACGGGCTGGCTCACCGGGGATGCGCCCGCCTACGCGGCGGCGCTGCGCGTCCGCCACGGCATCCCGCAGCCGGAGGCGCCACGGCTTTCCGTCCTGACGCTGACCAAAAACCATGAACGCTTCATCGGGGCCTGCATCGACAGCGTCCTCATGCAGCGGACCACGTTTCCCGTGCGGCACATCATCCTGGATGACCATTCCACAGACGGCACACGCCGCATCGTGGAAGACTATGCCCGCAGGCATCCTTCCATCTGTCCGATCTTCATGCCGGCGCACCGCCAGCCGGGGGACAATGTGCGCGCGCTGTATTCCCGCTGCGCCTCCCCCTATGCCGCCCTGTGCGAAGGGGACGACTATTTCACCGATGCGGAGAAATTGCAGCTTCAGGTGGAGTTTCTGGAAAGCAATCCGGAGTGCGCCCTCTGCTTCCATCCCGTGCTGGTGATGTTTGAGAATTCCAGCGAGAACAACTTCATTTTCCCGCCGCCCAAAGGGCTGCCGCGGGGGATCACAAAGCGCTATTATCTGGCGGATCTGGCCAAGAACAATTTCATTCAGACCAATTCCGTGGTCTATCGCTGGCGCTTTGCCCAGGGCCTGCCCGAATGGTTTCGGGCCGATGTGTGCCCTGGCGACTGGTACTGCCACCTGCTGCATGCCGAGACCGGCAAGATCGGCTTTCTCCCGCGGATCATGTCCGTGTACCGGCGGCATGCCTCCGCCCTGTACGCCAATGCGTTCGTGCACCCGGACCGGCACTGGCGCGTCCACGGCATGAACGAGCTGCAGGCGTTCCATGTGTTTAACAAGCATTTTCAGGGCCGGTATTTCAGAACGCTCTCGATGCTTGCCAATCAGGTGCTGACGAGCTTTCTCCGGGACAAGCTGGATGGCAACGATGCCGGGCTGTTTGATGAAGCCTGCGCGGCCTATCCGGAATTCGGGCTGAACTTTCTGAAAAATATCAACATCACCCATGTGCAGCGCCCCAGGGCGGAAAACGGCGGCAACGCCGGCGGAACCGCCCCCAGCGATGAGGGCCCGGACCGCCAGCGGAGACCCGCCACAGGTCCGGCACGATGAGCCGTTCCGCCAGGCGCGCCGACGGAACGCGCGGCGGGGTGTTCCGCGATGCCGCCGCCCTTGGTGCCGCACTGGCCGCCCTGCCCCCGGATGCCTTTGTGAAGGATGTCTCCGGCAGACAACTGGCAGAAAATCTTCTGGCGGTATTGCCCGGAGAACATGCGGCGCGCCCGGCATAAGTTCCGGTGCCCCTGCAAACGGCGACATAGGAGATACAGGATGTCAGGCGGCTTTGCGTTCATTGTCCTTGCCTCCCACGGTTCCGGAGTCCACGCGCTGCATGCCTATCTGACCATGCTCCCAGGGGTCGAATGTCTCTTGTATCCAAAATCAAAAGAACAAATAGAGATTTTTTTGAAGTCTGGGGGAATAAAGGGAGTCATCCTTGATTCATCAGCCTATATGGAAAATGGAATTTTTGACTGTATACTAAAAAATTTAGAGGGTCAGACCCTGGCTATCGTCCTTTCACGAGACCCTGTTGAACGCCTTAATAGTGTTGTCAATACACATATCCTGTGGTTCGCGCAGTCTGCCAGTGGCGTTTTTGAAAAGTCAACTGTTTTTCCCTTTTCTGGGATTCCCGGCCTTCTTGACCATGTGATCCATGCAAAAACAATGGATTCAGTCCCAGGATATACAAAATGTATACATGAAAAAGCAGATTCAATGCTCTTTTTTGACATGTCAGATATTTATCCTGAAAAATATGCACATACCCTGTCTAAAATTGCAAAATACCTTTCAATACCAGAGAGAGAGAGAGAGAGAGAGAGAGAGAATCTTACGAACTGCATGCCCTTTGGCAAGGAGAACAGATTCTTTCATAAAATAAAACGGCTGCGCATCCATGACAAGAATTTAACTTTTTCCCTTGTACCATGCCTCACGGCATTCTGTCATGAATATGGATATGCGGAGGATGTCATCATAACCACCACAAGGGACGAATGCGGTTTTTTTCTTGGCGACAACGCATTAAAAGAAATTTCCTTTGTATGTATTGATTACGATCATTGCTCACGCAAAAACGCAAAGCGGATACTCTCCCATATCCTTTCCCGAGATTGGGGAAAAATCAGAAACTATTGCCTGAATATTTCCGCCCGCAATGGCCTGGCAAAGCAAATCGCAGAGAATCTGTATCTGACTGACAAAAAACTTCTTGATACATCGGAGGAAAACCGCACTCTCGGACATGCACTGGATATTTACGTTGAAAACGAGATACAAAACATGACGAAATATTGTCCAGAACAGTTGATGTATTGGGAACGCACACTGGCGCTTCATGCGGAATTGAAAGGCATTTTGCGCGGATAGCCGCCAAAATCCTCTCGAACGCCGCGGCGTGCCGTTCACTGCCGCGCGCCGCCGGCGGCTTCCCGGCATCTTGCCAACGGCGCTCCTCTCTGCCACTATGCAGCCATCCTGTCGTGATGGCCGGAGCGGTCCGCCCTGTGCCGTCCCGGCCATACGCGGCGTATGCCGCGCGGACACGGCAGCGGGATTTGAAACACAGCGTGTTTCAATCGCTTAATTCCTGAATGGAGCGGACATGGCGGTTCGACCTTCCCCCATTTTCGGCGGCACCATGGTGGTGGCCGGCACGGCCATCGGCGCGGGCATGCTCGGCTTGCCCATGATCTCCGCGGGCATGTGGTTCTCGTGGTCCGCCGTGGTGCTGCTGATTTCCTGGTTTTGCATGTTCCGGTCCAGCCAGGCCATTCTGGAGGTCAATCTGCATTTTCAGCCGGGCGACAGCTTCCACACGCTGGTGCGCGAATTGCTCGGCCCCGCCTGGACGGCCATCAACGGCCTTTCCGTGGCCTTTGTGCTCTACATTCTCGTCTATGCGTATGTGAGCGGCGGCGGATCGGTGGTGCAGCATGCCCTGACGCCCGTGCTGGGCGGCGAACCCCCGCGCCTGCTCACGAGCCTCTTCTTCGCCCTGCTGCTCGCCGCCTGCATCTGGTGGAGCTCCCGCGCGGTGGACAGGTTCTCCATCGTGCTCATGGGCGGCATGGTCCTGGCGCTCCTCCTTTCCATGAGCGGCATGTTCCGCCATCTGCGGCTGGATGTGCTGCTGGATGCGGGCGGCGGGGGCGGGCAGGCCATCTTTGTCTGGGGGGCGCTTTCCACCTATCTCACCTCATTCTGCTTCCACGCCTCGGTGCCGAGCCTGGTCAAGTATCTCGGCAAGGATGGCCGCAGCATCAACGCCTGTCTGCGCTACGGGACGCTCATCGCCCTGGCCTGCTATTTTGCGTGGATCACCGCCGCCGACGGCGTCATCCCGCGCGAAAGCTTCAAGGCCGTCATCGCGCAGGGCGGCAATGTGGGCGACCTGCTTGCCGCCGCCGGGCACAACCTGGGCAGCGGCTTCGTGCTCCGGCTGCTGGAGGCGTTTTCGCTGCTTGCCGTGGCCACCTCCTTTTTGGGCGCCGGGCTCGGCCTTTTCGATTATATGGCCGACCTCTGCAATTTTGACGACAGCCGTCTCGGCCGCACCAAGACGCTCCTGGTGACCTTTTTGCCGCCCATGTTCTGTGGCCTCGTCTGGCCGGACGGGTTTCTCGCCGCCATCGGCTGGGCGGGTCTGGCGGCCTCGGTATGGTCGGTCATCGTGCCGGCGCTGCTGCTGCGCGCCTGCCGCCGCCGCTTCAGCCCGGCAGGCTACACGGCGCCGGGCGGGGCCGGCCTTGTGCCCCTGCTCCTGCTGTACGGCATCATTGTGGCCGTCTGCCACACCCTCTTCGTCTTCCAGCTTCTGCCCATGTATGAATAGCGCATAGCGCAAAGGAGAACCGCCATGAAAAAGGACGTCATCAGCACCAGCGCCGCTCCCGCGGCTGTCGGGCCCTACAGTCAGGGCATCCGCGCGGGCGAACTTCTCTTCCTTTCCGGCCAGGTGCCGCTGGACCCGGCCACCGGCAAGCTCGTGGACGGCGGCGTGGAGGCGCAGACCGAGCAGTCCTGCCGCAACCTCAAGGCCGTGCTCGCCTCCCAGGGGCTGGACCTTGCCAACGTGGTCAAGACCACGGTCTTCATCGCCCACATGAGCGACTTCCCCAGGGTCAACGAAGTCTACAAGCGCTTTTTCACCGATCCCTGCCCGGCGCGTTCCTGCGTGGAGGTGAGCGCCCTGCCCCTCGGCGCCCTGGTGGAGATCGAAGCCATCGCCGTGGCCTGAATGGCGCCCGCGCGGCGTGATGAGTTCCCCGTAAGGGATGCGCCATGAAGCGCCCTGCGGCAGACGCGCATGAAACGCCCGGCACCGGGGGCGCCCCTCACTTCGGCAAGGGACGCCCCCCGGGCCACGATCCGTCACGCCCGGCCGATGTGGCCATGGCGCGTTTTGTGCTGGAAGCGCAGTTCCACCTGCTGGAACGCGCCCTGGCCGCGTGGCCGCGACGCGACGCCGCCCTGCTGGACGTCAACTGCGGCACCGGCGCCCTGCTGCCCTTCCTCTGGGCCTGCGGTTTCGAGGTGGACGCGGTGGAGGAGGACGCCGCCGCGCGGGCGCGGGCGCACGCGCGGTGCCCCTCGGCGGCCATCATGGCCGGGAGGGATGACGGCCTGCCCGTGGAGGACGATGCCTATGACTGGGTGCTCCTCCATCTTCAGGAGCCCCGCCGCCTCGGCCCCGCGCTTGCCGAGGCGCGCCGCGTGGCCCGGCGCGGTCTTGCCGTCACCTTCTGGAACCGCCACTCCCTGGCCGGGCTGTGCGCGCGCCTTGCCCGCACCCACCTTCCCGGCCCCGCCACCTCCTGGTGGGAGGTGCGCGGCGCCCTGCGCCGCCTGGGCATCGGCCCGGGCCGCACGGCCAGCCTGAGCGTCCTTGCCGCGCCCATGAATACCTGGCGCAAGGCAAGCCCCCTGGCGGCGTGCAATCACTGGCTCACGGAGCTGCCCCTCGGGGCGTGGGGCGTGTTTCGCTGTTTCCTCGGCGGCGGGGGCAGCGTCACGCCGCTGGCCCTGCGCCTGGGCGCGCGGCTCCGGCGCGGCATGGATGAACGCCTCGGGGCGCCGGAACCTGCCCTGGAATACGGCCGCAAATCTTTTTCCGCCCGCGCCGGGGACTGCGGCCCGGAGGGGAGGACCCCATGAAACCGGCGTTCCTTTCGGGCCCGTTGGCCGCACTGGCGGCCAGGGCCCGCGCCCACAAACGCATTGCCGCCGTGGCGGCGCTCCTTCTGGTGGCGGCGCTGGCGGCCGGGGGCGCCTATGGCTGGCGCACCTGGCAGTACCGTCAGACCAGCGAATTTGCCCTGCTCCGCCTCAAGGAGGCGCTGTCGCCCCCCAATGCGGAAGAACTTGCCAAGCGCGTGGATTTCCGGACGCTTTTCACGGACCTTGCCCAGGCTGTCAGCCGGAGCTTTCCCTTTTACATGGCCGGCCCGGAACAGGAGCACCAGTTGCGCCAGCAGTTGCAGACCGCCCTGCTGAAACGGCTTCTCGAAAAGGACGCCACCCGTTCATCCAAGGAGGGCGAACCGGACGCCGCGGCCAAACTGCGCCAGCCGCTTGTGCTGTTTCCGCCGGATTTTCTCGCCCAGCTTCCGGCGGCCCTCACCCTGGTGGAGAGCACGGAGGACACGGCGCACATCAGGACGGAGATCAGGCACCCGCTCCTGGACCTGGTCTTTCCCCTTGAATTCGAGATGCGGCGCGGCCCGGATGGCTGGATCGTGCGCCACCTGCTCAACGCCGACGCCGTGGCGGGCGCCCTGCGCGAGGCCCTGCTCGCCCGGCAGCAGGCGCGCGTGGATGTGGTCGTCCGCAAGAATGAGGCCACGCTCAAGCGCATGCGGGAGCTTGTGCCGCTCCAGTCCTGCGAGGCCGAGGCCGGGCTGCTTTCCGACGGCAGGACCCTTCTGCTCATGGTGCTCATGCGGGGGCGCAATCAGGGCGGCATCCAGGTGAACAACATGGACCTGGACACCACCATCCTCGGCGCCGACGGCGAGCCCGTCCTGCACCGTTTTCTCAACGCCGCAGAGCCCGTCCTGCCGGGCGGCGAGTTCCGCCACCGCTGGAGCATCGAGCTGGACGGCCAAAGCCCCGAAGGCAGGCGCATCCTCGCCGCCGGGCAGCTCACCTGCCGGGCCACCTGGCGGACCATGGGCCTTTCGAGCGCGGAGGTGCTGCATATCGTCGAGACGCCGGACCTCAGGCAGCAATGCGACCTGCCGGGGCACAAGCATCCGGTGGGTTTCTGCCAGTTGCCGGTATTCCGGAAGTAGCTCGCTTTCGCAGGGAAATTGCGAAAACGCCCTACAGCTCCTCATCCGGGAAGGACACGGGCAAGAGGCCCGGCGTGACGGCGCCGCCCTCCCCGGCATCCGCATCCTCCGCCGCTTCCGGCGCGGCCCGTTCCGCTTCCCGCGCGGCCAGCGCCGCCTCGGCGTCCATGGCCTGCCAGCGCCGGAAAACGCGGAACAGCGCCGCCGAACCGTTGCGCTCGATATTCAGCCAGCGCAGCTCCTCGCCGGGGGCGCCGGCGTCCAGCTCGTCGCAAAAGCGGATGCGCAGCGCCGCCGAGCCTCCGGGGCGCGGATAAACGCCCACCTTGCGTCCCAGAAAGACCAGAGGCCGGGCCGCCCGCCCGGGAATGCAGGGAACGAACGACAGCAGGTAGCGCTCCTGCGCGGCCATGAGCTTCTGGCGGATGGCCTCGCCCGCCAGCAGGCAGACGCCGCTGACCGAGAGGTTGAGCAGGCGCGGCGCCTCCCGCCCGGCGGACGGGGCGTCCAGCAGCCGCTCCAGATCGCACCGGCGCCGGGGCGGCGCTTCCACGAGCGCAAGGGCCGCGTCCTCCACGCGGCCGGGGCCGCAGGGGACGCGGTCATGACGGCGGCGGCGCCGTATCCTCGCGGGCAGTGAAACGCGAATATCCAGTATTTTCGGAAGGTTGTTGCGGCCAAGCTCGCGTTCAAGGATGGTGGCGCGGCCCTCGTACTCCACGCGGATGACATCCCGGAGCGCGCGCGGCAGGTCCAGGGCGAAGGCATACGCGCAGGCCGGGTCCTTCGGCGCGTGGTCGCTGAAGGAAAAGTCGTAGCCCTCGGCCCGGAAGCGGATCACCTGGCCGCTGACGGCCGTGATGCCGCCGTGCAGGGCCACGTCCGCCTCGTTGGCCGCGTCCAGGCGCAGGTGACACCGCAGGGTGACGGACGAACGCTGCGCCTGCGCGGCCTGGAAGATGCCCAGGATGTCGGGATGCCAGAGGTGATGCCTGTCGCGCGGGTTCATGCGCCAATCAATGCCAGCCCTGAAGGGTCATCGTCAAGGCATGGGGATTGTCGCGGTAGTCCAGCGCGCAGAAATTCCGTTCCGGAAAGACATCGTGGATGAAGCGGTCCACGGCGAGCAGGAGCAGATGGATGATGAGGTTGGTATAGAGCTCCTCATGGCGGCGCATCTCGGGGTTGCCCAGCGGCAGCAGGTTGTCCCTGGCGGCCACGTGCAGGGCCAGCTCCGACTCGAGCAGCACGCCGAGCCAGGTGACGATCTCCGCATTGTCGGCAAAGCGCGTGGCATAGGTGCGGTCGGTCTCGCGGATGACCTTGACGGGGAGGTGCATCATGCCCTCGCCCGCGGAGCGCAGGAGCCACGCGCTCACGGGGCTGGCTTTCTCGACCTGCGCGGCAATGGCCGCGGCGCACTGATGCTGGAGGCGCGTGCGGCCGCACGCATCATCTGACATGGGGAACTCCTTGTGGCCGCTTCAGGCACGGCCGCGTTCTTTTTTCCAGGCGGCATGCGCCTGCATGACCCGGGCAAGATGGGCGGGCGCCACGGCATCCTCGCTGAAATGCGCCAGCACGTTGCGCCGCGCCATGCGGGCCACGGGCGCCAGCTCCCGCCGGTCCTGCGCGAGGGTCAGGACCACGGCCCGCGCCGCGGCCTCCGGGGCCCCGGGCAATTCAAGCATATTGACGCCCGGACGCAGAAAATTGGCCGCCGTGGCGCGAGCCATGAGCAGAGTCTCACAACTCATGCATTCCAGCAAGGTCCGTTCCGCGGCGTCGGCGCCGGGGCAGACCACCAGCCGGGACGCCGCCAGCAGGTCCCGATAGCGGTCGAACGGCAGGGAAGCATGCACCGCAAACCGGCGGTGGTCGACAGCGGGCCATGCCCCGGCGGCGGCTTCCAGGGCCTGCCGGAGGTTTCCGTTTTCCGTGAGCATGACCACCCGGCACTCGGGCAGGGCCTGAAGCACGGCGCGGCCAAGCCCCAGCAGCGCCGCCAGCCGCTGCCCCTCAAGGCCCGCGGCGTCCAGCGTCAGCAGCGGCGCGGCGGCCCCTGCGCCGGCATCGTCCCCGGCATCCCACGGGGACGCCGCCTCCGGGGAAAATATCCCGGTATCCACGCAGGGCGGCACCAGATGGATGCGCTCCCGGACCGGCTCCGGAAACAGCCAGCGCTGCCGTTCACTGAAGGCAAAGCAGAGGCGCGCCTGCAGAAACAGCGCGCTTTGCAGCAGGCTCCAGGTGCCGCGCGCCGCCTCCGGCAGGAGGGAGAAGTTTTTCAGCCCGGTTTCCGCATAGGTTACAAGAAAGGCTTCGGGAAACGCCTGCGGCGCGAAAAACGCGGCGCCCCCGGCAAGGGACGCAAAGATGATGTCCGGCGCGCCCCAGGACTGACGCAGGGCAAGCAGGGAGCGCAGGCCGCCGCCTCCCCGTTTGACCGTCTCCTCCCAGAGTTGCGGCACGGTGGGCGCCGCGGCGCCGAAAAGCGGGGCGTTTTTCAGGCGCACGCGCCGCACGCCGTCCAGCGCGTAGTCCTTGCGCTGGCGGTTGGAGGCGAAGAGGACCTCGTTTCCCGGCGCTGCCGCCAGCTGACGCGCCAGCGGTCCGAGATCGCCGGGGAAATAGTTGCTGATGAAGAGTATGCGCATGGCAAAAAAAGGCGGCGGCCCGAAGGCCGCCGCCGAACCTGATCAACCGTTGGAAGTGGCAAGCTCGTTGGCCGCGGCCTGCACGGCATGGTCCTCCGCGCTCGTGGTATCGACCGTGAGCGTGGTTTCCAGCGTGATGTCCCCGTTGGCATAGGTGGTCGTGGTCCCGTTGTCCGAGCCCTCCACCTTCTGCCACTGGTCGCCCAGGATGAGGATGTCCTGCCCGTTCTCGTCCCGGCCCATGGAGAAGCCGTATTTTTCGGCAAGGGTGTCCATGTTCTGCAGGCTCGTGTCGACGCCCTTGAGCATGACCTCCACGTCATGCACCATGGGCATCCCGTTGTCCGTGCCATGCTGCTCCCAGTTGCCCAGCATGTCGGCAAGGCTGTGTCTGGCGTCCGCGCCGGCCAGCAGGAAGTCGATGCCCTCGCCGCCATCGATGAGATAGTCGGACGGGTCGTAGACGATGAGGTCGTCGCCACCCGCGTAGATGCTGTCGGCGGGGGAATCCGCGCTGAAGAGGAGGCCGTCGGCGGGGGCGGCCGCCTCCCCGGCCTGGGCCGGAGCGGCCTCATGCGGGGCGGCGCGGCCGGCGAGAGAAGCCTCGGCGTTGCCGTCGGCGCCGTCGGCGCCCTCACGGGCCAGTTCCACAGGCCGCGAGCGCATGGCCTGGAGCGGCGCGGCATGCTCGCCGGAAGCGAGGTCGGCGACCTCGGTATCCGCCCCCGGCTGCGTGGCGGCATGCTCGGCGCCGAGCGCCGCCACGGCGGCATCGTCGACCTCATGTCCGGCGTTGGCGGCATTCGTGTCGGCGGGCGGCAATACCTCTATTTTGCCTTCACCCAGCGTTGTTTCCAGCCGCAGCGTGCTGCCGTCATCCAGCTTGCACTCATAAATCTGGTAGCCGTTACCGCTTTCGCTTGCATTCAGAGTCCACAGGGCGCCGAGCACCAGCACATCGCCCCGGAGCTCAATGCCGTATTTTTCCAAAGCCTTGAGGCTGGTGATGCCGAGATTCTCCACATGCGAGGTGCTCGTGCTCTTGAGCAGTATCTCCACCCCGCCGACATAGGGTCCGTTGTTACTGGCGTTGGAATCCAGCATTTCAGCAAGGCTGGGGGCTCCGTTACCGGCAAGCAGGATATCAATACCGCTGCCGCCATGAATAATGGCGTCGTTTTTGTCATAGACCAGGATGTCGTTGCCACTCCCGCCAAAGAGCATATCCTGATCCGCGCCACCATCGAGATAGTCATTGCCGCCCATGCCAAAGAGTATATCCTTGCCCACGCCGCCGAAGAGCGCGTCATCGCCGCCCTTGCCTTCATGCTGCTCCAATGTTGCCAAAATCTTTTCCAGTTGAACATTCTCAAAACCTTCTACATTTGCATTAGGTTTGGAGTTGTTCAATCGATGCCAAATTTGGTCATAATTTTCCGCTGGGGCTGCTACGCCTCCGGACGACCAGGTTGGTCTGAGCAGTCCATTAAGGATACCTGACGAATCGCCTTCAGCGGTAACAAAATTCTCTCCCTCATCACCGAGCAGGATGTCATTGCCGCCACGACCGTACATCAGATCATTGCCATTCCCACCGGTAAGCACGTCTCTTGCATCATCCTTCGAGGCATCCGCTCCCCAGTTTTTATCCCAAAAACCAAGCTCAACATTGTCAAAGCGGTCAATGCCTTCGGTCTGGGTCATGTCAACAGGAAGCTTGGCGCTGTATTCATCGCCATCCGTGTCCTTGACCAGAAACTTCACACCCTCGTCAAACTTTGGCTCCTCACCGTTGACCGTGTACTTGTAGAACTGCTGGATACTCCACGTGTTGCCAACAAGCGTCCCATGGAAGAGCGTGGCGCCGTTCAGGGAAAAGTCGGCAACCGTCCCGCCGGAAAGCCTGGCAAAAACCTCGCCCGTTGCTTCATCTACGGAAATGTTTACCGTATATGTGCCCGCGCCGAGGGCGCCGCTGATTTCCACTTGCTTGCCATCCAGTTGTTCCTTGACACCGGACCAGTCCCACGTCACCGCGCCATCAACGCCATCCGCGCCGTGATTGACCGTGATTTCGCCGCTTTGTTCCCAGGCGGGCTTGGTCACATCTATCTGCTTGATGGTGAAGCTGCTGTTTCCTCCACCCGCCCCCTTGATGGGCGCAATAATGGCCTTGGTGTAGCCACCCGGCACGTCAATGGGGGGGGTGAGTCTGCCGTCGACAAGGTCGGCGGCAGAGACCTCCCTCATCAGCACCAGGCTGTTGTCATTGTTGTTTTGCGGCGTCAGATAAAAGCAGATGATCGCTCTGTCCGCGCCCTCAAAATTGCCGAAAGTAATATCAAGCCCGTAATTGACAGTGCCATTTTTCGGTTCAAGCACAATGGCTTCGGACTGGCCATCGGGCTCAAAGTCAGGCTTCAGTTTCTTATCTGTATACTCTCCTAATGATTCGTTGGGGTTCGTACTTATTTCATACTTGCCGGATTCGCTCCAACCGCCGTTTGTGTCGTTACCAACGCCAAGCCCATCCTGGGTCATCCACAGAGTCTTGTAGCCCGGAGTGCCCGCAATGGATCCTGAGCTGTCCGCCAGGCTGTCCACAACGATGCTTCCGTCCTCCGCGTACTTGTAGCTCACAAAGGAGGCGATGATTTTGTAGCCGTTCTGAAAACCCCACTGGAACCCGTCTCCAGCAAAGCTATGCGTCCCATCCGGATTCGGGTTCTTCCAAGTACCAGCATCCGGGCCAGCTTCCCACCCATTGTCCACGAAAGCACTCCAGCCCTTGCCACCATCTTGGCCGCCAACGACCTCATTCTCCCCCACAACAAAATTCAGTGAGGTGGAGCTGCCAATTATCGTGTCATGGTGGATTTCGCCAACGTCCAGAGTGGTGACATCGTCATGCACGTCCACCGTGATCTGTCCGGTGGCGGTATCGCCGCTGGCGTCCTTCACCATGATGGCAAAGTTTCCGGAAAGCGTCAGATCCGTGGGCGAGCCGTCCGGCCCATGCTGCTGGCCGTCTTTGCTCTGGTCATAGGCATAGTGGTAGTCAACATTCCACTTGCCATCCCCGGTCAGCGTCACATCATCGGGAGTAATAGTCAGCTCCACGCCGTGCATCGTCGCGGCGCCGTCCACGCTGACATGGCCATCCTCTATGGTGATGGTGATGCCGCCGACCTGAATGGTGCCGTTTTCGCCATGCAGATCCACGGAAAAACTGCCGTTGCCCTCCGGGGCATGCGTCTCCGTCCCCCCGTGTTCGGGCTGCGTGCCTTCATCCACAATGATGCTTCCCACCGGTGCTGACGGATTGGCAGGATCCGGGGGCGTAATTTCGGGCGCAAAATTCTTGCCGACAGTCAGGGTGATGCTGTCGGTATCCTCATCGCTGTCTGTGGCGATCAGGGTAATCTCCCGGCTGAAGGTGGTATTTGTGTTGTTCGGCGCGAACGCATAGCTGTAGGTGCCGTCAGCCCCCTTTGTCACGGTCAGGGTGCCCTCATCGAACGTGAATTCCGTCGTCTCGCCGTTCACCTTCGTGTGCGTCGCACCGACAGCCGTCAAGGCGTCACTGTCGGCAGCGCCATCCGCGCCATACTTGAGGGTGAAGCTGCCCGCCAGCGTCGTGGGCTCGGCCGCCGCCTCCACGCCGAACTTCGGGCCGTCATCATGCACTTCCACGTTGAGCGTGCCCTGCGCCGTGGTCTGGTCAGCGTCTGTCACCACAATGTCGATGACATCGCTCTTCGCGTCGGCAGCGCCGGTCTTCCCCGCTTGATCATGGGTGATGTGTTCCTTCAGAACATAGCGGTACTCAACCTGCCACTTACCCTCCACCAGAGTTGCGCCGCTGATGCTCACCTGCACGCCGTTGACCATCAGGGTGCCGGCACCCGTGCAGGAGAATCCGTCAGCACCCTCGGCGACTGTCAGCTCCACCTGCTGCCCGCCATGGCTCAGAACAATGGAACCTGTCTCGCCATGCAGATCCACATTGAATGTCCCGGATCCAGAAAAGTCATGGTCCGCATGCACCCCTGTGCCGTCCTCCAACGCGCCTTCATCCACAATGATGCTTCCCACCGATGCTGACGGCTGGCCAGGATCCGGGGGCGTAATTTCGGGCGCAAAATTCTGGCCGACAGTCAGGGTGATGCTGTCGGTATCGGCATCGCTGTCTGTGGCGGTCAGGGTGATCTCCCGGCTGAAGGTGGCGCTGGCCTTGTCGTCCGTGGGCGTGAACACATAGCTGTAGGTGCCGTCAGCCCCCTTCGTCACGGTCAGGGTGCCCTCATCGAACGAGAATTTCGTCGTGTCGTCGTCCACCTCCGTGCCCGCCACTCCGTCGGCCTTCAGCGCGCCGCTGTCGGCAGCGCCATCCGCGCCATACGCGAGGGTGAAGCTGCCCTCCAGCGTCGTGGGCTCGCCCGCCGCCTCCACGCCGAAGTGCGGCTCATCGTCATGCACTTCCACGGTGAGCCTGCCCTCGGCCACATCGCCGGAACCGTCCGTGACCCTGATGGAGATGCCCTCGGCATCGAACTTCACATCATCATTCACGGCCTTGTCGTGCTCGACATGCCCGGTCAGCTCGTAGCTGTAGCTGACCGTCCACTTGCCGTTGCCATCGCTTTCGGCGCCAAGGATGATGACCGTAACGCCGTTGACGGTGAAGGTGTTGTCCTCAGCATCGGAGGGCTCAATATGCGTCGTCCCGTCACGGGGGATCTCAAGCGTGAGGGTTTTTCCGCCGACCGTGAGCTCAATGGAACCGCCCGCCTCGCCATGGACATCCGCCACAAAGGCCCCTGTTCCCTTCGCTGCATGGGCCGTATGCTGCCCGGAGCCGGTCTCCATAGCGCCTTCGTCCACCACGATGGCGGCGCCGTTGGTATTGGGGATGGAGGAATCGCCGGGATTTTCGGGCGCCACCGGCACGTCGATGCCGGGCACGGTATTGACCGGCCCCTGGGCGGCCAGGGCGCCCTCGTCATCCCCGCCGCCCACGGCGTTGGGATGCTCCGTCCACTCGAAGGAACGGGAAAAGCCCCAGTCCAGCCCGTTGAGGTGGTCGATGCCGTCCGCGAGGTCCGCGTTGCCCCATTCGTGGAAGCGGCCGCCCGTGGGCGTGGTTCCCGCGCCGGGGCCGGCGGCGGGCATGAGATCCGGCTCGTTCATGGCCGCGAAAAAGTCCGCCGCCGCCACCTCGGTGCCGTCGATGCTGAAGGAGGGCAGGTTTTCCTCGTTGTATTCCGTATAGAAGCCTTCGAGGTTCAGGCGCGAACCGTCCCCGAACTGAATGGCGAGATCGTCGCCGTCACGGGCAAGCGTGGCGTCCGTGGCGGGAAAGTCGAAAACGAAACGCGCTTCCGGAGCGCAGGGAATGGACTGCGAGGCGCCCGCTGCGGGCTTTGCGAGAAGGATGTCGGCCATGGTGAGTTCCCCCTTGGCGTGGCTTCCTGATTCAGGAGCGATTGTTGTTAATTGTTGTAATGGTCATGGATGCCGCGGATCGGTACCGCCTGGCCGTGTCAGGCCCAAAAAACAAAACACCCCGAAACGGACAAAGGCCGTTTCAGGGTGTTGGCGCCGGGATTTCGGGCACGCGAAACGCCGCGCCCGCGAAGCGCGGGAGCGTTAACTGATGAGAGAGAGAGAGAGAGAGAGAGAGAGCATTTGGAGCACCTGCCGTGACAGATGGAACCTCGACACGCGACGCGCCGGGCGGCAATGCCCCGCGCGCGACAATCTTCGGCGGCGCGCCCGTCATGACGACGCGGCGGCGCCTGGCCGAAAGACCGCCAGAGCCAGTCGAGTTCCAGGGTCGGCAGGAACTCTTCCGAAGTACAGCTTCAGATGCCGTCAGGGTAGCGGTTCTTCAAAAAAAGTCAAGCGCCCCTCGCGCGCCACGGGAAAAATGGCTTTTCTCCCGGGCGCGTCTGTGGCATACTCCGCCTGCGCCGCGCCCTTCCGGAGCGGCCAAACGCAAGGAGCCGCCAATGACGGGCCGCAGCCGTTCCATCCATCTTTCGCTCCACATCCACAAAACTCCGGAGGCCATGGCCGAGCGCGCCGCCCACCTCTTCGCCGCCGCCTGCGAAGACGCCGTGAGCGAGCGCGGCGTTTTCAGGGTCGCGCTCTCCGGCGGCCAGACGCCGGTGCCGCTTTTCCACCTGCTCGCCCAGAGCGACTGGGCGGACCGCCTGCCCTGGGACAAGATGGTCTTTTTCTGGGCGGACGAGCGCTGCGTGGGGCCGGACCACCCCGAAAGCAACTACGGCATGGCCCGGCGCGAACTGCTGAGCCAGGTGCCGGCCACCCATTTTTACCGCATGCGCGGAGAGGAAGACCCCGTGGAGGCCGCCGCGCGCTACGAGGCGCAGATCCGCGAGGATTTTGGCCTGGCGCCCGGGGCGCTGCCCCGCTTCGACTTCATCCTGCTCGGCATGGGCGAGGACGGGCACACGGCCTCCATCTTCCCCAATTCGCCGCTGCTCGGCGTCAAAAAGCCGGAGGAAAAACGCCGCCTCGTGGCCGATGTCTATGTGCCCGAGCGCAAGGCCGACCGCATCACCCTGACGCTCCCGGTGCTCAACAACGCCCGCTGCTGCATGTTTCTTGTGGCTGGCGCGGAAAAGCACGCGGCCCTGGCGGACGCCCTCAACCTGCTCACCGAGCCGGTGCTGCCCGCCCAGCTGGTGCGGCCCCGCATCGGCGACCTCATCTGGATCGTGGACGAGGCGGCGGCTCTGGGCCGCTGAACGGCACGGCACCGGCCGACCGTGGACGGCACAGGTGCAAACGCCCGCACGCCATGACAGCACACGCCGCTCTTGAGGCCCGCCTGCACGCCACTCTGGCCCGGTTGCCCGGGGGCGTCTGCGTTGCGGACGACTGGCGCCTGCTGCATGCCAACGCGGGGCTGCGCGCCCTGCTGGGCATTGCGGAGACGGACGCGGAGCCGCCCGCGGCCATGCGGGACTGGCTGGCCCAGGGCGCGCTGGAAGGCATCGCCACCAGCGATGCCGACGGCGAAATTGCGGGGCGGCATGGCCGCCTGCTCTTCCGGCACGGCGCAGGCGCCACCTACCTGATCCACTGGTGGGACGCCCCGGCGGACCATGCCCCCGCCGAAACCGGGGGCAGCGCCCCGGCCTCCGGCGATGCCGCCCCCGGCGCGCGGCTGCGCTGCTTCACGGCGCAGAAACTGCCGCCGGGCGGTCTGGAACGGGCGGCGCGCCATTCCCTGCGCGAACTGGACAGCGTGCTTGAATTCATCCACGACGGCATCTGGGTCATCGACGGTCAGGGCGTGACGCGGCGCATCAACCGCGCCATGGAGCGCATCGCCGGCATCCGCGCCTGCGAGGTGGTGGGCCGCCATGTGAGCGAGCCCCTGCGCGAGGGGCGCTTCAAGACCTGCGTCACCCTGCGCGCCCTGGAAACGCGGCACACGGTGACGCTGTTCGACGACTATTCCAACGGCAAGCGCTGCCTCAACACGAGCACGCCGATCTTTGACAGGGACGGCAAGGTCTGGCGCGTCATTGCCGCCATCCGCGACATCACGGAACTGGAGAACCTCCAGACCAAGCTCTCCAACCTTGAAGTCGAGGCGATGGCCTACCGCCTGCGCGCCCAGGGGCTGGAGGGCGAGAGCAAGAGCGGCCTGCTGGGCCAGAGCCTGCTTGTGCAGCGCGTGCGCCAGGACATCGCCAAGGCCGCCCAGGCCGAGGCCATGACGCTCATCCTGGGCGAGACCGGCACGGGCAAATCCATGGCGGCCAAACTCATCCACGACATGAGCGCCCGCGCGGACAAGCCCTTTGTGGCCGTCAACTGCGGCGCCATTCCGCCCGCGCTCATGGAGTCGGAGCTTTTCGGCTACGAGGGGGGCGCCTTCACCGGCGCGGCGCGCGGGGGCAAGCGCGGCATGCTGGAGCTCGCCCAGGGGGGGACACTGCTGCTCGACGAGGTGGGCGAGCTTTCCCTGCCCATGCAGGCCAAGCTCCTGCATGTGCTGGACGGGCAGCCCATCTACCGCGTGGGCGGCACCCAGCCCATCGTGGTCGACACGCGCATCATCGCCGCCACCAACCAGCCCCTGGACAAGATGGTGGCCGATGGCCGCTTCCGCGAGGACCTTTTTTACCGCCTGCGCGTGCTCTGTGTGGAGATGCCGCCCCTGCGCGAACGGCGCGACGACATCCTTCTGCTCGCCTGGTACTTTCTGCGCAAGATCGGCCAGGAGACCGGCACCACCAAACGCCTGGACCCGCGCACCGAGCAGATATTCCTGGCCTATGCGTGGCCCGGCAATGTGCGGGAGCTCCAGAGCGTCGTCCAGTCCCTGCTCACGCTCTGCGAACGGCAGAACATCCTGCCCGGCGACCTGCCCTCCTATATGCGCGGGGCGGCGGAGGAAGCGCCGGACCCCGCCGCGCCCCGGGAATCCCTCACATCGGCGGTGGAACGTCTGGAACGGGACATGCTCTCCGTCGCTCTTGCCGAGACCGGCAGCACCTACAAGGCCGCGCGCCGCCTGGGCATCAGTCAGTCCTCCGTGGTGCGGAAAGCGAAGAAATACGGGCTTCAGGCCAACGGCGTTCCGGGCTGGACAGAACGGCTGGGTCCCGGGATCGACAGGGAGAAGTGATGGAAGAACTCACCGTGGGCAAAATCGTGGGCCTTGCCATCAAGCTCTATGCGCTCATGACCCCGCCCGCCGTGCTCAGCGCCTTCATCTCGCACATGCGCGGGCACAGCAAGCGCGAGAAATATCTGGTCGCCTGCAAGGCGTCCATCGCCATCTTCATTCTGGGCGAGGTGCTCTTCATCTTCGGCTCGCACCTTTTCGCCCTGTTCGGCTTCACGCTGGACGCCTTCCGCATCGGCGTGGGGCTGCTCCTCTTCCTCACGGCCATTTCCCTGATGAACGAGGACGAAACCGCCCCGCCCGTGCGCCGCGGCGCGGACATCAGCGTGGTGCCGCTCGCCATCCCGCTGGGCATGGGCCCCTCGGCCATCGGCACGGTCATGGTCCTGGGCGCGCAGTCCACGGGGACGCAGGACCTGCTGGTGGGCACCTTCTGCCTGCTTCTGGCCTCCATCTGGATGGCGGCGCTCCTCTGCCTGGCGGACCCGGTGCAACGGCTCATCGGGCGCACGGGCATCGCGGTCCTGGCCAAGCTCACGGCGCTTCTGCTCTCGGCCATCGCGGCCCAGGTGATCTTTACCGGCATCAGGGGATTCCTGCACCAGTAACGTCCGCAGCGGGCGGAACTCACAAGGGACGGAAACGGCATGGACGGTCTTGTTAGCGATGTGGTGGGAACAAGCATCAAGCTGTATGCGCTCATGACCCCGCCGGCGGTGCTCAGCGCCTTTCTGGGCCACACGCGCGACTATGACGCGCGCAAAAAGCACGCCACGGCACTCAAGACCTCCACGGCCATCTTCATCATCGGCGTGGTGCTCTATCTTTGCGGCTCCAGCCTGTTCGAGCTCTTCGGCTTCACGCTGGACGCCTTCCGCATCGGCTCCGGCGTCCTGCTCATGCTCACGGCCATCGCCCTCATGCGCGATGACGGCGAAACGGAACACACGCGCACCGAAGGCGACATCAGCGTGGTGCCGCTCGCCATCCCGCTGGGCATGGGGCCGGCCTCCATCGGCGCGGTCATGGTCATGGGAGCCTCCGCGCGCAGCTCGCACGAGCTGACGCTGGGCGTCTTTTCGCTGCTGCTGGCGGCGCTGGGCATGTTTCTGCTCCTGCGCATGGCCGACATCGTGGGCCGCCTGCTCCACGCCACGGGCATCGCGGTGCTCGCCAAGCTCACGGGGCTGCTGCTGGCCGCCATCGCGGCCCAGGTGATCTTTACCGGAGTGCGCGGCTTTCTCGGATAGCCGCAGGAGAAATCCACATGAGCGAACGCATCCCCGAACCGGCCTTCTCCCCGGAAAACGACGCCCAATACCCTTCCCGCGCGCACCGGGCCAGGGGCCTGCGTCTGGTGCTGGTCAACAGCGTCATCCTCATCCTCACCATGGCACTCTTCGTCTTTCTCATCCACACCACCATCCACATGGCCGATGAATACGAACGGAGCGCCAAGGCCATGGAGACCTATATCGCCTGGGAGGAGGCGGGACAGAGCGTGCGCCGCGGTTCGGACTTTCTCACCGAGCAGGTGCGCCTTTTCGTGCAGACCCTGGACAGGAAATACGCCGACCGCTACTTCATGGAAATCTACTCCACCAGAAGCCGGGAAACGGCGGTGGAACGGCTCGCGGGCGAGCATGTGCGCGCCGGGGAGCACAACTGCATCCACAAGAGCATCGCCCTTTCCAACGCCCTCACCCACCGGGAGATATACGCCATCCGCCTCGCCGCCGAGGCGGCCCATCTGGACCTTGCCACCTTTCCCGGAGAGGTGCGCGAGATACATCTGAACGCGGCGGACCGCCAGCTGGATGCCAACGCCAAGGCCGCGCGGGCGCGCGAGCTCGTCTATGACCGGGAATACCGCGAGGCGAAGCTGAACATCCTCAACGCCGTCTCGCATTTCATGGAAGACGTGCTCGTCCGCGCGCGGGAGGCGCAACTGCAAAGCACCGAGGACCTTGGCACCGTGCTCGCGCGGCAGCGTCTGTTTCTTGTGGCCCTGAGCCTTCTGGCCGTCATCACGTTTGTCATGGGGATCATCCTTGTCATCCGGCCACTGCGGATCTTCAACCGCTGCATCCGCGAAGGCCGGCCGCTTGCTCCCGTGGGCGCGCAGGAATTCCGCGAGCTTGCCGGCACCTACAACGAAATTTTCGCCCTCAAGGAACAGCAGGACATCCTCCTCCGCCACAAGGCCGAACACGATCCGCTCACCGAACTGCTCAACCGCAGCGCCTTTGACGGCCTGCGCCATGTCCTGAGCGGGGAAGATCACCCCGTGGGCCTCATCCTTCTGGATGTGGACCACTTCAAGGAAGTCAACGACATCCACGGCCACGAGGTGGGCGACGCCGCCCTGAAGCGCGTGGCCGGCCTGCTGCGCACGGCCTTCCGCTCCGGGGACTTCTGCATCCGCCTCGGCGGCGACGAGTTCGCGGTCATCCTCACGGACAGGGCCCCCGGCATCCGCCAGGTCATTGCCGACAAGATCACGGCCATCAACGAGGCCCTGAGCAGGCCCGAGGGCATGGTGCCCCCGCTTTCCGTCAGCGTGGGCGTGGCCTTTTCCGACGCGGGCTTCCCCGACAGCCTCTACGGCGATGCGGACAGCGCCCTCTACCGCGTCAAGGAGCGCGGACGCCGGGGCTGCGCGTTTTTCGAGGAGCTGAACGCCGAGGCGGCCC
>URHE01000010.1 GCA_900547595.1 uncultured Desulfovibrio sp.
GCCCGTTCGAGCGAAGCGAGGTACGGGCATCGTCCGCAACGCGTCAGGCCAGCGCGGAAAAGGCTGTTTTTGACGGAGAATCGCGGCATACTCCACCCGCCACCCGCCATGGCCCAACTCCCGCTACCGCTAATACCCCGCGGCCAGACCGTCCCCGCGCGGATCCGCCGCGCCCTGAAGCGTGCCGTTTTCGGCATCCACCAGAATGGCGCCCGCATGGCCCATGGTTTCCGACCAGGGTTCCACCACCTCGATGTCATGCCCGCGGGCGGTCAGGTCGGCGATGATGGCGTCGGGTATCCTGCCTTCCAGCCGCACCTTGCCGCTGACGCTGCCCCAGGTCCTGCCGAAGAGCCAGCGGGGCGCGGCCACGGCCTCCTGCGGCGGCATGCCGTAATCCACGATGCGCGTCACCAGGGCGGACTGGGTCTGCGGCTGGCCTTCGCCGCCCATGGTGCCGTAGACGAGGAAGGGCCTGCCCTCCCGGAGGAGCATGGCCGGGTTGAGCGTGTGAAAGGTGCGCTTGCCCGGTTCCAGACGGTTCACATGGCCGGGGTCGAGGCTGAACGCGCAGCCCCGGTTCTGGAGGATGACGCCCGTGCCCCGGGGGATGATGCCCGACCCGAAGGGATGATAAATGCTCTGGATCAGGGAGACGGCATTGCCGTGCCGGTCCACGGCGCCCAGCCAGACCGTGTCGCCGCCATGGCGCCGTCCGTCCGGCGGGGGCGCGGCCATATCCATCCGGATGTCGGCGCGCATGGCGTCCGCATGGGCGGCTGAGAGCAGGCGCTCCACGGGCGCCGGCGCGAAGTCCGGGTCCGTGATATGGCGGTCGCGGTCGCGGATGGCGCGCTTGGCCGCCTCCAGCAGCAGATGGTAATAGTCGGCGGAGCCTTCCGCAATGCTCCCCAGGTCGAACCTGTCAAGGATATTGAGGATCTGGAGCGACGTCAGCCCCTGGGTATTGGGCGGCAGATTGCAGGCCGTGCAGCCGCGATAGCCGGTGGTCAGCGGCTCCACCCAGACGGGGCGGTGGCGCAGGAAGTCCTCCCGCGTGAGCGGCGAGCCGTTGGCCGCCAGCTCTTCCGCCATGGCCGCGCCGATGGCACCCGCATAGAAGGCTTCCGCGCCGTGCGCGGCGATGGCGCGCAGGGTGGCGGCCAGGTCCGGCTGGCGCAGCAGGCTCCCGGCCCGGCGGGGGGCACCGTCCCCGGCAAAAACCGCGCGGAACCCGGAAAAGCGCTGCAGATTCTGGTATTCGGCATCCGCGGTGTCCAGACTGGCCGCCAGACATTCCTGAAGGCTCGCGCTCACGGGAAAGCCGTGCTCCGCATAGTCGATGGCATCTTCAAACAGCTGCGCCCAGGCAAGGGGCGAGCCCAGCCGCTCCCGGCTGTAGCGGAAGGCCGCGTCCCAGCCGGAGACGGCGCCCGGCACCGTCACCGCCGCGCCGTAGCCCCGTTGGGGGACAGAGGTCAGCCCGGCGGATGTGTAAAACTCCATGTCCGCCCGGGCCCCGGCCCTGCCGCAGGCGTTCAGCCCCCTGAGCTCGCCTCCCGCCCGCGCTCCGTAGATGAGCCAGAAATTGTCGCCGCCGAGGGAACACATGTGCGGATAGACCACCGACAGCACGGCCGCCGCGCCGATGGCGGCATCAATGGCCGTGCCGCCCTGCCGGAGGAGCGCGATGCCCGCCTGCGTGGCCAGATAATGCGGCGCGGTCAGCATGGCGTGGGGAGTTATGGGATCGAGGCGCTGCGAAATGGTGGGGAGTTCGGGCATTGGGGCCTCCGGGCATGGGTGCGGACGCCGCGTTTTGGGGCGCCCGGCGTTTTTCTGTTCGCTTGCGGCAGGCTACGGAAGGATGCCGCCGCTGTCGAGAAATTCCTTGGACCGGCCTGCCGGGCGCGCGCCGGGCGGCCCGCTCCTGATGCCCGGGGTGGCCGGGAGGGGCAAATTTTGACCGGGGGCTTGCTTTTTGCGGCAGAGGTATTATGCTCAAATGAGCGAAACAGGCCGGACGGATATTCCTTTTCATCCGTCCGGGCCGCAACCGGGAGTCCCATGTCCAGACCGCGATGCTGCCGTTTCATCGAGCGTGATCCCCGCGTGCGCCTGTTCAAGCCCTGCGGCGTGATCATGCGCGATCTGCCCGCGGTCGATCTGCCCGTGGACGGCCTGGAGGCCATGCGCCTTGCCGATCTGGAGGGCATGACCGCCGAACGGGGTGCGGAACTCATGGGCGTTTCCCGGCACACCTTTGGCCGTGTCCTGACGGAAGCCCGGCGGGCCGTGGCCGAAGCCCTGGTGCACGGGCACGCCCTGCGCATCGCCGCGAGCGCGAACGTGCGCTTCCGGCCGCACGACACCATTTTTTCCAGGGAGCACAAAACCATGAAAATCGCCGTCTCCAGCGAAGGCCCCGGCCTCGACGCCATGGTGGACCCGCGTTTCGGTCGGGCCGCGGGCTTTGTTCTTGTGGATTCCGAAACGCTGGACAATACCTATCTGGACAACGGCTCCTCCCAGGTGCTGGCGCAGGGCGCGGGCATTGAGACCGCGCAGCGCGTCGCCGATGCCGGGGCGGAGGTGGTCCTCAGCGGCTATGTCGGCCCCAAGGCGTTCGAGGCGCTGAAGGCGGCGGAGATCCGGATATGCCAGAACCTCGACGGTCGCACCGTGCGCGAGGCCGTGGAGCTGTTCCGCAGTGGCGGTGTTGCCGCCGCCGACGCCCCCAACGAGGAAGGGCGCCCCCAGTAGTACTCCCAAAGCACGGAAGGAACCGCCATGCGTATCGTCTTCGCCAGCGGCAAGGGCGGAGCGGGCAAGACCACGGTGACGGCCTCGCTGGCCGCGCTGTGGCCCCGCCCGGTCATCGCCGCCGACTGCGATGTGGAAGCCCCCAACCTGCATCTCTTTCTTGGGCCCGACCTGTCGGAACAGGCCGCCGTCACGCTGGACGTGCCGGTGCTGAACGCGGAAAAATGCACGGGCTGCGGGGCCTGCAAGGATATGTGCCACTATCGCGCCATCGCCCGCTTCGGCAGGAAGGTGCTCATTTTTCCCGACATGTGCCACGGCTGCGGCGGCTGTTTCGCGGTCTGCCCCGAAGGGGCGCTCGACACAGGCAAACGCGAGCTGGGCGTGCTGGAGGAGGGCACATTCTCCGCCGGAGGGGCGCGGGGCCGCTTCCTCATGGGCCGGACGCGCATCGGCGAGGCCATGACGCCGCCCCTCCTCAGGGCGTTGCTGGCCCGGCTGGACGCCATGCAGGCGCAAAACGGCGGGGACGCCCTGGTCGACGCGCCGCCCGGCGTGAGCTGTCCGGCCATGACCGTGGCCGGACGGGCGGACATGGTGGTGCTGGTGGCGGAACCCACGCCGTTCGGCTTCCATGATTTCAGGCTGGCCCACGCGGCGTTTGCGCGAACGGGCGCGCAACTGGCCGTGGTCATGAACCGTTCCGGCATGGAAGGCAATGAAGCCGGGGATGCGGCCCTGCGGGCCTGGTGCGCGGAACGGCGCCTTCCCCTGCTGGCCGAACTGCCCTTTGACCGCGCGGCGGCGGAACAGTATGCCGCGGGCGGCCTGATCGCCCGGACGTCCCCCCTCTGGGAGGAGCGCTGCCGCGTTCTGGCCGAAGCCCTGCCGCGTCGTGCGGAGCACGGAGGACGCCATGCGTGAGATCGTCGTCATCAGCGGCAAGGGCGGCACGGGAAAGACCTCCGTGTGCGCGGCCCTCGCGCATCTGGCCTCCGTCGGCGCCAGGAAAACGGGGCGCGGCGCGGTCATCTGCGATCTCGACGTGGATGCGCCGGACCTGCATCTCCTGCTTTCTCCCGTGCCCCGCCGCCGGGAAGCCTTCATTTCCGGCAACGAGGCCGTGATCGACCCCGAACGCTGCACCCGCTGCGGCACCTGCGCCGGGCTGTGCAGATTCGGCGCCGTGCGGCATGAAGATGACGCCTTCGCCATCGATCCCCTGCGCTGCGAGGGCTGCGGCGTCTGCGTCCGCCTCTGCCCCGCCGGGGCCATCGCTTTCCCCGAGCGCGAGTGCGGGGAATGGTACATCAGCGATACCCGCTTCGGACCCATGGCGCATGCGCTGCTGAATCCGGGGCAGGAAAATTCCGGCCGCCTGGTCAGCCTGCTCAAGCAGCAGGCGCGGGAACTCGCGCGCGAAACCGCGGCGGAGACCATTCTCTGCGACGGCTCGCCCGGGGTCGGCTGCCCGGTCATCAGTTCCCTTTCCGGCGCGACGCTGGCCGTGGCGGTGGTGGAACCCACGCCGTCAGGCGTCCACGACTTCGGGCGGGTGGCCGCATTGTGCGACCATTTCCGCATCCCTGTGACCCTGATCATCAACAAGGCCGACCTCAACCCCGCCGAAACGGCGCGCATCCGCGCCCTGGCCGCGGAAAGGGGCAGGACGGTCGCCGCCGAGCTGCCGTTCAGCCCGGATGTGATGCGGGCCATGATCGCGGGCAAGGCCCTGACGGAAACGGAGTCCCCCCTGGCGGGGCTGCTCGCCGGAGCATGGAACATCATCGACGAGCTCGCCGCCCGGGCGGCCACCCCCGCGGCCCCCAACCTTTAACCTTTCGAGGATCGCGACATGAACAGGAAAATCATCGCCATTCCCTCCGCTCTGCCCGGCGGGCTCGACGCGGGCATGGGCATGCACTTCGGCCATTGCGAAATCTACACCATCGCGGAAGTGGAAGACGGCAAGATCACATCCGTCCGCACCCTGCCCCCCATTGCCCACCAGCAGGGCGGCTGCCTCGCGCCGGTGAACTATCTGGCCGGCGAGGGCGTCAACGTGCTGCTGGCGGGCGGCATGGGCATGCGTCCGCTCATGGGCTTCAACCAGGCGGGCGTGGAAGTGTACTTTGCCGGGAACTTCCCCACCGTGGGGCAGGCCGTGCAGGCGTTCATGGAGGGCAGGCTGCCCGCGTTCACGCCCGAGCACTCCTGCGGCGGCCATTAGCATTTTTTGATTGAAAATATCTGTACGCCAGATATTTTCCTCAGGTTCCGCCGCCGCATTTCCCCGCAGAGCGGGACAAGCGGCGGAAACGCGTGGTTTTCCGCCGTAGTACGGCGCGGGCGTCCGCTCCCGCATCCGCCGGAGCGTGAACGCGGTTTCCCTGCAAAAACGCTCCGGGCAAGCCCGGCCAGGGCGCGCGGAGGTTTGGCCGCGGATTTCCCGCGTTCACGCCTTCGCGCCGCTCCGGGCGTTTCTCCTGCCCCAGGTGCGCCATCGAAAAATCGCTGTGAGGCCCCCATGACCCCAACCGTTCTCATCGTCACCACCGACACCGCAAAATGGCGGCCCTGCCTCCCCGTGTTCGGGGAACAGGGCGCGGACGTCACGTTCGCCGCTTCCCTGGATGCCTGCAAGGAGGCCCTACGCGTCGCTCCCCCCCGCCTGTACATCCTTGACCTCGGGCTGGAAGGCAAGGAGCTGCGCGCCGCGCTGATGCAGCTGCTCATGGTCAATGCCACGGCGCACAGCGCGGTCACCACCGACATGGAGGGAGAAGCCTTTCACGACGCCATGGAAGGGCTTGGCATCCTCACGAGCCTTCCCCCCGTTCCCGGAGAGGACGACATCCGGCATATGCTGCATCTGCTGGAAAAACTGTAGCCATCCCGCGGAACAGCGCGTCCCGCCGACTTTGACCGAGGCGCGCGCGGCCTTTTCCTCTGGCCGGAATCAAGGGAAAATAGTTCGGGACAGACAAGAAAATCGTTTTCCGGGCAAACAATTCGCGGAGGCCCCATGTCCCTCTTTACCCAAATACCCTATGACCTCCAGACCCTTATCAATAATATTGATTCGGGGATACTGGCCTTGCCGGAGATTCAGCGTCCCTTTGTGTGGGAAAATGCCAAGGTCCGCGACCTGTTTGACTCCATGTATCGCGGCTATCCGGTGGGGACGCTGCTGTTCTGGCTCACGAGCGCCACTACGCAGGCCGGGCGGAGCATCGGGCAGGGCCAGCAGACCATCCCGCACAGCCTGATCGTGGATGGGCAACAGCGGCTGACCGGTCTTTATGCGGTCATCAAGGGCAAGCCTGTCCTCCGCAACAATTATGAATATGAAAATATTCGCATCGCCTTCAATCCGCTGAAAGGCGAATTCATGATTCCCGACGCCTCCACGCCCAAAGACCCGGCGTGGCTCCCCGACATCTCGGCCATCTGGAAGCCGGATGCCGATCTTTTCAGCATCGTGCCGGAATATCTGGCGCGCTATAAGGAGCTCAGGGGCGAACACAGCCTCAGTGCCGACGACGTGGCGCGCATCAAGGAGGCGTTGAAAAAGCTGCACAGCCTGCCGGGAACCTACAACTTCACCGTCCTGCAGCTTGTCCCCGAAATGACGGAGGAAGAGGTCTCCCAGGTTTTCGTGCGCGTCAACAGCACGGGCAAACGCCTCAACCAGGCCGACTTTATCCTGACCCTCATGTCCGTCTATTGGGACAAGGGTCGCCACGAGCTTGAGACCTTCGCGCGGGAGACGCGTCAGCCCCCGGCCGCCAACGAAAAGGCGCCCTTCAATTTCCAGTTTCGTCCGGACCCTGACCACCTGTTGCGGGTGGCCGTCGCCCTGGCCTTCCGCCGCGCGCGCCTGCAAAGCGTCTATGCCGTCCTGCGCGGCAAGGACATGGAAACGGAGGTATTCAGCCCCGAGCGTCGGGACGAACAGTTCGCGTACCTCAGGGAGGCGCAGCAAAAGACCCTCGACCTGCCCAACTGGTTCGGTTTTCTCACCTGTCTCACCCAGGCGGGCTACCGGCGCGAAAATCTGATCATCTCCCGCATGGCGGCCGTCTATGGCTACGCGTTTTACCTGATTGGCAAATACGATTTCGGCGTTGACCATGCGGCGCTGCGAAAGGTCATTTCGCGCTGGTTTTTCGCCTGCGCCCTGACCGCCCGCTACAGCAGCTCACCCGAAACGGATATGGAAAAGGATTTGGCCGCTCTCCGGGGGCGTACCACCGCCGAGCAGTTCGTGGGCTATCTGGAAGAACAGATGGCCCTGACCCTGACGCCGGACTACTGGAACATCACCCTGCCGGGAAAGATGGCCACATCCGCGGCCCGCAGCCCCGAATTGGCCGCGTATTTCGCCTCGCTGAACCTGCTTGACGCCCATGTCCTTTTTTCAAAGGTGAAGGTTTCGAGCCTCATGGACCCCGGGCTGCAACCGAGCAAGGCGCTTCTGGACAGGCACCATCTTTTCCCCAAGGGCTATCTGAAAAAGCACGGCATCACAGCGGTGCGCCAGACGAACCAGATTGCCAACATGGCGCTCCTGGAATGGCCGCAGAACATCACCATCAGCGACGACGCGCCGCATGAGTATGTGCCCCGTATCCGGGAGCAGGGGCTTTTCAGTGACGAGGAATGGGCGGACTTCTGCACCTGGCACGCCCTGCCGGCAAACTGGGAACACATGGAGTACGAGGAATTTCTCGCCGCCCGCCGCGTGGCCATGGCGCAAATCATTCGGGAGGGCTTTGAGCATATCTGAATTGGGCGCGGCACAGAAGATGGACAGGTCGAGCCGCTCAGCGTTGAGGTGTTTAGTCCCATATTGAAGTGGTTTGGGTTGCTATGGAACCTGCGGCAGCCCAAATGGCGATGCACCTGATATGGACTGCCACCAGGAATGAAGCAGTATTTTTGGCATATCGTGTGGCAATGCCCCGCCACCGCTTCAATGCCAGAAAAGCATTTTCGGCGAGATGGCGGAGGCGATAGATATAGGTATCATAAGCCCTCGGATTTTTATGGCCTTTCCGTGGCGGGATGACTGGCTGGAGGCCATTTTTTTGTGCGTGCCCCTACCAGAGCATCACTGCTATGTCCCTCTCCGGCTCCCCACAGGCCGCCGCTCCCCGTTTTTTCGCAGCGGGAAAGCCCCGGCGGCCACCACAAGGCAAAGGACGGAGATCACCATGAGCGTCCTTTCCAGTCCGTAGTGCTGCGCGCCAAAGCCCAGCAGGGGCGGGAAGAAGAGCAGGCCGCTGTATGACATGATGGAAACGGTCTCGCTGGCGCGCACAGGGCTCACGCCGGGGTATTGCCCCGCGCGGCTGAACAGGATGGGCACAACCGGCGAAATGGCCAATCCCATGATGGCGTAGCCCGTCAGGCAGACGGCGGGGCTGGCGGAGACGAGCACGAGCAGCATGGCGCAGGCGCAGGTCAGGCCACCCACCAGGCAGAGGAGGAAATCGCCCACGCTGTCCCGCAGCCTGTCGCCGAACCAGCGGCCCCCTACCTGCGACAGCGAGAACACGGCAAAGGCCAGCGCCGCCACCGAATCCGGCGCCCGCTTGGCCGTGGCCAGCAACAAGCTGCCCCATTCGGCCACCGAGCCTTCAATGACAAAGGCCAGCAATGCCAGCAGGCCGCAGCACAGGATAAAGAGCGGCACGCGCCCCCGTTCCGCCGTCGCCCCGCTCCCCTGGGGGGCGGTATCCGGCAGCAGGCGTGGAACGGCCCATGGCCGGCCAAGAGAGTACAGGCCGAGCACACAGGCCGCATTGACGGACGGCCCGAAGCCGAGCCATGCGCAAAGAGCGCCGCTCAAGGCCCCGGCGAGTCCGCCAAGACCGTAGGCGGCATGCATGAACGACATGCAGTTTTTTCTGTAGGCGCTTTCCAGCATGATGCCCTGCGTATTCTGGGCCACATCCGAAAGACCGATGCCAAGCCCTGTGAAGGCGCAGATGCCGCCGAGGACAAGCGGGCGCGGGGCCAGCCCGCATGCGGCGAGCCCGAGGATGGTGAGGCCGCTGCCAACGCGCAGTACGGTCCGGCTGCTTGAACGGCGGATGGCCTTGCCGCAGGTCAAAAGGCCGCAGACGCTGCCCAGGCCGAGGGCGAGCAGTATCAGCCCGACCTCCGCGTCGTTGGCGCCGGTCTGCGCCTTGAGCGCGGGCAGGCGCGAGGTGAAGATGCCATAGGCAAGGCCCGGGCACAGGAAAAAATAGGCGCAGGCCCGGCGCGCTTCCGCAAAGGATACCGATTTCATTCCATGACCCCAGAAACGTAGCGCTTTTGCGGCCCTTTCCCCGTCATGGGGAAAGGACTCCTGCGTTCCGGCTGTCCAGTATAAACTCCCGGGTAAGACAGGAGTCAGGGGCGGAGATACAAGGGGTGTGGGCCGGGAAGGCGGGCACCTTCCGTTCCTGACGGCGCGGCGGCGCCGCAGCCGGATGCCTCAGCGTTGCAGCCAGTCGGCCAGCGTCGCCTCCAGCTCCTCCGCGTCCATGCGCGGGGCGGCGTAATAGCCGGCGGCCTCGCGCTGGCGCGCGGCCTCGGCCAGGATGACCGCCGCCGCTACCGAGACGTTGAGGCTCTGGATCATGCCGTGCATGGGGATGTAGAGCCTGCCATCCGCTTCGGCCAGAAGCGTTTCGTCCACGCCTTCGTGCTCGTTGCCGAGGATGATGGCCGTGGGCCGCAGAAAGTCCCATTCCCGCAGGGGGCGCGCCTCGGGCGAACAGGAGGTGGCGAGCACCTGCATCCCCTGGGCGCGCAGGGCGGCGAACAGCGCCTCCCTGTCGCGATGGCGCTCGCTTTCCACCCATTTGCGCGCCGAGGCGGAGCTTTTGCGCCCGAGGGCCGGGAAGGGCGTGTCGGTATAGTACAGATGCACCCTGCTCACGCCGAAGGCGTCGCACGAGCGGTAGATGGCGGAAACATTGTGCGGGTCGTGGATATTGGCAAGCACCAGGGTGAGGTCCGGCTGACGCCGGGAAAGCACCTGCAGGAGGCGCGCCCGGCGCCGGGGCGTGACCGGCCGCGCGGGCGCGGCGGCAGGGGGGCCTTCCTCCCCGGCGCAAGGGGACGGCGGATCGTGCGGCAGGGTCATGTGGCCTTCTCCATTCTTTTCCGGTGGCGCCGCGGCTGCGGCCGTGCGGGAGCGTGCCCGGGCGCGCCGCGGCTGGAGCATATGTGGCAGAAAAAAAGTTTGCGGGCAAGCGCATTGCAAAGGACGGGATTTTGGCCTACACAAAAAGGAACTACCATGCCGGCGCGGGAGCGCCACACCCCAGTCAGGAGCGCACGATGTCACACCTCCGCTCATTGCCGTTGCTGTTGTCCGCCATCCTTGTGGGGGCGTTGTCCCTGCTCGCGCCCGAAGCGGCCCTCGCGGCGGCAGGTCATCCCACCATTCCCGGCGCCCAGCTTTCCGCCGTATGGGTCATCCCCTTTGCCTGCATGCTGCTTTCCATCGCCATCATGCCGCTGGCGCTGCCCCATTTCTGGGAGCACCATTTCGGCAAGATCGCCGTTTTCTGGGGTCTGGCCTTTCTCGTGCCCTGTTTCATCGTCTACGGCATGGGCACGGCGCTCTATGAATTCCTGCACATCATCCTGCTGGACTACATCCCCTTCATCGTCCTGCTGTTCGCGCTCTTCACCGTGGCGGGCGGCGTGCGCCTCAAGGGCACGCTGGTGGGCACCCCGGTGGTGAACACGGGCCTGCTCGCCATCGGCACCGTGCTCGCCAGCTGGATGGGTACCACCGGCGCGGCCATGCTGCTCATCCGGCCCCTGCTGCGGGCCAACGCGCACCGGCGCTACCGCGTGCACTCCGTGGTGTTCTTCATCTTTCTGGTGGCCAATATCGGCGGCTCGCTCACGCCGCTGGGCGACCCGCCGCTCTTCCTCGGCTTCCTCAAGGGCGTGAGCTTCTTCTGGACGACCACGCACCTGTTCGTCAAGACGCTCTGCCTCGCCGCGATCCTGCTTGCGCTGTTCTTCATCATCGACAGCCTGCTCTTCAGCAGGGAGGGGCGCCCCACGCCGCCGCACGATCCCGATGCCGCCGAGGAAAAGCTCGGCCTTGAAGGTTCCGTCAACCTGCTCTTCCTGCTGGGCATCGTGGGCGCCGTTCTGGCGTCCGGCATGGTCAACCTCGGCACCTGGATCGAGGTCTACGGGGTGCCCGTGGAAGGCCAGAACCTGCTGCGCGACATTGCGCTCCTGTGCCTCGCGGGCCTTTCCTGGAAGTTCACGAGCCGCCACTGCCGCGACCTGAACGGCTTCTCCTGGGCGCCCATCGAGGAGGTCGCCAAGCTGTTCTTCGGCATATTCCTGAGCATGATCCCGGCCATCGCCATCCTGCGCGCCGGCACGGAGGGCGCGCTCGCCTCGCTCATCAAGATGGTCTCCACGCCGGACGGGCAGCCCGTCAACGCCATGTACTTCTGGCTCACGGGCGCGCTTTCGAGCTTCCTGGACAATGCGCCCACCTACCTCGTCTTTTTCAACACGGCGGGCGGCGACGCCCAGCACCTGATGACCGACATGGCGACGACCCTCATCGCCATTTCGGCGGGCGCGGTCTTTATGGGCGCCAATACCTACATCGGCAACGCGCCCAACTTCATGGTCCGCTCCATCGCGGAAAATCAGGGCGTCAGGATGCCGAGCTTCTTCGGCTACATGCTGTGGTCGTGCGGTATCCTGCTGCCGCTCTTCGGCCTGCTGACCTGGCTCTTCTTCATTTAGAACCGATTGCGGAAAACGTGGTTTTTTGCGGGGTTTCGGGCGGGCTTGGCGCAGGGCGCCGGGCCCGCCCGTCGTGTTTCAGGAGGTGACGCCCATGGACCAGCGCGAACGCATGCTGGCCGGTCTGCCCTACAGGCCGGGCCGGGACGGCCTGCTGGAACTGTATATGGCCTGCCGCCGCAAGCTGTTCCGTTTCAACAGTCTGCCCCCGGATGCGGAGGAAGAGCGGGACGCGCTCCTGCGCGCGATCCTGGGCAAGTGCGGCCGGGCGCTGCGCATCGAGGGGCCGTTCTATTGCGATTATGGCTTCAATATCGAAGTGGGGGAGCGGTTTTTCGCCAACTATCACCTCACGGTGCTGGACGTGGCCCCGGTGCGCATCGGCGCCAACGTCCTGTGCGCGCCCAATGTGGCCATCTACACGGCGGGGCATCCCCTGCATCCCGCCAGCCGCAATTCCGGCTATGAGTACGGGGCGCCCGTGACCATTGGCGACAATGTCTGGCTGGGCGGCAATGTGGTCGTCAATCCCGGGGTCACGGTGGGCGATAACGTGGTCATCGGCTCCGGAAGCGTGGTCACGCGCGACATTGCGGCCAATACTCTGGCGGCGGGCAACCCGTGCCGCCCCCTGCGCGCCATCACCGAAGCCGACCGGGACCTGTATTTCAAGGACCGCCGCTTTGATGTGGAGGATCATCTGGAGCCGCGCTGGCTGTTTGGCGAAACTGCCGCCCACGCCGGGAACGCCGCCCCGGACGGGGAGGAGGAACGTCCGTGAAGATCGACACGCTTCAGCTTTGGTATTTCAGCCCGGTTTTCCATACCCGCGCCCTGGTGCGGGCTCTGGGGAGCGCGCTGGCGGAGCGGCTCGGCGTGGCGGAAGTGCGGGAGCATGACGCGACGCCATGGTCCGCCGCCGGAGAAGCGCCGTCGATGTTGGCGCCGTCTGAGCTGGCCATTCTGGGGGCTCCGGTCTATGGCGGCCGTGTCCCCGCGCCGGCGCTGGAACGGCTCCCCCGCGCCGCGGGAAGCCCGGCTGTGCTGCTTGTCAGCTATGGAAACCGCGCTGTTGAGGATGCGCTTCTTGAGCTCCGGGATGGTGCCGTTGCCCGCGGCTTTCGTCCCCTTGCCGCCGCTGCCTGCATCGCGGAGCACACCATCGCGGGCTATGCGGCCGGGCGGCCGGATGCGGCGGATATGGCCGCGCTCGGGGACTTCGCCGGCGCGGTGGCGTCCCTCGTGCGGCAGGACGTGCCCGGGAGCCTGACAGAGCCGGAGATTCCCGGCAATCGTCCGTACCGGAAGTTTTCTCCGTCCGCGCTGCCGCAACAGGTGGGCGATGCCTGTACCCGCTGCGGCCTTTGCGCGCGCCAGTGCCCCACGGGCGCCATTGACGCCGGCGAGCCCGCGCGGGTCGATGCGGACCGGTGCATCTGCTGCATGCGTTGCGTCAACATCTGCCCGGCCCGGGCGCGGCAGGCGGATGCCGGATTCCTTGCGGCGCTTTCCGCGCGGCTGGCGCCGCTCTGCGCCGGGCGCAGGGAAAATGCGTTTTTCCTGCCGGAAGCGCGGCCTGGCGCCTGAGGCCGGTCTGAAGGAACGCTTGCGGGAGGAGCGGGAAAAACGGAAGCCGCCCTGTCAGCGGTCTTTCTGCCGCAGGTGGAGGAGCGGCCAGGGCCTGCCCTCGCTGTCCACCGGGCTGCGCCCCGTCACCACAAAGCCTTGCGCGCGGTAAAACGCCAGGCCCGCGGGATTGTCCTCATTGACCTCCAGCGTCAGCGGACCGTGCAGGCGGCGCGCGTGCGCCAGCAGGCGCGTGCCCACGCCGCGCCGGAACCACTCCGGCGCCACGAAGAGCATGTCCACATGGCTGCCCGCGCCGCCGAGAAAGCCCACGGGCTGTCCGCGGGCTTCGGCCAGCCACAGTTCTTCCACTTCCGGGAGCAGGCGGCGCACCTCTTCCCCGATGCTGTCCAGATCGCCGGGCGTGAGAAAGTCATGGGTGGCTTCGCAGCTGCGCCGCCACAGGGCGACGAGCGCGGGCCAGTCCTCCGCGCGGGCCCGGCGCACACGCGGCGCCGGGGCAGCCTCCGTGGCGCTCAGTAGTTGTATTTCCACTTCAGGCCACCCCAGGTGTTCTGCTGCTCGGTGCGGACTTCGAGACTCGTGCGCGGGGTCAGTTCCAGCTGGATGATGAAGGCCGTGCTGTCGGGCTTCATGCCCTGCTGCACGCCCATGTAGATGCTGTCCGTGAGGTATTTCCCCATTTCCAGAGTGGTGCCCCCGGCGGATTCGTCGCCCGGCTGCCCCGCGGCGCCGGTGTTGGAGGTGCCGAGCCGCAGCACGTCCACGCCGAGCGCTTTCTTGGTGAAGTCGAACACGCCGCCGCCCCCGGAGCCGAAGCCTGCCAGCTGGGCCACGGCCCCGGCCAGCTGGAGCGCCTCCAGACGGCCCAGTTCATTGACGCTCCTGCCGAACAGGACATGGGAGAGAATGTCGTCGCGCGGCAGGTTCGGTTCGCTCGTGAGGGCGAGCTTCATCTTGCTCACCGTGCCGGTGATGAGGATGTGCGCCGTGAGGTCGGGGGTCTCGTTGGTGAGTTCGATGTCCAGCAGAGGGTCGCTGAGCGAGCCGCCCGCAAAGGTGACGACCCCCCGCGTAAGGGCGAAGTTCTTGCCGAGAAAATCAAAATTGCCCTTGACCGCGCTGACGTTGCCCGTGACCGCCGGCGCGGCGGGCGTGCCGGAAACCCGGAGATCGGCCTGCCACAGGCTCGTCAGGCCGCGTCCCTCCACGCTGAAGCGGGGCAGCATGCGGATGCGGACATTCAGGCTGCCTTCGGGGGCGTGGGAGGCCGGGAGGGGCGGGGGGGGCGCCGTGGCCGCCGCGGGCCGGGGCGCGGCGCTGATGGGCAGGGTGGTGACGCTGCCGCCCAGGGAGATGTTGTTCAGCAGAAATTCGCCCTGATTGATGATGATCTCCCCGTTCACGTCGGGCGCGGCGGCGCTGCCCGTGACCGTGGCGCCGCCCGAGAGCGCGATGTGGAGATCACGGCGGCGCAGCGGCCGCAGGTGGTCGATGCTGGCCCGGATGTCCAGGTCCTCGCCGTTGAGCGCGCCGGAACCGGAGACGGCGGCCTTGCCGCCCCGACCGTCCGATGCCGAGAGCGTCAGGCGCATGCCGCCGGGGAGGCCGCCGCGCGCGCCGCCGCCGCGCTCGTCCAGGTCCAGGCGCAGGGTGATGTCCGTGAGCAGCACACCGAGCAGGAGGTCCTCAAAGCGGCCCTGATTCACGCGCACACCGCCGTTGATGCGCGGCGCCTCAAGCGTGCCCGAGGCATCGGCCTTGAGGGCGATGCGCCCGTTGAGGCGGCGGTCGGCCATGGGCACCAGGCTCCAGAGCGGCCCCAGGGCGCCGTCCCAGCGCACCCGGGCCGAAAGCCGTCCGCGCATGTCGGGGGTGGGGATGCCGTCAGGTCCGAAACGCAGGGGCAGCCGCACGGCGATGTCCGCCGTGTCGCCGCCCAGGGCCCTGAGGCTCGCCTGCGGCACTTCCAGCCGCGCGGCGAGGGTGCCGCCGCCGTTGGCCGTTGGCTCTATGCCGCCGGTGAGGGCAAAGGCCAGCGGCGCCAGCGGGCTGCCGGGCAGGCGCAGGCCGGAAACGCCCAGGCGGAAGCGCCCCGTGGGCCGCGCCGGGCTGCCGCCGAGGTCGGCGGTGAATTCCACCGCGCCCTGGGGCAGGGCGGGAACCAGCGTGCTCCAGGGCTTGAGCTCAAGCCCGGCAATGCGCAGGCCAAGGTCGAGCCTGTCGGGGGCCAGCCCGCCGCGGGCGCTGATGCGGCCTGACGGCGTGAGCGCCACGTCCAGGCTGTCCACGCCCATGCCCGCGGCGCCGTAGCGGAACCGGGCCGGGCGCTCCAGCCGCAGACCGAGCCGGGCGCCCCCGCTCCGGGCCATTGTGGCGGGCAGGTCCGCGTGCGCGTCGAGAACGCGCAGCAAGACCTGGCCGGGTTCCCAGACGGCCTCAAGGCGGGAGCGCACATCCCCCGAACTTGCCAGTTCCATCGCCAGCGGGCCGGCCAGCGGGCCGCTGGCCCTGAGCTTCGCGCCCAGACGCAGGGCGGCGGCGCGCGCTTCTTCCAGGTCCAGCCGCGCGGCCAGGGCCGCCGTGCGGAAGAGGTCCGTCATCTGCGCCTCGCCCGTCAGGCCCCGCACACGGACAATGTCGTTGCCGTTCGCTTCGGTCACGGTCAGGCGCGGGATGCGCCAGGTCAGGCGCGCGTCCTGGGATGCGGCGTTTTCCGCGTCCGGCGGTTCCCGCGCCGGCGTCAGGGCCTTCAGGGCCAGGTCCACGGCGGCCTCGCCGCCAAGGGTATAGCCGGGGACGAGCGCCGAAAGGGCGCCCCAGTCGTGTACGGAAAGGCGCAGGCCGCCGTCCAGGGCGGGCGCGCCGTCCGTGGGCAGCAGGGCGGTGAGCGCGCCTTCTCCGGCCACGCCCGCGGCCTGAAGCTTCAGATCGCGCATGCCGACGGTCAGGCCCCCGCGCGGGGCGGTGTCCGCGCCCGGCGCCGCGCTATAGAAAAAGCGGGCGGCGGCGCTCAGGGCATGGCCGTCCAGCGCCGCCCCGAGGTCAAGATCGATAGCGGTCTCGTCGGCGGGTGGAAACGCGGCCTCCAGCGGCAGGGCCAGCTTTTCGCCCGTGAGGGCAAGGGCGAGATTTTTCAGTGTGTGGCCGCCCGCGGCGAGTTCGGCGCAGTCAAGGCGCAGGTCGATATCCGGCTTGGGGAGCATGCCGCCTGCCGTCAGCGTGAGCCGCAGCGGCGCCGTGAACAGTGAAAGCGGGCCGCCGCCCGGTGTCGCGGCCCCGGGCGCCAGCGCGGCCGCGAGGCGCAGGGCCAGCGGACCGTCGGGTTCGCTCCGGCTCCAGCCCGGTCCGGCCTGCCAGGAGCCTTCGCCCTGAAGCGTGACGCGTCCGGCGGCCAGATTGGGGCCACGCAGGGTGATGGCCGGGGCGCTTGCCGCATCGCCCACGCCCTTGGCCTCAAGGGCGAGACGCAGTGTGGGGGCGGCGCCGAGCAGATCGGGGGGCAGGTCGGCCACGGCGAGTTTTGGCGCATGCAGCGCGGCTTCCAGCGTTGCCGTGGCCGCAAGGCCCGGTGTGGCCGTATCCGCCTGCGCCGTGGCCGTGAACGCCAGTTCCGCCCGCCGCAGGTCCAGCGCGGCAAGGCGCACCTCACGGCCATCGGCTCCGGCGAGGTGCGCGCGCGCCTCCAGCCGGGCGCCGCTGCCGGCGTTCAGGGTAAGGGTGAGCTCCGCGCCGGCGAGAAGCCCGGTGGCGGAAACGGCGGGGGGCGCCTGTGCCGGGGCGGGGGCGGAAGCCTCCGCCACCGGAGTTTCCGGCGCCGCAGGCGCGGCGGCGGGAAGGGCGGCGGCCCCCGCGTCCTCCCCGCCGAGCAGGGCCGCGGGGAAGCGGGCGTCCTCCAGCTTCACGGCCAGGAACACATCCGGCAGCCAGAACGGCGGCTCCCGGAACATATCCGCCAGTTCGCCGAGCGCCGTCTGGATGTCGCGCAGCGACAGGGGCGGCGAAGGCGGTTCCGGTTCGGGCGGGGGCGGAAGAAGCGGCAGGCGCGACAGGGTGGGGCGCGCCATGGCCGCCGTCTCGATACGCACGGCGCCGGGCAGGGCGCGCCAGTCCCAGACCAGATGATTTTCCGGCGCCGTCAGCCAGACGCCGCGCCCGTCGGCGGCTTCCAGCCCGAACACGAAGTCGGAGGGCACCGAGCCTTCAAGCCGTGTCAGGCGGAAGGAAAGGCCGCCGTCCCTGCCCGCCAGCGCGGCATTGGCGGTTTTCAGCAGCCAGGCGTGTCCGCCTTCGGTCTGGAAGGCCCAGAAGCATGCCCCAAAAAGCCCCGCCAGCAGTGTGAGCAGGCAGAGGGGGAACAGGATGAGGCAACGGCGCAGCCATCGCCGGGGAGGGGACCCATGGTCCCGGGGGGCCGTTGGCGGTGTTTTCTCCGCCGTCTGCCGCGCCGCGCGTTTTCTGAACCAGGCCATCAGAATGACTGTCCTATGCTGATATAGACCTGGACGGGCGGATCGTCATCGATCCGGTGCAGGGGCGTGGCCACGTCCAGACGTACCGGCCCGATGGGCGTATAATAGCGGAGGCCGAGCCCCGTGCCCCAGTCCATGTCGCCGATGATGCGGGGAACTTCGTCCTTGTAGACCATGCCGCCGTCAACAAAGGGGACGATCCCGATACTCTCCGTCACCTTGAAGCGCGCCTCAAGGTTGACCACCTGATAGGAACGGCCGCCCAGCGGGTCTCCCTCCCTGTCGCGCGGGCCGATGGCCTGATAGGCATAGCCGCGCACCGAACCGGCCCCGCCGGTGAAGTAGCGCAGGCTCGCCGGGATGCTCTCCAGCGAGGAGGCGCCGGGCATGGCGCCGCCCTCCACGCGTCCGGCGAGCACCAGACGGTCGTCTATTCCGCCGTCCGGCGTTCTGCCCCAGGGGGCGTAGTAGGCCGCCGCCGAAAGCGTGGTCGCGAAGGCGCCGAAAAATTCCTCGTAAAAGCCGCTGAAGGGGATGATCTTGAGCTCCGCCTCCATGCCGCTGCTGGGATTGAGCTTGTTGTTGCGGCTGTCGTGGCGCAGACCCGCGCTGGGCCTGATGACGCCGTAGGCGTGTTCCGCATGCTCGTTGTCCTTGAGCGAACCGCCCTCGGCGCCGAGGTGGATGCCCCCCCACCACTGGCGCGCCAGACGCCGGTCGAGGCCGATCTCTCCCTTGAGCGACTGCTGCCGGTAGGCATCGGTATTTTCCCAGAGGGCGGCGGCATTGGCGAGCAGGCGCTGTTCGCGTTGCAGAAAGGCCGGTTTTTCAAAGGCCGCCTTGAGGCCGATCTCCTGCTGGGAGATGGGCGCGTCCAGGGTGAGCCGTTCGCCGTTGTGAAAAAGATTGCGGTGCTCCCAGGAGCCTTCCACGCCGAAGCCGGTATCTGTGTCATAGCGGGCGCTTGCGCTCACCGAGCGCGAGGGTCCCTCGGCGACCTCGATGACCGCAGGGACGATGGCCACATCGCCCTCCCTGCCGTCCGGCCCGAGCACCCGGCGTTCCAGTTTCATGTCATCGGCCATGGGCGCCGCCTCCACCGAGCGGAACAGGCCGAGGCCGCGCAGGGTATTGGCGTAGTCGTTGAGCATTTCGTCGTCCCACGGTTCCCCGCCGGGGGGCCAGGGCGCGAGACGCTGGAGATAGGCGGCGCTGACCTCCCTGTTGCCGCGCACCTCGATACGCCCCATGAGGGCCGGCGGCCCGGGATCGATGACGATATCCGCATTGAGCGTGCGCGCCGCGGGGTCAAGGGTGTAGCGGCTCTCCGCGACTTTCGCCAGCGGATAGCCCGTGCGGCGCAGGGCTTCGGGCATGGCCGCCACCGCCGCCAGCATGTCGTCGGCCACGATGGGCTTGCCCACGGTCACGCCGGGAACGGTGTCGGGAAAGGCGGGCGCGGGCAGTTCCTCGCGTTCCAGGCCCCAGAAGCCCGTCACGCGGGTGCGGTGGCGGAAGGATTCGGGCACCGTCGGCGGCGGTTCATAGCGCACGTCCGCGCGGCCCACAGTGAAGCGCGGGCCCGGCACGAGGCGCAGGATCACCCTGACCGGCGTGGCGGCCCGGTCGATGCTGAACGTGGCGCGGCCGTCATAATAGCATTGGGAATGAAGGAGCTTGAGCGCGGTCTCCTCATCGGCGCGGGCGCGGCGTTCCAGGGCGAGGAGGCTGTCGGGCGGTTCCCTGACGAGTTTGGCGAGCTGGCTCAGGTCGCGCATTTTGCCCTTGAGCGAATCCGGGCCGTCCACGACCTCGATGGCAACGGCATAGGGCACGGGGTCGCTGTCCCAGGCGGCTCCCGCCTCGGCGCCCCGGGCCGCGTCGGCCCCTTCCGCGCCGGGGTCGGTATTCTTGGCAAGCAGGCCGCAACCGCACAGCTGGCTCAGGAAGGCCAGAAGCAGAAGGACGAGCGCCACCCGTCCCGGCGCGCGCCGGGACGTCGCTCCGTACAGGGGAACAAGTCCGGAAGCGCGCCACATAGCTGGCCCAGTCTAGCGCGGGCGCCCTTCGCGCGCAAGCGCCGGGGCGCCCTGCAATCTTGGCAAGGGGTGGCGCCTCTGCTAGGCTCAGGGCGGATGCCCCGCCCGGGAGCGGGAAAAAACCGTGAGGAAAACGTATGAACTATGATGTCTGTCTGCATCTGGACGCCAGGGACCCCGCCATGCTCGGCCTGGTGCTCCGCAATGCCGAGAATTATCTCAACGGCCTGCCTGGCGAGACGTTCCGGCTGGTTGTGGTCGCCAACGGCGGCGGCGCGCCGCTTTTCGCCGCCGGGGGCGCCCCGTTTGACGAGCTCAGGGCAAAGACCGCGGAGCTCATGGCGCGCGGCGTGCGATTCAGGATTTGCGCCAATGCCCTTGCCGAAAACGGCATTGCGCATGAGCGCCTCTGGCCGGGCTGCGAGGTGGTGCCCGCCGGGCTGGTGGAGGTGGTGCGCCTGCAGCGGGAGGGCTTTGCCTACATCAAGCCGTAGGGCATTCCTGGCTGTTCAGACCTGCGGCGCCCGGGCATCAGGGGGCTTTGCGGGCATGCGGGATCAGAATCCCAGTGCCGTCTCGGGGCCGGGCCTGTCGGGCAGGGGCGGCTTTGCCGCTGTGGCGCGGCCGCCCGCGAAGCGGAGCAGGAACATGCCGGAAAAGCGCGTGCCGCTGTATACCTCCACCCGAAACAGGGTCCCCCGCCGGTCCACGGAGAAGCGCGGCTGAAAATCCCCGCGCCGCAGGGGCAGGCCGCTTTCGTCCGGCCGTCCGCTGTCCATGCCGATGGCGTTGACGCGGTAGCCCGGCTGCGGGCGCACGATGGCCGTGTCCGTCACGTCGAGGATGCTCCCGAAGGGCACCGTCTCTTCCCTGCCGTCCACATGAACGGCCATGGCGTCCAGGCTGGGGTCCACCTCGCGCCAGTCGGGCCGGATGAGCGTGATGGTGCGGTTGCCGTAGTGGATGCATATCCTGTCCGCGCGGCCCTCGCAGGGGAGCACGGCCATGATGGGCTTGGAGGTGATGGCGCGGGCCGGGCTGTTTTTGGGTAGCGGCAGGTAGCCGATGGCCGGGCGCACATCCTCCAGGGGCAGGAAAACGCGGTTTTCGGCAAAGGAGACGCCCAGGTTCTCGCGCAGGGCGCGGGCCACGCCTTCGGGCGCCAGCTCGAAATCCCGGCTGAAGCGCACCCCGGCGCGGCGCAGGAATGCCTCGATCAGGAGCAGGTGGTAATAGGCGCGCAGTTCCACCGGAAATTCCTTGCTCGCCTCCAGGCCGAAGGCCGCCTTGCCGTGGCGCACGGCGTAGTAGGAAAGGCTTTTCTCCATTTCCTTGTCGCCCGCCGCGGTGCGCGTGTTGTGGACGTGCAGGGTGTGGAGGGGACGGATGAGCCGTTGGTTGGCCTCGCCGGTCACGGCGTCGGCCACGCGCGCGAGGTCGCCCATGAAGGTGCCGGCGTCAAGCGCTTCCTGGTCAATGATGACCGACTGCCCCCAGCGGCCAGGATTGCGCAGCCTGTCCTCATGCTTCGGGCGGTAGTAGCCGCTGCCGTCGTGCAGGTTGAGGACAAGCCCCACCCCGGGATGGCGGATCAGCTCCTGGATGCGGCGCACTGTGGCAAATTCCGGGTCCGTCTCCGCCAGGCGCGCGAACTTGCGGTTCATGTCGCCATGGAGCCCGCGCGAGCGCCGGATGATGCTTGGAAAATTGAGATTGGGCACCACCCAGACGGCGCCTTCGCTGATCTCGTACCGGGTGGCCAGCAGGGTGGCCGCCGAAAAGCCCCCCGGCTCATCGCCCTGGATGCCGCCCACAACGAGCACCACGCGCGGCGCCGCCCCAAGGCGGATGGTGGTGAAGTCCAGAGGAAAGCTCTCTGCCCCGGCCTGACGCGCCGTGCCGCAGAGCAGGAGCAACAGCCCGCAGAGAAGGGCGGGGAAGGCCAGAAAACCCGGGCCGCGCCGGAGGGCGGCGGCGCGGGCGGAGAGAGCCCGGGGCGTTTTGCCGGGAACCTTTTTGGGGGGCGATGTCCGCGTCACTGCTGCACCATTCCTGATTCGGCGATACATACGCCATTCGTGGGGGGCCGGCAAGAGAACGCGGCAGCGCGCGGCTTGACGCCGCGCGGCAAAGCCTCTATAAACTGCGCTTTCGCCGCCCGAAGCCGCGCTGTCCGCCTCCGGGCGCCGCCATGGTCCTCCGGGCGCCCCGCGCGCAGACGCCCGCATGCTGCCGCCACCGGCCGGAACCGGGAGTTCCGGGACGGGTTGCTGCCCGACGGCGGGGGAGGCGAAGCTTTTTGCGCCAGTGCGGAGCCCGCATGTTCGAGAGCCTTTCCGACAGACTTTCCGGTGTCTTTCGTTCCTTCGGCAGCCGCCGGCTCACCGAGGAGAACATCCAGGCCGGCCTGCGCGAGGTGCGTCTTGCCCTGCTTGAGGCGGATGTCAATTTCCGGGTCGTCAGGGACTTTGTGGAAAGCGTGCGCGGCAAGTGCCTGGGGCAGGCCGTGCTCAAGGGCGTCAGCCCGGCGCAGCAGGTGGTCAAGATCGTCCATGACGAACTGGTGGCCCTGCTGGGCGGCGAGGCCGCGCCCCTGGCGCTGGAGGGCCACGGGCCCGCGGTGATCATGCTGGTGGGCCTCCAGGGCTCGGGCAAGACCACCTCGGCGGCCAAGATCGCCAACCTGCTGCGCCGGGGCAGGCACCGGCCCTATCTCGTGCCCGCCGACGTGTACCGGCCCGCGGCCATCGACCAGCTCGAAGTGCTGGCGCGCGAACTCGACATGCCGGTCTATCCCTCCACGCAGGACATGGCCCCGGTGTCCATTGCTGAAAATGCCCTGGCTGCGGCGCGGGAGGCGGGCGCGGATGTGGTCCTGCTCGACACGGCGGGCAGGCTGCATGTGGACGCGCCCCTCATGGACGAACTGGCCGCCATCAAGGCGGCGGTGCGGCCGCAGGAGATACTGTTCGTGGCTGACGCCATGACGGGGCAGGACGCGGTGACTGTCGCCGAGGCGTTCAACGAGCGCCTCGGGCTCACGGGCGTGGTGCTCACCAAGATGGACGGCGACGCGCGCGGCGGCGCGGCCCTTTCCATCCGCGCGGTGACGGGGGCGCCGGTAAAATTTGTGGGCGTGGGCGAAAAGCTCTCCGAAATGGAGGTTTTTCATCCGGACCGCATCGCCGGGCGCATCCTCGGCATGGGCGACGTGCTCACCCTGGTGGAAAAGGCGCAGGACGCCTTCGATGCCGGAGAGGCGGAGGCCCTGGCCCGCAAGATGCGCAAGGCGAGCTTTGATCTGGAGGACTTCCGCACCCAGATGCGCCGGGTCAAAAAGCTCGGCTCGCTGGAGAGCATCCTCAAGATGATCCCCGGCCTCGGCGGCCTTGGCGACAAGCTGGCGCAGGCCAACGGCGCCCTGCCGGAGGCCGAGCTCGCCCGCGTGGAGGCAATCATCAATTCCATGACCCCGGCGGAACGGCGCGACCCCGACATCCTCAACGGCAGCCGGCGGGCGCGCATCGCCAGGGGCTCGGGCACCAGCGTTGCCCAGGTCAACCAGATGGTGCGCCAGTTCACGCAGATGCGGAAGATGATGCAGGGCATCATGGGCGGACGCGGCGCGGGCAAGGGCATGCCCCGCATGCCGCGCGGGCTGCCGGGCGCTTTTCCCGGCATGGGAGGCATGCCCGGTCTCCCCGGCATGGGCGGCATGCCCGGCATGGGCGGCGCGCCTGCTTCCGGGCATGGCGGCGCCAGATCAGCGGCGGCGAAAAAGCGCAAAAAGAAAGAGCGCCAGCAGAAACGCAGAAAAAAATAGTCATCGGCGCGGAACGCCGGCGGCTTGCCCTTTTGCGGGTGCAACGCTACACTTGAAAAACAAGCAAGGGAGCTGAACTCATGGCTGTGAAACTGAAACTGACCCGTCTCGGCAGCAAGAAACATCCGTTCTACCGTGTGGTGGCCGCCAACGACGAGACGCGCCGCGACGGGCGTCCCCTGGAATTTCTGGGCTACTACGATCCCATGGTCAACCCGGCGGAAGTCAGGCTGGATGCGGAAAAAATCCGCACATGGCTGGGCCGGGGCGCGGAACCCACCGACACGGTGCGCTCCCTGCTCAAGAAACATCTGGGCTGACGCCTGTGGCGCGGCCCCGCGTGTCCGCGGCTTCACGCCGTCTGCGCCCGCGTGCGGCGCCTTCATGGCGTGCGCGTGCAAGGGGCCGCAGTGGAGGTGCCTGATGAAAGCTCTGATCGAAAATATCGCCCGGTCGCTGGTGGATGATCCCGACGCCGTCCAGGTGCGGGAAGTGGAAGGCGACCAGGCCACGGTGCTGGAGCTCACGGTTTCCGGCGAGGATCTGGGCAAGGTCATCGGCAGGCAGGGCCGCACGGCGAGGGCCATGCGCACCATCCTGGGGGCCGCATCCATCCGCGCGGGCCGGCGCACGGTTCTGGAGATACTGGAGTAGGCAGCTCCATGACCGGGCGCGCCACGGCATCTCCGCAAGCCCGCGGACACGGCGTTGGCCGGGGAGGCGGGGGAGCGGACGCTCCGGCCGGTGTTCCGGCGCCGGAGGGCTTTGTCCTTCTGGGAGCCGTGGCCCGTCCGCATGGTATCCGGGGGGAGCTTGCCGCGGACTGGTATGCGGACGCCCCGCCCGGCGATTTTCCGCGTCTCTGGCTCTGTCGGCGCGGCGCAGCGCCCCGCGCCGTGGCGCTGCTTGCCGCCCGTGCCCACAAGGGGCGCCCCCTGCTGCTGCTGGAGGGCGTCACCACCCGCGATGCGGCCGAGGCCCTGCGCGGATACGGCCTGTGCGTGCCGCGCGCTGACCTGCCGGAGCCGCCCGAGGACGAAGCCTATCTCGCCGACCTGCTCGGCGCGGATGTCGTGCTCCCGGACGGCAGCCGCATCGGGCGTCTTGACCATGTGGAAATGCCCGCGGGGCGGGAGGTCTGGGCCATCCGCACGGACAGCGGCCGCGAGGTCCTGTTCCCGGCCCGGCCCGACTTTATCCGTTCCTTTGATCTCGCGGGCCGGCGGGTCTGCATCGAGCCGCCCCCCGGCCTGCTGGACGTGTACCTTGCCTGAACTTCCCGAAGTGGAAACCGTGGCGCGCACGCTCGCGCCGCATGTGACGGGCTGCCGCATCACCGGCGCGGAAGTGCTGCGGGCTTCGGCCATCCATCCCCTGAGCCTGCCGCTGGAAACACTGGCGGGGCTGCGCATCGCGGGAGTGCGGCGGCGGGGCAAGCTCCTCCTGCTGGAGCTTGCGCCCCATTCGCCGTCCGTGCCGGCAGACGCGCCAGCGCCGGACACGCGGCCCAGCCTGCTCGCCGTTCATCTGCGCATGACCGGGCGCCTCCTGCCGCGGCCGGCCGGGAGCCCGCCCGGCGCCCATACCCGCTGGATCCTCGACCTCCAGGCGCCGGACGGCGCGGAACAACGGCTGTTCTTTGACGATACCCGCGCCTTCGGCATGGTCCTGGCGGCCACGCCCTCCCTGCTCAAACAGTGGCGCTTCTGGCGTGAACTCGGCCCGGAACCGCTGGAACTCAATGAGGCCGGATTTGACCGGCGGCTCCGGGGGCGCCGGGCCATCAAGGCGGCGCTGCTGGATCAGCGGGTGGTGGCGGGCATCGGCAATATCTATGCGGACGAGGCCCTGCACCGGGCCGGGATCGACCCGCGCCGTCCCGTGGCGGCACTGGAACCGGCGGAACGGCGTTCCCTTCTGGCCGCCCTCAAGGCGGTGCTTCTGCTCTCCATCGCCCAGTGCGGCAGTTCCATCCGCGATTACCGCGATGCGGACGGCAACGCGGGGGCCTTTCAGAACAGTTTTGCCGTGTATGGCCGCGGCGGCCAGCCGTGCATGGGCTGCGGGCGTCCGCTTGCCGTGTGCCGCGTCGCCGGGCGCACCACGGTCTTTTGCCCCGCCTGCCAGCGCTGAAAGCGGGGGAGGCCGCGCCGGGCACACGGCGCGGCGGGAAAGGAGGGCGCATGGCTGAACGGCCCACAGTTGACGTGGCGCTCCAGATTTTCGGCAAACCGTACCAGACGGCGCTCTGTCTGGCGTCGTTCATGCGGCATATGGGCGACCTGGTGCGGACGGTCTTTTTTGTGCTTGAACCCGCGCGTCCCGGCTTCGACGCGCTGGAGGTGGAACGGCTGGCGGGTTTTGTGCCGCGCATGCGCCCGGTCATGACGCCTCTCTGGCTGCGCGTGAAACCGCTGGAGGCGGAGCGGCTGCGGGAGGACGCCTATCGCCATTCCCTGCGCTACCAGTATGCGTGGGAAAATTCGGACGCGGACTGCCTGTTCGTCCTGCACAATGACATGGAGTTTCGCGGCGACGTCCTCACCCCCATGCTGGAGGCGCTGCCCGGATATGTGGCCGTCGGCCCGGTGGGGCAGTGCTGGAATTGTCCCGCCTCCCGCGCGGAGATTGTGGCGGCCTGCGGCGTCAACGGCGGCGTTCCCTGCCGTCCGGAGGCCTATGGCGATTTCCGCTGCTCCGCCGGGGAGCTCCATGCCCTCTACCGCGAGGCGCGCGCCTCGGGCATGCGGCTGCGCGTGCCGGGGCATCGCCGCTTCGGGGATGAATATGAACGCCGCCCGTGGCCGCTCCCGGAATGCCGCGTCAATGAATGGTGCTGTCTTGTGGACCTGCGCGTCGCGCGGGCCGCGACGCTCCCGCTGGGACAGGCGCGCCCCTTTGGCTGTTATCTTCCGTATCAGGACCTCGGTGTGGCCTGGTTCCGGGACATGCACCAGCAGGGCATGCGGGCGCGCCATTTCGCGCTCCCTGCGTATGCCCGCCACCGGGTCGGCCATCAGGCGCTCTTCGACGAGGCGCAATACCGCGCCGCCGAAGCCGATGCCGCCGCCGTCCTTGCGCGGGACTACCCCGAACATGCGGCGGAGCTGCGGCGGCGGGGTTTTGTCCTGCCCGGCGCGGAGCAGGTTTCCTGAACGACGCCGCCGGGAAACGGCGCCGTCTCAGAGCGGGTTCCTGGCCGTGGTCACGCGCAACGGCCCCTCCTGGGGAATGTCCACCCTGATCCTGCCCCGGCTCCCGGTTTCAAGAAAAGGAATGCCCCGTCCGGCGAGCCATGCCCGAAGGCGGTCGCCGGGATAGCCCCAGCGATTGCGAAAGCCGCAGCCCGCAAGGACGAGCTCCGGCCCCACCGCCGCATAGAATTGGGGCAGGAAGCTGCCGTCGGAACCGTGATGCGGCGCCACCAGGACCCGGGCGGAAAGCTCCGCGCCCGTTTCAAGCAGGTGCCGGAGCGCCGGGGCTTCCGCATCGCCGGGGAACAGCGCCAGCCCTTCGCCGTTGCGGGTGAGGCGCAGCACCAGCGACGCGTTGTTGCCCGACCATACGGTGTTTCCGTCCTCTTTCCCCGTCGGTCCCTCTCCGGGAACGCGCGGCGGGTGCAGCACTTCCAGTCGGTAGCCGGAAGCGCCGCCCAGAAGCAGCACGTCCCCGGCGGCAAGCGTTTCGTCCGTGCCGAGGCGTCGGACCTGGCGCCACGGTTCCCGCCGGTTTCCGGTCGCCTCGCGGCCATTATGGAACAGCCGTTCCACCCGGAAGGCGCGGAGCAGATGGAACAGGCCCCCCAGATGATCGAGGTCCGGGTGGCTGTTGATGACGGCGCTCAGGCGGGGCGCCTCGTTGTCCGTGAGGGCCGGGGCGAGCAGGGCCTTTCCTGTGTCGAAACGGGGCGAGGCCACGCCGCCCCCGTCCAGCAGCAGGCGGCTCTGATCCGGGAGGCGCAGCCCCACGGCAAGGCCCTGCCCCACATCGAACACCTCCAGCCGGGGCGCGGCATCCAGGCGGCCAGACAGCCGCAGCGCCGGACCAACGCAGAGAAGCAGCAGCCCGGCCACGAGCCAGCGCCGCGTCCGGAGCTTCGTGCCCGGGCCGGTTCCTCCGGCGGACAGGGCCAGCGCGATGCCCAGGGCGGCAAAGGCGCCCAGTGCCGTCCAGTGCGGCCGCATGAGGGCGGGCTCCTCCAGCAGGCCGTGGCGGCGGAGCATATCCAGAAAGGTCAGCAGGCCCTCGCAGGGCAGGGCCGCCAGTTCCAGCGCGGAGCGGGCCGCGGCGTCCAGGCCCAGGGCGGCGCAGCCAAGCCCCAGGGCCGCGCCCGGCAGGACCAGCAGGTCCACGGCGGGCAGCCAGAGCATATTGAGCGGGAACCAGAATCCGGCGGTGCCGAAGCGCGCCAGCAGAAAGGGCAGAAGGCAGACCTGGATGCAGAGGGAAATGACGAGGATGCGGCCCAGGCCGCGCAGGCAGGCGCGTCCTTTGGCCGCAATCCGGCTCCCCGGCGGCGTCCGCCGGGCGGGAGGGACGGTCCCCTCCGCCGGAGCGGGCCACAGGCGGCGCATGCCGGGCAGGCAGAGACAGATGACCGCCACGCAGAGGACGGAAAGCTGAAGGCCCAGATCAAAGAGACTCAGCGGCGTGACCAGCGCGAAACAGGCAAGCGCCGCCAGCAGGGCGTCCAGGCCCGTGGCGGTACTGCCGCGCAGGAGCCAGAACGTCATGATGCCGAGCATGCAGGCCGCGCGCAGGAGTGATGCGGGGGCATTGCCGAGCCAGAGATAGGCCAGCGCCGGAGGGAGGCTCGCCAGGGCGATCCAGACGGCGCGCGCCCGGTGCAGATAGATGCCGGGGCGCAGGCGCGCGAGCAGGAGGACGCAGAGCAGTCCCGCCAGCCCGGCAAGGGCGAGATGCTGGCCGGAAAGGGCGAGGCTGTGCGCCAGACCTGCGGCGGCGAAGTTTTCCAGAGTGGCGCCGGTGAGGAGGGACCGGTCGCCAAAGAGCAGGGCCAGCAGGATGGCCCCGGCCTGCGACGTGGCATCTCCGCTGACCGCGCCGCAGGCGGTCTCCGGCGCCGCTGTGCGCCCGGAAGGCCGGAGGACCCGCAGCAGGTCGCGCCGCAGGGCTTCCCGCAGGCGCGCGTCCGGCCGTCCCTCGCCGGAAAGCGATGGGCCGCCCGCCCAGCCCCTGCTCCAGATGCGCCAGAACACGCCCCGGGCCGCCCATCGGGCCTCCCATTCCCGGTCGGGAGTATTGGCGAACCCGCGTACCGGCACGGGGCGGCGGCTCACGCAGACGCTCTGCCCCGCCAGAGGCCGGAAGCCCGGCTCTTCCCATGTCCAGACGCAGTCACCCGGCAGGGCTTCGGCGGGCAGGGCTTCGGCGTGTCGCGCGGCGGAACGGGGAGCGGGACGCACCGTCTCCAGGATGACACGCAGGCGTCCTTCAGGCAGCCCCTGAACATGGCGCACCACACCGCAGACGCGCGGGGCCGGTGTTTTCGCCGTTCCGCCGCGGTCCGGAGCAAGCCAGTCCGGCCCGGGCGGCGGCGACCGCACAGGTTCGAGCCGCCACCAGCCCACGGCGAAGCCCGTCGCGCACAGCGCGGCCGCCAGAAGAACACGCGGCGGCGTCCTGAAGCGGGCATCGGCAAGAAGGAGGAAAAGGGCGCCGCACAGGCCCTCAACAGGGTGGAACGCGGCCAGGACTCCCGCGCACCAGAACAGCAGGCAGACCTGCCGGACCAGAAGCGGCTGGAGCGGCGGAACGCGCATGCCGCCGCCGGGTCAGGCCAGTTCGCGCGCCATATCCCGCTCCTCGGCGCGGCGTTTGAGGGTCTCCCGGTGGTCATGGAGCTTTTTGCCGCGCCCGAGGGCGATCTCCACCTTGATTTTTCCGCGGCTGAAATACAGGCGCACGGGGACCACGGTCAGCCCCTTCTGGGCCACGGTGCCCGCCAGGCGCCCGATCTCGCGGGCATGGAGGAGGAGGCGGCGGGGCCTGTCCGGGTCCTGCGGGGCGTAGCCCGCGTTGGCGTAGGGCGCCACATGGAGCGAGACCAGCCACGCCTCGCCCTGGCGAAATTCCACATAGCTGTCGATGAAATTCACCTTTCCCGCGCGGATGCTCTTGACTTCGGGACCGGTGAGGGAAATGCCCGCCTCCAGAAATTCCGAAAGTTCGTAGAGGTGGCGCGCCTTCTTGTTGACGGCAATGGCGGAGGAGGGGGTTTTCTTGCTCATGGCTGGCCGGGCGTTGCATGGTTGGTGGCGAGAAAGGAAAGTTCCTGTCCGAGCAGGCGGCGCAGGCGCTCGTGGATGAGCTGGCGGGCCGCCCCCGCATCGGGCATGGTCAGGACGGTATGGACGAGTTCCGCGCAGGTGTCGGTATCCAGCTTGCGGAGCATGTGCTTGATCCCCGGCACGAAGCGCGGCGCGGCCGAGAGGGCGTCGATGCCCATGCCGAGCAGGAGGGCCACGCCGCAGGGATCGGAGGCGAACTCCCCGCAGACGGAGACCGGGATGCCCTCCCGGTGGGCCGCGTCCACCACCCGCTTGAGCGAGCGGACCACGGCCAGGTGGAGCGGTTCGTGCAGATAGGCCACATGGCGGTTGTTGCGGTCAATGGCCATGAGATAGTGCACAAGGTCATTGGTGCCGATACTGAAAAAATCGCATTCGCGCGCCAGCGTGTCGGCGGTCAGGATGGCGGCGGGCGTTTCCACCATGACGCCCAGGGGCAGATGTCCCGCATGGGCGACGCCCCGGCTCCGCAGTTCCTGCCGCAGTTCCTGAAGGATGCGCCGCACGCTGCGGACTTCCCGGCTGTCGGTGATCATGGGCAGCATCAGGGCCACGTTGCCCGCCGCTCCCGCGCGGAGGAGCGCCCTGAGCTGGGCGCGGAAAAGCTCCTCATGGGCGAGGCAGAAGCGGATGCCGCGCAGGCCGAGCGCCGGATTCGGCTCGCGCAGGGCCGCGTGCGCGGGCATGGCTTTGTCCGCGCCCACGTCCAGCGTGCGGAAGATGACCGGTCCAGGCGCCACATGCGAGGCCACGGCGGCGTATTCCGCGAAGAGGTCGTCCTCGCCGGGCGGCGTTTTGCCCAGATAGGCAAATTCCGTGCGGTACAGCCCCACGCCGTCGGCGCCGCAGCCGGCCAGACCCTGAAGCTCGTTGGCGTTTTCCAGGTTGGCGCGCACGCTGACGCGCACGCCGTCCCGGCTTTCGGCGGGGCGGCGGGACGTGGCGCGGGCGTGACGGTCCCAGGCTTCGTAGCTTTCCTTCCGGCGCGCGTAGCGCGCAAGGTCCGCCTCGTCAGGATCGAGCAGGACGCAGCCGGAAAGGCCGTCCACAATGGCCGTCTCGCCGTCGCGCGCCGCGTCGGGCAGGCCCGTGACGCCCACGAGGGCGGGCACGCGCAGGCTGCGCGCAAGGATGGCCGTATGCGAGGTCGGGCCCCCCTCGGCGGTGAGGATGGCCTGAATGGCCTCCGGCTCCAGCTCCATGACGTCGGCGGGGGAAAGGTCCTCGGCCACCAGAACGCCCGCATCCTGCCGTCCGCGCGGCGCGGAGCGGCCCGTCAGGGCCTCGCCGAGGCGCAGCCCCATGGCCCGGACATCCTGCGCCCGGTCGCGGAGATAGGGATCGTCCAGGCCGCGAAAGAGTTCGCAGAGCTCTTCCACCGTTTCTTCCAGCGCCCAGGCGGCGCATATCCTGCGGTGGCGGATGCGGGCCAGGGCCGTGCCCAGCAGGCGCGGGTCGCGGGCCAGCTCCATCTGGGCGGCCACGATCTCGTCATAGTCGGCCAGGGGGGCGGGCAGGGCCGCCAGGGTCTTTTCCAGCGCGGCGCGCACCTGCGCGGCCGCCTGGCGCAGGGCTTCCTCTTCGGCGGGGATGGCGTCGTCCGCTATGCGGCGGCGCTCTCCGCGCCAGGCGCCGTGCAGGCGGCGGATGGCGCCCAGGGCAAGGCCCGGTGAGACGGAAATGCCGAAAATGACCGCGCGCGCCATGTCACTCCTGCATGTCGGCGAGCAGGCCGCCCAGATCGAGCAGGGCCGCCCGCGCGTCATCGCCGTTGGCAAGAAGGATGAGTTGGGAATTGGCGGCGGGCGCCAGGGAGAGCAGGTCGAGCATGCTCTTGGCATCGGCCTCGCCGGTCTCGCTGATGCAGCGGATATCCGAGGTGTAGCGCCGCGCCGCCTTGGCCAGCCGCGCGGCCGGGCGTGAGTGCAGCCCCCCGCGCAGGGTGAGGACAAGATTCAGGGCAAGGCCCCGGGGCGTCTCGCGGATGGAATGGGCCATGGCATCGTCTCCCGCGTCGTCTTAGCATGGAGCGCGCGTGGCGTCCATGGGCGCGCGGGGGCGGCGGATGGCATGGCGCACCCGCTACGGGACGAGGCCGGGAATGAGCGCGTAGAGTTCCTTGACGCTCCAGCCGGGCAGGCGGCCATGCGCCTCGCGCGCGGCCTCGCGCGGTTTGAGCCCCCGTGCGAGGCTGGCGCGCAGGCAGCGTTCCGCCTCTTCCCGGGGGGCGCGTCCGGCGTCCCCTTCCGGCGGGCCGAGAATGACCGTGATCTCGCCCAGAAGCTCCCCGCAAAGTTCGTCGGCGCGTTCCAGGCGCCCAAGCAGGAATTCCTCGTGGGTCTTGGTAAGTTCACGGCAGATGGCGAGTTCCCGCGGGCCCAGTATCTCGGCGGCAAGGGCGAGGCTTTGGCCGAGCCTGTCCTTGCGCTCAAAGAAAATGAGCGAGCCGGGCGCTGCCGCATAGGCCCGGAACAGGGCGCGGCGTCCGGCGGCGTCCCGGGGGAGAAAGCCAAGGAAGGTGAAGGGCAGCGGCGGCAGACCGGCGGCGCTGAGGGCCGTAACGGGCGCGGACGGCCCCGGCACGGGCGAAACCGGAAGCCCCTCGCGGCGGCAGGCGCGTACCAGCCGGTAGCCGGGGTCGGCCAGAAGCGGCGTGCCCGCGTCCGAGATGAGGGCCACATGGGCGCCCGCGCGCAGGGCCGCGAGCGCCTCCTCGCGGCGCTCTTCCTCGTTCTGTTCGTAAAAGCTCAGGAAACGCCGGGGCGCGAGTTCCAGACGGCGGAAGAGCGCGGCCGCGCGGCGCGTGTCCTCGGCAAGGACGATATCCGCGGCCTCAAGAATTTCGCGGGCGCGGGGCGAAAGGTCACCAGGGTTGCCAAGCGGCGTGGCGACGATCCAGAGACGGGGTGAAGTCGAAAGCATGACGGTAATGCTCGGCGCTGAAGGTTCCGTCGCAGGCGATCAGACAGACGACATCAAAGCGGCAGGGCGCGTCCCAGGCGTCATGGGCCGCCAGCCATGCCTGGGCGGCGCGGCTCAGGCTGCGCCGCTTGGCCGGGGTGATGGCGCCTTCCGGGCCGCCCCGTTCCCGGCTGGCGCGGGTCTTTACTTCCACAAACACCACAGTGCCGCCGTCCCGGCAGACAAGGTCCAGCTCCAGGCGTCCCTGCCGCCAGTTGCGGTCGAGGATGCGCAAACCTTCGCGGCGCAGGATGCCCGCGGCCGCCTCCTCGCCCTGACGGCCCAGGGCAAGATGCGGGGCAGCGCCCGTCAGCACAGTTCACCCCAGGCGGCGTCCGGAGCTTCTCCGGACGGGGCGGCGGCGGGGACGCCCCGGAAGGTGCGCCGGTGGAGCGGGCAGGGGCCCAGACGGCGCAGGGCCGCGAGGTGCTCGCGGGTGCCGTAGCCCATGTGGCGTTCCAGCCCGTACCCGGGCCAGCGCCGGGAAAGCGCGCGCATGAGCCGGTCGCGGAATGTCTTGGCAAGGATGGAGGCGGCGGAAATGGCGGGTTCGCTCCTGTCGCCGCCCACCAGGGCGCGCTGGCGGGGCAATGGCGCATGCCGGTGAACGCCGCGCCAGATTGCGGCGAGCATGTCGGGGGGCACGGTCCGGTTGCCGTCAATGAGCAGGAGGGCGGGCGGCGTGCGCAACGATGCGGCGGCGCGGCTCATGGCTTCCAGCGTGGCCTGGAGGATATTGACGCGCTCGATGCGGCGGCTCCAGATCACGCCCAGCCCCCAGGCGAGGGCGCATGCGCGGATGGCCGGGGCCAGCGCCTCGCGCCGCCGGGCCGTGAGCAGTTTGGAATCAGCAAGGCCGGGCAAATCGAAACGCGGCGGCAGGATGACCGCCGCCGCCACCACCGGACCGGCCAGACAGCCGCGCCCGGCTTCGTCAATGCCCGCAACGGGAGACGGCTCCTGAACAGACGGCGGCAAGTTCCCGGCGAGTCCGGGCAGGAGCGGAACGGACGTTCCGGCCATGGCGGACGCCGGGCGGGCCCGGCGTCCACGGGGCGCGCTCAGTAGCGGGCGCGCGGCTTGATGCGGGCCGCCTTGCCCTTGAGCCCGCGCAGATAGTAGAGGCGGCTGCGGCGCACGCGTCCCTGGGCCACGACCTCCACATGATCGATGAAGGGCGAGTTGATGGGGAAGATGCGCTCCACGCCCACGCCGTCGGAAATCTTGCGCACGGTGAAGCTGGCATTGGTGTCGCCGCGCTTGATGCGGATGACATTGCCCTGGAACACCTGGATGCGTTCCTTTTCGCCCTCGACGATGCGCAGATGCACCTTGACCGTATCGCCCGAACGAAAGACGGGCATGTCCATGCGCATGTTCTCGCGCGCGATCTTCTTGATGATATCCATTTCGACTCCTTCACCGGGGCCTTCGCGGGGCGGGCCGCCGTATTCAACAAAAATCGCCCAGTATCCTGTCGGCCAGGATGGCCGCCGCGCTCCGCACGGAAAGATGATTGTCGCCCAAAAAGCGCAGGGGCCTGAGGCGGCCGTCGCACCGGGCGATGACCTCCGGCGCCAGGCCGCGCGCCGTGCCGAGGCAGAGCAGGACCGGCCCCTCCCGGCACCATTCGCGCACCTCAGGCGGCGCAAGCGGGGGCGCCGCGCGCTTTTTTTCCGGCCATGCCGCGGAGGTCGCCACCAGACGCGGGCGCACACCCGCGCGGGCTTCGGCCAGCGTCACGGCCTCCTCAAGGGAGGAGGCCCCGCGCACCAGCGCCAGGGCGCGGCTGCGGTCCGGCCTGGCGCGGCCTCCGGCACCGGCGCTCCAATGGCGGAGGATGGCCTCCAGCAGCCGGCGCTGGTCTTCAAGGGGCGTCACCACATAGCAGGGACCCATGCCATAGCTGCGCGAAATTCGGGCTATATCGTGTACGTCAAGATTTGTCAAAGAGGACGCGCCGCATTTTTTCCCCTCCAGCAGCACCGGATAGTGGAGGAGGCAAAAGGAGAGGTTGCGCCCGGGGCGCTCGCGCGGCAGGGCGGCAAGGGTGGCGGCGTCCTCGCGGTCAAGAGGGGCCGTGTCCAGAAGATCGGGCCGGAAGCGAAGGGTGGCCGCCAGCGCGGCCTGACGGCGCCAGGCCGCGATGCGGGCGTGATCCCCGTTGCGGAGGATGGGCGGGACCTCCCGCCCCTCGAAATTTTCGGGGCGCGTATAGTGCGGATATTCGAGGATGCCGCGTGAAAAGCTTTCCTCCTCCCCGGAGGCTTCCTTGCCCATGAAGCCCGGCACCAGCCGGCCCACGGCCTCCATGACGGCCAGGGCCGCTGTCTCACCGCCGTTGAGCACGGCGTCCCCCACGCTGACGGGCTCCAGCGGCAGAATGTCCGCCAGGCGGGCGTCCAGCCCTTCATAGCGGCCGCAGATAAGGGTGACATCCTCCTCACGGGCGTACTCGCGGGCAAGAGCCTGGGTAAAGGGACGGCCACCCGGCGTCAGCGCGAGGATGCGCCCCGGCGCGGCGATGTCGCGCACGGCGGCGGCCACGGGCCCCGGCTGGAGCACCATGCCCGGGCCGCCTCCATAGGGACGGTCGTCCACATGGTGGTGCCTGTCCCCGCTGAAGGCGCGCGGGTCGTGAAAGCTCACCTCCACCACGCCCGAAGCGCGCGCGCGTCCCATGAGTCCCGCCGCCAGCGGCGACGTGAAAAATTCCGGAAAGAGCGTGACAAGATGAAAGCGCATGGCCGGAACTTGCCGGAAAAGCGGGCGTCTGTCCATGCCGGGC
>URHE01000011.1 GCA_900547595.1 uncultured Desulfovibrio sp.
ACCACGCTTTTCCGCCGAAATGCAGGCAGCGAAACCTGAGGAAAATATCTGTCTTGCAGATAGTTTCCTCAGCAAAATGCTTGAGAACGGTAGGGCACACAACCAACGGGAAGATTTCATGCCGCACTCCAAGGTCATCATCATCGACTACGGCTCGCAGGTCACGCAGCTCATCGCCCGCAGGACGCGCGAGGCGGGCGTGTATTCCGAGATCCATTCCTGCGTCACCACGGCGGCCCAGGTGGCGGCCATGCGGCCCTCGGCCATCATCCTTTCGGGCGGGCCGGCCAGCGTGGGCGAGCAGGACGCCCCCACGCTCGACCCCGGCCTGCTGCGCCTGGGTGTGCCCGTGCTCGGCATCTGCTACGGCATGCAGCTTCTGGCGCAGGAACTGGGCGGCACGCTGGCGCGCTCCCTCACGCGGGAATACGGCCCGGCCGACCTGACCATGACCGCGCCCTGCGCCCTCTGGGCGGGGCTTGACCGCGCGGCGCCCACCCGCGTGTGGATGAGCCACGGCGACAAGGTGGCCACGCCGCCGCCGGGCTTCACGGTGACAGGCAGCACGCAGACGCTCCAGGTGGCCGCCATGGCGGACGAGGCGCGCAAGATATATGCGGTGCAGTTCCACCCCGAGGTGCATCACAGCGTGGACGGCGAGCGGATGCTCGAAAACTTCCTCTTCAAGGTGGCGGGCTGCGCGCCGGACTGGACCATGGCCTCCTTTGTGGAGCGCGCCGTGGCCGAGGCCGCCGAAAAGGTGGGCGACCGGCATGTGGTCTGCGCCCTTTCCGGCGGCATCGACTCCACCGTGGCGGCGGCGCTGCTCCAGCGGGCCATCGGCGACCGGCTCCACTGCATCTTTGTGGACAACGGGCTCCTGCGTCTCAACGAGGCGGAGGAGGTCACCACCTTCCTGCGCGAGCATTTCCACCTCAACCTCACGGTGGTGGACGCGCGCGAACGCTTCCTCTCCCTGCTCAAGGGCGTGGAGGACCCGGAAAAGAAGCGGAAGATCATCGGCCATGCGTTCATCGACATCTTCCAGGAAGAGGCCGAAAAACTCCCGCATGTGGATTTTCTGGCCCAGGGGACGCTCTATCCCGATGTCATCGAATCCGTGTCGCACAAGGGCCCGAGCGCGGTCATCAAGAGCCACCACAATGTGGGCGGCCTGCCCGAGACCATGAAGCTGGCCCTCATCGAACCCTTGCGCGAACTGTTCAAGGACGAGGTGCGCAAGGTGGCCGCCGAGCTCGGCATGCCGGATTCCATCGTCTGGCGGCATCCCTTCCCGGGGCCCGGCCTTGCCATCCGCGTGCTTGGCGAAGTGCGCGAGGAGCGGCTGGACATCCTGCGCCGCGCGGACAGGATCGTGCAGGAGGAACTGCGCGCATCGGGCTGGTACCGCAAGGTCTGGCAGGGCTTTGCCGTCCTTCTGCCGCTGCGCACCGTGGGCGTCATGGGCGATGGCCGCACCTATGAAAACGTCATCGCCCTGCGCGTGGTGGACAGCGTGGACGCCATGACGGCGGACTGGTCGCGCCTGCCGCCCGACCTGCTGGCGCGGATCTCCGGGCGCATCATCAGCGAGGTCAGGGGCGTCAACCGCGTGGTGTACGACATTTCGTCCAAGCCGCCCAGCACCATCGAGTGGGAATGACCCCTGCCGATACCCCCGCCGGGAAGGGCGTTCCGCCGGCCCCGTTGCCATGTGGCGCCGAAGCGGGACGCGCCGTTTCCCCGGCGCGCAAAAATATGCGCAAAGGACACAAGCCGCCCTTCTGAAGCCATCTTCAGCGGGGCGGTTTGCCTGTTCCGGACAGTTCAGGGAGAGAAGGCATGGCATGGTCAAAACTTGACTGGTCCGTCTATCATCAAATCCCCGACGACCTGTGCGAACGCTATTTGGCACGCCTGAACATCGAAAAAGACGCGCCGTCCACAGAATATCTGGATGCGCTTGTACGAGCGCACCTGTACGCAATACCGTTTGAAAATCTGGACACGACGCTATGGCATGTCCCGGTCAGCATAGAGCCCCGGGCGCTGAGAGACAAACTCCTCCGCCAAAACAGGGGCGGATACTGTTTTGAGCGGATACTGTTTTGAGCTGAACGGCGCCTTTTACCTGCTCCTCCGCGACCTGGGCTTTGACGCGGTGATGTGCCCGGGCCGCCAGCTCAGGCACGATGCCCGTTGCGCGGTCCCGGCGACACATTGCGCCGTGCTCGTCAATGTGGAAGGAAAAGTGCGGTTTTGCGACGTGGGATACGGAGGGCCCGCGCCGCGCGGCAGCCTGGAGCTGGAATGCGGACGCGCGCAAACGGTGGAAAATGAAACCTTCCTCTTCCATACGCGCGAGACGTTCTTCAAGACCAGTGTTGCCGGCGCGCGCGATTCAGGCTGGCGTATCCTGGCGCGAAAATCCCCGCGTCATGCGGGGAGAGAGCTGCGCCTCATGGAAATTGCGCCAGTCCATTGCCACCTCTGTGATTTTTACGGACAAAACATGCTCCGTTCAACCGGTGATTCCGCATATGAAACAGTACACGTCACGCGCATGACACCGGAAGGATATATTGATTTAACAGGCGACAGGCTCAGGATACAACAGAATGGCAGATGCGCCGAGCGCACTGTGCACGCCGCGGAACTCTCGCAGGTTCTCAGGCAGTATTTTGCTATTTGCACCTGCCAGTGACACTTTTCCCTTTTCCGGAACTGTCCTCTCGAGGAACAGCAAGGCAGCAGACGGAGCTCGCGGTTGATTTTCGCCGCCTCCCGTGCTAAGGAGTGAAATTAAGGAAACGATGATTAACGCGTTTCCCGCGGTCGCGCGCCGCAGGACCGCCCGCAAGCCGCGCAGGGGGGGCAATGCGCTTTTCCCGTTGAATGAACGGCCTGGCGTGCCCTTCGCAGGAGGCTTTTGCCTTTTTGGGCATGGAGCTGATGTATGCTGTGAATACATCAGCGGTTCCCTAAGAAAATGCGCGGCCAAAACCGGCAGGTGAACGCCGCGGATCTGCACAGAACCTGCCTGTGGAAGCGAAAAACACTTCCCGGCTTCGTCGAGGGGGAGGAAGCATCCATGTTCGGCATTGGCAGCACTGAGCTTCTTGTCATCCTGGTGGTGGCGCTCATTGTGCTTGGGCCCAAAAGCCTGGCCAGTGTCTCCCGCACACTGGGCAAGGCCATGGGGGAATTCCGCCGCGTTTCCACCGACTTTCAGCGCACCCTCAATGCCGAATCCGCCGAGGCCGACATCCGCGAAAAAGCGGCCGAACAACGCCGAAAGGCCGCCGCTGAAGGCGCCGCCGGGAACTCCCCGGCTGAAAGCGCCCCCGCAACGGCGGGCGCTCCCGACGCCTCGCCCGCTGCCGCCGCGCCCGATACGGAAAACGCCCTGACCCCGCCGGAAGGCAGCCCACTGGCCGAAGCCCTCGCCAGGACCAGAGCCGAAGCCGAAGCCGCCCCCCCCACGGCAGACGTCGCGCACGCCTCCGCCGACGCCGCCATGGGCGCCGGGGCAAACGCGCCAACGCCGCCCCCGGCCGCGCCGTATTCTCCGGATACCTCCACCCCGCCCGTGAATGGGCCGCGCGCATGACCGGCATCCTGCCCCCGGAAGAGCCGGCACCCTTTGAAACCACGTTGTCCGGGCCGGACTGGCAGCCGGATGCAGAGGCCGCGCCGGGGGGCCCGCCGTCCGGCACGCCCCCGCCTTCAGGCGGCCTGCCCGCGGGAGCCTCCCCGTCCGGGCCGCCCGCCACGAGCCCCGACATTCCTCCCGCCACATCCGGAGCCCCTGCTCCGAAGCATGAGGCCGAAGGCGGCGAGCCCATGGGGCTCATGGACCATCTCACGGAACTGCGCGGACGCCTGGTGCGCTGCTGCATCGCGGTCTGCATCGGCTTTGCCGTCTGCTGGGCCGTGGTCGATCCGATTTTTGACATCCTCATCCAGCCGCTGCTCTCGGTGCTGCCGGACGGCACGCACGCCCAGTACACCACACTGCCCGAAGCCTTTTTCACCCGCATGTATATCGCCTTTGTGGCGGGGGTCTTTCTGGCGAGCCCGGCCATTTTTTATCAGATATGGGCCTTTGTGGCGCCCGGCCTCTATGACGAGGAAAAGCGCCATATCCTGCCCGTGGCCATCCTGTCCGCCATCTTTTTCGTGGCGGGCGGGGCCTTCTGCTATTTCATCGTCTTTCCTTTCGCCTTCAGCTTTTTCGTGAGCTTTTCCACGCCTGAGATCGTCATCACGCCCAAGGTCAGCGACTACCTGAGCTTTGTGCTCAAGCTCCTCATCGCCTTTGGCCTCATTTTTGAAATGCCCATCTTCACGCTCTTTCTCGCGCGCATGGGCATCCTCACCGCCGCCATCATGCGCAAGGGGCGCCGCTACGCCATTGTGGGCATCTTCATCCTGGCGGCCATCCTCACGCCGCCGGATGTGGTCTCGCAGCTGCTCATGGCCTGCCCCATGCTCCTCCTGTATGAAGCGAGCATCTGGGTGGCTGCCGCGTTCGGCAGAAAGCCCCGGCCCGCGGGCGCGGATGCCACGGCGGAACAGCGGCCAGCGCGGGAAACAGACGCCGATACCCCGAAATCGGCCCACGGCGCAACGCCTCCGGAGAACGCATGAACAACGCTTCCTCCCCCACGGCGATCCGGCGCGCGGATTTCGCGCGGCGCACCGGAGAAACGGACATCAGCCTGAGCCTCACCCTCGACGGCACGGGCGAGACCGATGTGCGCACAGGCTTCGGCCTGCTGGATCACCTGCTCACCCTCACCATATTCTGGGCGGACATGGACCTGCGCCTTGCCTGCGCGGGCGATCTGGAGGTGGACGCGCACCACAGCGCCGAGGACACGGGCCTGGCGCTCGGCGCGGCCCTGCGCGCTGCGCTCGGCGACCGGGCGGGCATTGCCCGCGTGGGGCATGGCCGCGTCCCCATGGACGAGGCGCTGGCCGATGTGGTGGTGGACCTTTCCGGACGTCCGTGGCTGGAATGGCGCGGCGACGAACTGCTGCCGCCGGTCCTTGCCGGGGAGGAAAAAGACCTCTGGCGCGAATTTTACAAGGCCCTTGCCTCCGCCGCGCGCTGCAATCTGCATATTTCCTTTGCCTACGGCAAAAACGGGCATCATCTCCTGGAATCGGCGGCCAAGGGCCTGGGCCTTGCGCTGGGCCAGGCTGTCCGCCGCCGGGGAACAACCATCAGAAGCACCAAGGGAGGCCTGGACGCATGACCAAACGCCATCTGCCCCGCCTGTCCGTTTTTCTCGCGGCCGCGCTCTGCCTGACGCTGGCCGTCGCCTGCGCGCGTCGCCCCACCAGCACGGCGGACGTGCCACGGCTCGTTTCCTCCAGCTACCGCATCTCGGTGGCGCCCTTCACCCAGCCGCTGCATCCCGGGCAGCTCATCGTGGGCCAGATCCCGGAAAATCAGGGCCGCATTCCCCACGATGCGCTGGTTTCGCTCGACATGCAGCTGCGCGAAGTGCTCATCACCGGCACCAAGCGGCAGTATACCTTCATCCCGCGCCGCAACCTGCCGCCTGACCTCACCAACGCCCACAGCACGGGCCAGCCCGGCGCGCTGCCGCGCTGGGTCGCCTATGGGCGCGAACATGGCGCCGAGTATCTGCTCATCCCCCAGGTGCTCGACTGGCATGAACGCGAAGGCTCCAAGGCGGGCGTGACGCAGTCGGCGCATGTGCGGGTGGAATTCTTCCTTGTCAATGTGGCCGACGGCGCGCTGGGCAATCGCTCCATCTTTGAGGAAAAGCAGGTGGGTCTTACCGAAAATCTGCTCACCGTGGGCGAGTTTCTCAAGCGGAAGGGAACCTGGGTCACCGCCGGGGACCTGGCCGTGGACGGCATGAAAAAAGCCGTCAGGGACCTAGGCCTGTGATCATCTTTCCCGCAGTCGACATCCGCCAGGGCAAGGCCGTGCGCCTGCGGCGCGGCCGCCCTGACGAGGCCACGGTCTTTGCCGATGATCCGGTCGAAGCCGCGCGCCACTGGGAACGGCAGGGCGCGCGCTGGCTCCATGTGGTGGACCTGGACGGCGCCTTTGACGGCCACGCCGCCAGCGCGGCCATCGTGGGCCGCATTTGCAGCGGCACCTCCGTGCCCGTCCAGCTCGGCGGCGGCATCCGCGATGCGGAAATTGCCCACGCCTATCTGCATGCCGGGGTCCGGCGGCTCATCATCGGCACCATGGCTCTGGAAGCGCCGGAACGCTTCGCCGCGCTCTGCCGCGCCTTTCCGGGAAAAATCGGCGTCTCGCTCGACGCGGCCGACGGGCGGCTCAAAAGCCGGGGCTGGCTTGCGGACACGGGGCTGACGGTGGCCGAGGTCCTTCCCCGGCTGGAAGATGCCGGGGCGGCCTTCATCATCTACACGGATATTGAACGCGACGGCATGCGCAGCGGCGTCAACCTCGACGCGTTGCGCCGTCTTGTCCTCGCGTCCGGCGTCCCGGTCATCGCGGCGGGCGGCGTGGCGACGCTGGAGGATGTGCGCCGGCTCTATCCGCTGAGCAGGGAAGGACGTCTTGAAGGCGTCATCAGCGGCCGCGCCCTCTATGAAGGCACGCTCGACCTTGCCGAGGCCATGCGCTGGATCGCGGCGCAGCAGGCTGACGCGGCGCCGTCCGCCTTTGCGTAGCGCGGTTTCGCGATAAAATCGCGTAAACGCTCCGGCGGCTGCGGGAGCACACGCCCGCGCCGTGATACGGCGGAAAAGCACGCTTTTCCGCCGCTTGTCCCGTTCTGCGGGGAAATGCAGCACGAAATGGAACAGACCCGACCCTATCACTGGTATTGCCTGTTTGGCGCCATCCTTCTGGAAGCCGGGGGCACATGGACCTGGCCGTGGCCTATGCCCTCTGGGGCAGTTTCGGCATCCTCGGCACCTCGCTCGGCGGCTGGCTCTTCTTCCGGCAACGGCTCAGGCCCGTGGCCTTTCTCAGCATGGCGGTCCTGATCACGGGCATGCTGCTCCTGCGCTTCGGGTAGGCGCAGCCCCTATTAACGGCGTTCAGCTCCCGGTCCACACTGTTGACTGCGAGGTCCTGGCATATGAAATTCTGCCCGATGCTTTTCTGCGACATCAATCTTGAGCCCGCTTCCGTACAGCCGTGCTGCAATGTGCACGGCTGTGATGTCCCCTCGTTCCCGTTTTCCGGCGGCAATCTGGACATGGGCGCCTATGCCGCCCACATCGAAAACAGTTATCACCGGCTCCAGAAGAGCGACGACACGCTTTGCCGTGGTTGCCCAAAGCTGGCGGAGATTTCAACCCCTCCCGCGCAGCCCGGTGCGCATCTGCACTTTAAATCAGTCAGCATCAATACGCATCGCTATTTGTGCAACTGCAAATGTGTCTATTGCAACCTGTGGAAGCAGCGGGAGCGCGGAACGGGCTACCCGGTTCTGCCTGTGCTGAAAAGCCTGGATGCGCAACATGCCCTCGATCCGCACTGCTTCTTCAGCTGGGGCGGCGGCGAACCGAGCATCCTGAAGGATTTTGAAGCCGCAAGCCTTTGGGTGACAAAAAAAGGGTACTGGCAAAATATCCATACCAATGCGCTGCGCTTTTCCCCGGCCATTGCCTTCCTGCTGCATGAACAGCGCGGGGAGATCAATATCAGCCTTGATTCCGGCAGCCCGGCAATCTATCAGAAGGTCAAGGGCGTGGATGGATTTGCCCAGGTATGCAAGAGTATTGACCGCTATATCGCAGAGGCGGCCACTCCAACAGCCGTCACGCTTAAATATATCATTTTTGACAGCAACAACACCATCCCGGAAATTACGAGCTTTTTTGACCTGTGCACACGTTTTGGCATTACAAACGTTGAATTTTCCCTCGACTTCCGCGAACTGAATGGTCACGGTCCGTCGCAAAAGACATTGCTTGCCGCGGCCTTTTTCGCCGCCCGGGCAACGGCGCTTGGCTTGCGCTGTATCCCCTTCTTCATTCCCCCCAGGGAACAGGCCAGGATTCAGGAATTACAGAAACGCTACTTTTCCTGATTCCCTGGTGGCAAAAGCCGCGCCCCACACAAACGCGGGGCGCGGCTGAGATGTTGCCCAGAGCGTTTTCGCAATGAAATTGCGTAAATGCTCTGTCTGTCTTGCTGATATTTCTTCAACAAAATGCTCTGGAACGGCGCGGGCTACTGCGCGGCCCGGTTTTCCCCGGCGGCGCCATCGCCGGCATGCGCGCGCAACGAGGCCCAGAGCGGCTGCGCCGTCGCCCTGCCGGAAAATATCTCTTCCGGCGTGGCGGCAAGCGCCTGCGGCAGCACCTCGTCCACATGTTCCACAAAGACCAGCTCCAGATCGCGGAGCACCTCGTCCGGCACTTCCTTGAGGTCCTTCTCGTTGTCCGCCGGCATGATGACCTTTTTGATGCCGCTGCGCCGCGCGGCCAGCAGCTTCTCCCGCAGGCCGCCGATGGGCAGGACCCGGCCGCGCAACGAAATCTCGCCGGTCATGGCCACATCGTTGCGCACGGGAATGCCGAGCAGGGCCGACGTGATGGACGTGGCCAGCGTGATGCCCGCCGAGGGGCCGTCCTTGGGCGTGGCGCCCGAAGGCACATGGACATGGATATCCACCTTGCGGTGGAAACGGGGCTCCAGCCCGAGAATATCCGCGCGCGAGCGCACATAGGAAAGCGCGGCCTTGGCCGACTCCTGCATGACATCGCCGAGCTGGCCCGTGGTCACCACATGGCCGGAACCGCTCATCAGGCTGGTCTCCACCAGCAGGATCTCGCCGCCGCGCTGATTGTAGGCCAGACCGGCGCACACGCCCACCCGGGGCTCGTCCTCGCGTTCCTCGTGGCGGTATTTCTTGACGCCGAGCAGGGATTGCAGGCTCTGACGCGACACCTGGACGCAACGCTCCAGATCATTTTCCTCCACCAGGCGGATGGCCGTCTTGCGGCACAGGGCCGCGATCTCGCGCTCCAGATTGCGCACCCCGGCCTCACGCGTATAACCGCGGATGATCTCCAGCAGGGCGTTTTCGGAAACGCGCAGATTGTCCGGCCTGAGCCCATGCTCCTCAAGCTGGCGCGGCAACAGGAAGCGCCGGGCGATGTGCCGCTTTTCCGTTTCCAGATAGCTCGGCAGCTCGATGATCTCCATCCTGTCCAGCAGCGGGCCGGGGATGCCATGGAGCGAATTGGCCGTGGTGATGAAGAAGATTTTGGAAAGATCGTACTCCAGGTCGAGATAGTGATCCATGAAGGTGTTGTTCTGCTCCGGGTCCAGCACCTCCAGCAGGGCGGAGGCCGGGTCGCCCCGGTAGTCCGAGGTGAGCTTGTCCACCTCGTCGAGACAGAAAAGCGGATTGTTGAACCTGACCCGCTTCAGGGACTGGATGATCTTGCCCGGCAGGGCGCCCACATAGGTACGTCGGTGGCCGCGGATCTCCGCCTCGTCACGCACGCCGCCCAGGGAAAGGCGCACGAAATCGCGCCCTGTGGCCCTGGCCACGGATTTGGCGAGCGAGGTCTTGCCCACCCCGGGCGGCCCCACAAAGCAGAGGATGGGCCCCTTGAGCCCGTGCGACAGCTTCTGCACGGCCAGATATTCGAGGATGCGCTCCTTTGGCCGTTCCAGCCCGTAGTGGTCGCCATCCAGAATGGCGCGCGCCTTTTCGATGTCGATATCGATTTGCTTGAGATCGTTCCACGGCAGATCGAGGATCCAGTCCACATAATTGCGCACTACCGTATATTCGGCGGCGGCGGGCGGCATGGCGCGGAGCTTCTTCACCTCGGCGAGAGCCTTTTCCCGGGCCTCCTCCGGCATGTCGCGGGCCTTGAGCTTCTGCTCCAGCTCGGCCACTTCGGCCTGGGGGTCGTCCTCGCGCCCCATTTCCTTGTTGATGGCCTTGATCTGCTCGGTGAGGTAATACTCGCGCTGGTTGCGCTCCATCTGCACCTTGACGCGGTTCTTGATCCGCTTTTCCACGGTGGAGAGCGCCACTTCCCCCTGAAGATACTCGTAGGCCCGCTCCAGCCGTTCGGTGACGTCGGAAAGCTCCAGCACCTCCTGCTTCTTGCGGTAATCCACCTTGAGCTGGGGCATGACCGCGTCGGCAAGGGGGCCGGGCTCCTGAAGCGCCATCATGGCCAGAATGGCCTCTTGCGAGATCTTCTTGTTGTTCTTGCCGTATTCCTCCAGCGCCTCGTGGACGGCGCGCACCAGCGCCTCCTTTTCCTCGGGGCGGCTCTGGCTTTCGGCCAGGCGGCGCACAAAGGCCACGGAATACTGGCCGCGCTCGCGCAATTCCTGCCAGGCGGCCCTGTAGAGACCCTCGAACAGCACCTTGATGGTGCCGTCGGGAAGGCGCAGTATCTGGAGTATCTTGCTCACCACGCCCACCGGGGAGAGGTCCCCGGCATCCGGCTTTTCCAGTCCCGCCTCGCGCTGGGCCACAAGGAATATCTGTTTGCTGTAGGTGGCGTGCGCGGCCTCAATGGCCTTGATGGAGGCATCGCGGCCCACAAAGAGGGGCATGATGGAGCGCGGGAACATGACCACTTCCCGCAGGGGCATGACCGGCAGTTCCTCAAAGGCGCTCCCGCGCGCTGCGTCCGACATGATGTTCTCCATTCCGGCAGCTCCCGAAGCGGCTCAGGAGGCGTCCCTGGCGGAGGCGCCCCCGCAGGCGCGGGCTTCGCCGTTTTCGCCGTAGAGCAGGACCGGTTCCTTGCCCTTCTCGATGACCGCGCGGTTGATGACGCACTCCCGCACATTGGGCAGGGAGGGCAGCCGGAACATGATGTCCAGCATGATCTTTTCCATGACATTGCGCAGGCCGCGCGCGCCTGTCTTGCGCTCGATGGCGCGCCGGGCAATGGCCTTGAGCGCATTGGGCGTGAAGCGCAGGCTCACGTTGTCCAGCTCGAAGAGCTTCTGGTACTGGCGCACCAGCGCGTTCTTCGGCTCGGTGAGGATGCGCACCAGGTCCGGTTCATCCAGTTCATCCACATGCGTGATGATGGGAATGCGGCCCACAAATTCGGGGATAAGGCCAAACTGGACCAGGTCCTGGGGATGGATCCTTTCCAGCAGTTCGGCCATGGACATCTCATGGCTGGAACGCACCCTGGCGCCGAAGCCCATGGAAGCGCCGCGCACGCGCGACTCCACGATCTTGTCCAGCCCGACGAACGCGCCCCCCACAATGAAGAGGATATTGCTCGTATCCAGGCGGATGAATTCCTGCTGCGGATGCTTGCGGCCGCCCTTGGGCGGGATATTGGCCTCGGTCCCTTCAATGATCTTCAGCAGGGCCTGCTGGACACCCTCGCCGGACACATCGCGCGTGATGGAGGGGCCGTCACCCTTGCGCGAAATCTTGTCGATCTCGTCGATATAGATGATGCCCTTGCTCGCGGCGTCGAGGTCGTAGTCCGCGTTTTGGAGCAGCTGGACGAGAATGTTTTCCACATCCTCGCCCACATAGCCCGCCTCCGTGAGGGTGGTGGCGTCGGCAATGGCAAAGGGCACGCGCAGGACGCGGGCCAGCGTTTTGGCAAGCAGGGTCTTGCCGCTGCCCGAGGGGCCCACCAGCAGGATATTGCTTTTTTCCAGCTCCACATCCCGCCCGAGCGCCTCGGCGCAGAACACGCGCTTGTAGTGGTTGTGCACGGCCACGGAAAGTATTTTCTTGGCCTCGGTCTGCCCGATGACGTATTCGTCGAGCCGCTCCTTGATCTCCTGCGGCGTCAGCAGGCGCTCGTCGCTGTCCGCGCTCTCCATCCTGTCGCGGGCGATGATCTCGCCACAGGCTTTGACGCAGTTATCGCAGATGCTGGCGCCGTCCTGCACGATGAGATTGCGCACCTCAAGCTCGCTGCGACCGCAAAACGAACAGCGCAGCGGCTCGTTGACCGTGGGTTTTGTGCTCATGCCTTGCCTTCCTTGGCAGCATCGCGGCGGGAAACCAGGACCCGGTCAATGATGCCGAAGTCCTTGGCTTCCTCCGGTGTCAAAAAGTTGTCCCGCTCCGTGGCCCGCACGACCTCCTCATAGGGACGGCCGGTATTGTCGGCGAGGATGCGGTTGAGCCGTTCCTTGAGGCGGAGTATCTCGCGGGCGTGGATCTCCACATCCGTGGCCTGCCCGCGAAAACCGCCCGAGGGTTGATGGATCATCACCTGACTGTTGGGAAGTGCAAAACGCATGCCGGGTTCGCCCGCGGCCAGAAGAAAGGCCCCCATGCTCGCCGCCAGACCCATGCACACCGTGGAGACCGGCGAGGTGATATAGCGCATGGTGTCATAAATGGCGAGACCCGCCGTGACCGAACCGCCCGGCGAGTTGATGTAGAGGCTGATCTCCTTTTCCGGGTCCTGCGACTCCAGAAACAGCAGCTGGGCGCAGATGAGCGACGCAACGGTATCGTTGACTTCCGTGCCCAGCAGGACGATGCGGTCCTTGAGCAGACGGGAATAAATATCATAGGCGCGCTCCGAGCGGCCTGTGGTTTCGATGACCATGGGGATGAGCGACATGGCGTGCCTCGTCGTGTCTGGTGGCCGGAACTTCCGGCCCGTGCGCTGAAGGATATTTCGGACAAGCCGGTGCGCGGCCCGGAAACGACAGGCCGCGCACCGGAAAAAGAGGACAGGGGCGGCCACGGGCCGCCGCCGGCATCACTCCCCGGCAGCGGCCGCCGGCGCGTCGGGGGCCGCGCCGGTGTTCCCGGCCTCGGCGGGGGGCACTTCCTTCACTTTGGCCTTGGCATAGACGCGATCCATGGCCTTGTCGGCCAGGAGCCGGTCGCGCAAGAGGAAAATCAGCCCGCTGCGTTCATATTCCTGCTGGAGGGTCTTGAAATCCTGACCGGTACGCAGGCTGTTCTGATAAATCTGCGTGGCCACCTCCTGCTCGCTGACCTCCAGCCCTTCCTTCCTGGCGATGGTCAGGAGCAGCACCAGACTGCGCGTGGCTTCCTCGGCCTGGGGCAGGAGTTCCTTGCGGAGCTCCTCTTCCGTCTTGCCGAGCGCATCCAGGCGTTTGCCCTGACGCTCCAGCCGGACGGCGAGGTCGGTCATCAAAGTGCGCATATCCGCTTCAAGCATGGCCTCGGGCAGGGGGAAGTCCACCATCTTCAGCAGGCTGTCCAGAAGCTTCTTCTGCGCCGCGCCCCGATGCAGGCGCTCGCGCGTCTTGACATAGCTGTCGGTGATGGCGGCCCTGAGCTTGTCCACACTTTCCTGGCCCATGGCCTTGGCAAGTTCGTCGTCAATGGGGGGGAGCTGGCGCTCCTTGACGGCATGGACCTTGACCTTCATGGTCACGGTCTTGCCGGCCAGGTCCGGGGCAACGAAATCCGCGGGGAAGCTGATCTGCCCTTCGCCTTCCCCGCCGGGGCGGATGGTCTTGACCAGGGCCTCAAAATCTTCCAGCGCCTCGCGTTCGCCCAGGGTCAGGTCAAAACCCTCGGCCTTGACGCCCGGCACAGGTTCGCCATTTTCAAACGCCTCAAAGTCGATATTGGCGATCTGCCCGTCCGCGGCGGGCGCCGTGCCGTCCACGGGCACGATCTTGGCGCGGTCGCGGCGGATGCGCTCAATGACGTCCGCCACTTCGGCGTCGTCCACGCGCACCGCCTCCTGCTCCACCTCAAGCCCCTCGTAGGGCGGGAGTTCAAAGGCCGGCAGCACCTCGAACTCCATGCTGTAGGTATAGCCCTTGCCGCGCTCCAGCGGCGCCTCGGCGCCGCTGATGGAAATGCCGGAAACCGGCTGCACGCCGAGCTTCTGCATCACATCATTGATATGCACATTGATGAGGTCCTGACGGGCCTCGTCATAGATCCGGTCATGGAAGCGCTTTTCCACCACGGACGCCGGAACCTTGCCCTTGCGGAAGCCGTCCAGCTGAACGGAATCCCGGTACAGGGCCACCGCGCCGAGGATGGCGGCCTCAGCCTCCTGCGGCTCGGTGGTGATAGTCACCTTTTTCTTGACCGGGGAGATGTCTTCGACGCTGTATTCCACAAGTGGCTCCTTTTGTTTCTCGCCTGAGTCGGCAATGGTGCGAAGGGGGGGACTTGAACCCCCATGCCCGAAGGCGCTGGATTCTAAGTCCAGTGCGTCTGCCAGTTCCGCCACCCTCGCAAAGCGAGGAAATTTAGCATGGACGCCGTATTCCCGCAAGGTGCGCGTCCGGGCCTGGCCCGGAGCCGACACGCTGCCCGCCCCCGACCACCCAATATATGTCGGAAAATCAGGAACGCAAGGAACGGCGCACGCGGGAATCAGCACACCGGCCCCGGCGCCGCGGCACATGGGCCCCGCCGCCGTCCGCCATGGCCCGGAAAAAGGGCAGAAAGAAAGGGAGGCCGGAGCCTCCCTTTCGCAAACTGGACAGTGGTGTCAACGGCTCGGCCCCGACACGCCAGGCCCTTTCTTCAGGCCGCGGGCTTTTCCTCGGCGGGCGCGGCAGCCGTGCGGGAGAATTCGATGATGGCCATGGGCGCATTGTCGCCCTTGCGGGGCATGGCGAGCTTGAGCACGCGCGTATAGCCGCCGGGCACCTCGGCAAAGAGGGGACCCACCTCGTCAAAAAGCCGCTTGACCAGCGCGTGGTCATTGAGCACCCGGTACGCCAGACGGCGGGAATGAAGATCATTGCGCTTGGCGAGGGTAATCAGCGGTTCCACAACGCGGCGCAGATCCTTGGCTTTCATCTCGGTGGTGCAGATCCTGCCATGAATGAGCAGCGCCTTGGCGAGATTGTGCAACATGGCCTTGCGGTGCGAGGGCGTCCGCGAAAATTTTCTGCCGGAATTGCTATGCCTCATTTTGCTGCTTCCTTTTCCATTCCTGGTACTTCTTGTCGAAGCCGTCCACCTTCATGCCGAAATCAAGCCCCATGTCCAGAAGGACGCTCTTGATCTCGTCCAGGGATTTACGGCCAAAGTTCTTGGTCTTGAGCATCTCGCTCTCGGAGCGCTGCACCAGCTCGCCCACAGTGGCGATATTGGCGCTGCGCAGACAGTTGGTGGCGCGGACAGAAAGCTCAAGGTCGTCAATGCTCTTGAAGAGATGCTCATTGAGCTCGCTGTTGTCGCCCCCGCCGAGGTGCATGTCCCCGGAAACGCGCTCGTCAAAATTGATGAAAACCGAAATCTGATCCTTGATGATCTTGGCGCTGTAGGCCACCGCGTCCTCGGGCGTAAGGGAGCCGTCGGTCCAGACCTCAAGGATGAGCCGGTCATAGTTGGTCATCTGGCCAACACGCGCCTGCTCCACGGCATAGGCCACCTTGCGGACGGGCGAAAAGCTCGAATCCAGCTTGATGAGGCCGATCTCCTCCGCAAGGCCCTCGTGCATGTCGGCGGGCATATAGCCCTTGCCCATCCGGGCCTCAAGCTCCATCTCCAGAGGGATGTCCTCGGTCAGGGTGGCGATATGGAGCTCGGGGTTCAGCACTTCCACATGCTGGTTGGCCTGGATCATGGCGGCGGTGACGTTGCCCTTCCTGTCCGCGCGCAGGGTCAGGCGCTGGGGTTCATCCGTATCCATCCGCAGGCGCACCTGCTTGAGATTGAGCACCACATCCGTCACGTCTTCCAGAACGCCGTGGATGGTGGTGAACTCGTGCTGCACCCCGGAAATGCGGACGGCCACAAAGGCCGCCCCCTGGAGGGAGGCGAGCAGGACGCGGCGCATGGCATTGCCGATGGTGGTGCCGTAGCCGCGCTCCAGCGGTTCGCAGATGAATTTGCCGTAGGTGGCGCTTGCGTTTTCATCGTCGCGCAGGATCTGTTCGGGCTTGACGAGCTCCGACCAGTTGCGCGCGTTGATGAGGCGTTCGCCCTGTTTGATAAGCATGCGGCCCCCAGCTTATTTCGAATAAAGTTCGACGATGAGCTGCTCGTTGACAGGAAACTGGATGTCATCACGCTGCGGAAGCGCCTTGACGGTCCCCTTGAACGCCGCTCCGTCCGTTTCGAGCCAGCCGGGGCAGCCACGGCGCGCGACGGCTTCCTGAGCGGCCGCGAGCGTGGGAATCTTGCGGTTCTTTTCAGGCACGGCGATGATGTCGCCCACGCGCACCTGGAGGGAGGGGATGTTCACCTTGCGTCCGTTGAGGGTGAACAGGCCGTGCCGCACCATCTGGCGCGCCTGGTCGCGCGAGCCCGCAAAGCCGAGACGGTAGACCACATTATCCAGACGGCGCTCAAGCGTGACCAGCAGGTTGGTACCGGTGACGCCCTTGCGCATCTCGGCCTTTTCAAAATAGCCGCGGAACTGCCGTTCCAGCACGCCATACGCGCGGCGCGTCTTCTGCTTTTCGCGGAGCTGGACCGCATATTCGCTGACCTTCTTGCGCGCGCGGCCATGCTGGCCGGGAGCGTAAGGACGGCGCTCATACGCGCACTTGTCGGTAAAGCAGCGGTCGCCCTTCAGAAAGAGCTTGCAGCCTTCGCGGCGGCAAAGACGGCATTTGGCTTCCGTATATTTGGCCATGAGTATATCCTCTTCGTTTGTCCGGCGCTGCGGAGCTTCGCAAAGCTACACGCGCCGACGCTTGGGCGGACGGCAGCCGTTGTGCGGGATGGGCGTGACGTCACGAATGAAGGCGACACGGAAACCGGCGGCGGCAATGGCACGCATGGCCGCCTCACGGCCGGAGCCCGGGCCCTTCACATACACGCCCACCGTGCGCATGCCGTTTTCCTGCGCCTTGCGGGCGGCGGTCTCCGCGGCCACCTGGGCGGCAAAGGGCGTGGACTTGCGCGAACCCTTGAAGCCGCTCTGCCCCGCGGATGCCCAGGAAACGGCATTGCCGCGCGTGTCGGTGAAGGTGATGATCGTATTGTTGAACGACGCCTGGATATGGGCGATGCCCAGAGGCACGTTCTTCCGTTCCTTTTTCTTGACCGCTTTCTTGGGTCTTGCCATGACTGTCCCTCAAATTGGCTGAATAACGGGAGCCGGATTACTTTTTCTTGCCCACGGCGCCGCGACGCGGCCCCTTGCGCGTGCGCGCATTGGTATGGGTGCGCTGCCCGTGGACGGGCAGACCGCGCCGGTGCCGCAGGCCGCGATAGCAGCCGATGTCCATAAGCCGCTTGATATTGCCCGACACCTCGCGGCGCAGGTCGCCCTCCACCTTGTAATGCTGTTCGAGCTCCTTGCGGATCTCGTTCACCTCGTCGGCGGAAAGGTCATCAATATTGCGCTCCCAGTTGACCCCGGTGGTGTCCAGGATCTTCAGGGCAGTGGTACGGCCAATCCCGTAGATATAGGTAAGCGCAATGTCCACCCGTTTGCCGCGCGGCAAATCAACACCTGCTATTCTCGCCACAATCGTTCTCCTGCCCTAGCCCTGGCGCTGCTTGTGCCGGGGGTTTTCGCAGATGACTCGAAGCACTCCCTTGCGCCGGATCACTTTGCACTTGGGGCATATTTTCTTGACGGACGGTCTGACTTTCATCTCGCTCTCCACTGGCGTCTGCCGGTTTCGCCGAAAAACGGGCCCGCGCGAACGCCGCTGCGGCGTGCGCCTTCCCATCTGTCTGGCAAGAACGGAAAACTTTAGCCGTGTTATACGAACTTGTCAAGCGGCAATGGTATGCCGATTGAGGCCCCGGTCGGAAATACTCAAAATCCTGGGGCCGTCGGGCGTGATCGCCACGCTGTGCTCAAAATGCGCGGCCCACTTCCCGTCCCTGGTGACGGCCGTCCACTTGTCGTCAAGAATATCGACCTCATGGGTGCCAAGCGTCACCATGGGCTCAATGGCGATGACCATGCCGCTGTGCAGGACAAGCCCGGGACTTCCCGGCTTGAAGTTCGGCACTTCCGGCTTTTCGTGCATCTTCGCGCCCACGCCGTGGCCCACGAAACGGCGCACCACGCCAAGGCCGGCGGCCTCCACATAGTTCTGGATGGCGGCGCCGATGGCGTAGACATCATTGCCAGCCCGGGCCTGTTCGATGCCCACATAGAGGCTCTCCTCGGTCACGCGCATGAGGCGCCGGGCCTCGTCGCTCACCCGCCCCACCGGATAGGTGCGCGCCGCGTCCCCCACAAAGCCGTCAAAAACCACGCCCATGTCCACGCTGACGATGTCCCCCTCGTCCAGGGGCCGCGCCGAGGGGAAACCATGCACCACCTGCTCGTTGACCGAGCAGCAGGTGGCGAAGGGATAGCCGCAATACCCGAGAAACGCGGGTTTGACCCTGTAATCGGCGCACATGTCGCGCGCGAGCTCTTCAAACTGCTGCGTGGTGACACCCGGGGCCACGAGATCGCCCACGGCGTCCAGGATATTGGCCACCATGCGGTTCGCTTCGCGCAGGCAGGCCACCTCCCGCTCGTTCTTGATATAGGCTCCGTGATACTTTTTCATTGCGGCCACCGCCTGCTCAGGCCCTGCCACTCCTGCGGGCCTTTTGCATCAGGCCCTGGTACTGGCTGGAAATCATGTGGGATTCAACCTGGTTCATGAAGTCCATGGCAACGCCCACAAGGATGAGCAGGCTGGTGCCGCCGAAATAGAACGGCACGTTGAACTTGCTGATAAGCAGCATGGGCATCAGGCAGACCAGGGAAATATAGACGGCGCCCGAAAGCGTCAGCCGGGAAAGGACCGTATCGATATACTCCTGGGTCTTTTCGCCGGGACGGATGCCGGGGATGAAGCCGCCCGCCTTCTTCAGATTCTCGGCCATTTCCTTGGGGTCGAAAATGATGGCCGTATAGAAGTAGCAGAAGAAGAACATGAGCCCCACATAGAGGATGTTGTACATCAGGCCGTTGGGCGAAAAGAATTCCGCGGCGCGGCGCACATACTCATTGCCGGAAAACTGGCCTATCGTGGCCGGAAAGAGCAGGAGCGACGAGGCGAAGATGGGCGGGATGACGCCCGCGGTGTTCAGCCTGAGCGGCAGATGCGAATTCTGGCCGCCGAACATCTTGCGCCCCACCTGACGCTTTGCGTAGCTGATGGGGATACGCCGCTGCGCCCGCTCCACAAACACGATGCAGACCGTGACGGCGGCCATGAACACCAGGATGACAATGGCCATGAATACGCTCATGTCCCCGGCTTCGATGAGCGCGAACGACTGGATGATGCCGCGCGGGATGCCGACCACGATGCCGCAGAAGATGATGAGCGAAATGCCGTTGCCGATGCCGCGCTCCGTGATCTGTTCCCCCAGCCACATGACGAGAACGGAGCCCGCGGTGAAGGTGATCATGGTGACCAGGCGGAAGTCCCAGCCCGGATGCAGCACCACCGGCGTGCCGCCGGGGCTCGTCATGTTCTCCAGGCCCACGGCGATGCCCAGTCCCTGCACCAGGGTGATGAGCACCGTGAGATAGCGGGTGTACTGGGTGATCTTGCGCCGCCCGGCCTGCCCTTCCTCACGGGCCATGCGCTTGATGTCCGGGCTCACCACCTGCAACAGCTGCATGATGATGGACGCCGAAATGTACGGCATGACGCCCAGCGCGAACACCGAGACGTTGGAAAGGCCGCCGCCGGAAAACATGTCGAAAAGGCTGAAGAGCGTCCCGGCCATGCTCTCGAAAAACGAGGCCAGGGCGGCCGCGTCCACGCCGGGGATCGGCACATGCACACCGATCCGGTAGCAGCACAGGATGAGGAAGGTCCAGCCCAGGCGCTTCGCCAGGGCCGGCTGGCCCGCCATCGTATTCGCCGTTCCTGTTGCCATGCAAGACTCGTTGCGTTTGCGCGGCCCCGAAGGGCGCAATTAACCCCAAAGGCTGTCCGGCCTTCGGCAAAGCAGCATGCCGTTCGCGCGTTCACGCGCCCGGCGGGGCGCCATGATGCCCGGACCGGACAAGACGCGCAAGCGCATCACAGCCTGGAGGGCTGTGATGCCGCCATGTTGCGCGTCAAATCACGGCGGAGGTCTATTCCGCCACGGCTTCTTCGGCCTCGGTGCAGACCTCGGCCAGCAGTTCGCTCACCTTGCCGCCCGCGGCGCGGATCTTCTCCGCCGCCGCGCGGCTGAAGCGGTGGGCCTCGATATTCATGGGCGCGGTGATGTCCCCGCGGGACAGCACCTTCACGAGAGCGCCGGCACGCGCGAGCCCGCGCGTATAGATGTCTTCCAGGCTGATGTCGGTTTTCCCGGCGAACGCCGTCGCCAGCGTGTCCAGATTGACCACATCATAACGGATCCTGAACAGCGCGTTTTTGAAGCCGTGCTTGGGCAGACGGCGCTGAAGCGGCATCTGGCCGCCTTCAAAACCGGGGCGCACGCCGCCGCCCGAACGGGCGTTCTGGCCCTTGTGCCCACGGCCTGACGTGCCGCCAAGGCCGGAACCCTGGCCGCGCCCCACCCTGCGGCGCTGTTTGCGCTCTTCCGGAAAAGGATAGAGATCGTGCAGTTGCATGCTATTCTCCTCGCGCGACCGCTAGTCCACTACGGCCACAAGATGCGGAACCTTGGCGATGATGCCCCGGATGGCCGGGGTGTCCTTGAACGTCTTGACCATCTCGCGGCGCTTGAGGCCAAGGGCGTCCAACATCCTGCGCTGGTGAGGCGTTGTGCCGATGCGCGAGCGCACAAGCTTGACTTTGATTTCGGCCATGGTCACTTCCTCGGGGCTTCGAGCTTCTTGCCGCGCAGCTCGGAAACGTCTGCGGCGCTGCGCAGGGAGGCAAGGCCCTGCATGGTGGCGCGAAGCACGTTATGGGGATTATTGGTGCCGATGGCCTTGGCGAGCACGTCGCGCACGCCCACGGCTTCCATGACCGCGCGCACGGCGCCGCCCGCGATGATGCCCGTACCTTCGGAGGCGGGCTTGAGCATGACGCGCCCGGCGCCGAACCTGCCCAGCACCTCATAGGGGAGGGTCCCCTCCAGCAGAGGAATACGCACGCGGTTCTTGCGGGCGCGTTCCGTGGCCTTGCGCAGGGCTTCGGGCACTTCCTGGGCCTTGCCCAGGCCGTAGCCCACGCCGCCCTTGCCGTCACCGACGACCACCAGCGCGCTGAAGCTGAAACGGCGGCCGCCCTTGACCACCTTGGCCACGCGGTTGAGGGAGACGATCTTTTCGATTTCACCCAGCTCGTTCTGCTGGGTCTCGCTGTTGTTCGAGTTTTCCTGACGCATATCAGAACTCCAGGCCGCCTTCGCGGGCGCCGTCGGCCACGGCCTTGACGCGGCCGTGATAAATGTACCCGTTGCGATCGAATACCACCTTGCTGATATTCTTCTCCTTGGCCAGGCGGGCGATCTCCTTGCCCACGCGCTCCGCGCCGCTCTTGTTGCAGTGCAGCCCCGGCTCGCTCTTGGCGAGGCCGAGCGTGGAGGCGGAAACAAGGGTCGCGCCTTCGAGGTCGTTCACGATCTGGGCGTAGATATGCATGTTCGACCGGAAGACCACAAGCCGGGGGCGTTCCGCTGTGCCGCGCACCTTTTTGCGGATGCGGATCTTGCGGCGCTGCCGGGATTCGTTCTTGCTGATGTTCATATGCAGCCCCTACTTCTTGCCGCCGGACTTGCCCACCTTGCGGCGGATGGTCTCGGTCACATACTTGATGCCCTTGCCCTTGTACGGCTCGGGCTTGCGGATACGGCGGATGCGGGCGGCGGTTTCGCCCACAAGCTCCTTGTCCACCCCGGAAAGGGTGAGCACCTGCCCCTCGGCGACGGCCTTGATGCCGTCGGGAAGGTCCACGATGACGGGATGGGAATAGCCCACGGCAAGCTCCACCACATTGCCCTTGACGGCAACGCGGTAGCCCACGCCGATGACTTCAAGCGCCTTGGAAAAGCCCTTGGTCACGCCGTCGATGCAGTTGGCAAGCAAGGTGCGGCGCAGGCCGTGCTGGGCGCGGCTTTCACGCGTTTCCTCACGCCGGGTGAGGGTGACATGGCCGTCGGCCAGCTCATAGTTGAGCAGCGGGCAGACAGGCGTGGTGAGCGCCCCCTTGGGGCCCTTCACTTCCACAACATCCGTCCCGATCCTGACCTCAACGCCAGCGGGAACGGGAACGGGCAATTTGCCTATGCGAGACATATGACACCGCCTACCAGATTTCGCACAGAAGTTCGCCGCCCACCTTCTTTTCCTGGGCGGTACCACCGTCCAGAACGCCGCTGGACGTGGAGAGAATGCAAATGCCAAGGCCGTTCTGCACCCTGGGAATCTGGCGCGAGTTCACATAGACGCGCCGGCCGGGCGTGCTCACGCGCTTCAGGCCCGTGATGACGGGGCGCCCCTTCATGTACTTGAGGGTGATGGTGATGACGTCGCCGTCCACGGCCACATCTTCGACGTAACCTTCCTGCTTGAGGATGGCGGCAAGCGATTCCTTCATCTTCGAGCGCGGCACATTCACTTCCTTGTGCAGGGCCAAATGTGCGTTGCGGATGCGCGTCAGCATATCCGCAATGGGATCTGTCAGCATCGAAAGCTCCTGAGGTTGTGCCGCGGGGTTGACGGCCCCATGCCGCCACTTCCCGCGACGCGAAACGCGTCGATAAGCCCGGAACACCCGTCCGCCGGATCACCAGCTGGACTTGCGCACCCCGGGCAGCTCGCCCTTGAGGGCAAGGTTGCGGAAGCAGATACGGCAAATGCCGAACTGGCGCAAGAAGGCGCGGGGCCGTCCGCAGAGCGGGCAGCGGTTGTAGGCGCGGGCGCTGAACTTGGGCTTGCGCCGGGCCTTCACTTCCAGCGAGGTACGGGACATGGCGATCTCCTATTTGCGGAAGGGCATGCCAAGCTGGTCAAGGAGGAACTTGCCTTCCTTGTCAGTGGTGGCCGAGGTGACGATGGTGATGTTCATGCCCTTGGGGTTTTCCACCCGGTCGATCTCAAGCTCGGGGAAGATGGTGTGCTCCTTGACACCGAGCGTAAAATTGCCGCGCCCGTCAAAGCCGCGGTCGGGAATGCCGCGAAAGTCGCGCACCCGGGGCAGGGCGAAGTTCATGAGCTTGTCGAGGAAGTCCCACATGCGGTCCTTGCGCAGGGTGACGCGGGCGCCGATGGGCATGCCCTCGCGAAGCTTGAAGGCGGCGATGGACTTCTTGGCGCGCGTGACAACGGCTTTCTGCCCGGCGATGGCGGACAGTTCGGCCACGGCTTCTTCCATGAGCTTGTTGTTCTGCGTGGCGGCGCCAAGGCCGATGTTCAGAGAGATCTTCTCGATCCCGGGAAGCTGCATGGGGGAGGTGTAATTGAACTCCTTCTGCAGCACCGGGACCACTTTCTCCCGATATATCTTTTCAAGGCGTGTCATCGTATCACCTTATTCCATGACTTCGTTGCACTTCTTGCAGAAGCGCACTTTCTTTTCCTTGCCCTCGGACTCGATGCGGCGGTAGCCCACGCGGGTGGGCTTGTGGCAGGCCGGGCACACGACCATGACATTGGAAATGTGGATGGGCATTTCCTTCTCCACAATGCCGCCGGGCTGCTGGGCATAGGGGTTGGCACGCATGTGACGCTTGACCAGATTGACCTTCTCCACAAGGATGCGGTCATGCTTGCGCAGGATCTTGAGCACCTTGCGGGGCACGTCCTTGTCCGCGTCTTTGCCGGCGATCACCATCACATTGTCGCCCTTGCGGATGCGAAACATCTTCATGACGGACTCCTACAGCACTTCCGGCGCAAGGGAAATGATTTTCATGAAATTCTGGGCGCGCAGCTCGCGGGCCACGGGGCCAAAAATGCGCGTGCCCACGGGTTCGCCCTGACTGGAAAGCAGGACGGCGGCATTGCCGTCAAACTTGATGTAGCTGCCGTCCATGCGGCGCACTTCCTTGGCCGTGCGCACGATGACCGCTTTCATCACGTCGCCCTTCTTCACCTTGCTGTGGGGCATGGCCTCCTTGACGGAAACCATGATGATGTCGCCCACCGAAGCGTACCGGCGGTGCGAGCCGCCCAGCACCTTGATGCAGGCGACCTTCTTGGCGCCCGAATTGTCGGCGACCTGGAGCGTGGATTCTACCTGGATCATGGCGTTAACCTACACGGCTTTTTCGATGATGGAGACGAGATGCCAGCGCTTGTTGCGCGACATGGGCCGGAACTCCACGATCCGGACCTTGTCGCCCATGCCGCATTCGTTCATGGGGTCATGCGCCGTAAACTTCTTGCGGCGGCGCACATACTTCTTGAGCAGGGGATGCTTGACCAGAGTCTCGACGCGCACGACGATGGTCTTGTCGTTCTTGTCGCTCACCACGATGCCGGTCATCGTCCTGCCCTTGCGGTGTTCCAGAGCTTGCATGTTCAGGCCCTCTGTTCCTTTTCGTTCAAGATGGTGGCGATGCGCGCCACCTGACGGCGGCGGGCCTTGAGCTCGGAGGTCTTTTCAAGGGCGGCCGCGGCATGGCGGAAACGCGCGCGCATGAGCTCCTCGCGCTCCTCGGCCAGCTTCGCGCGCAGCTGGGCGGCGTCCATGCCGCGCAGTTCGGCAACGTCAACGGCGACCTTGTCGCCTTTTTTCCTGGCAGCCATTACATGCCCTCCCTTACCACAATGATGGTCTTGATGGGCAGCTTGTGCGCGGCGCGCGTCAGCGCTTCGCGGGCCAGATCAAGGCTGACGCCCTTGATTTCATAGAGCACGCGGCCGGGCTTGACCGGAGCGCACCAGCCCACCGGAGCGCCCTTGCCCGAACCCTGACGGGTTTCGAGAGGCTTGGCCGTGACCGGACGGTCCGGGAAAACGCGGATCCAGACCTTGCCGCCGCGCTTGATGTGCCGCATCATGGCAATACGGGCGGCCTCGATCTGCTGGCTGGAAAGATGCCCGTGCTGAATGGCCTTGAGGCCAATATCGCCGAACGCGATGGAAGCGCCGCGCGTCGCCAGCCCGCGCAAGCGGCCTTTCTGCCACTTGCGGAATTTAACTTTCTTGGGCGCAAGCATTACTGTTCAACCTCTTTGTCAAGGATTTCACCCTTATAGACCCAGACCTTGACGCCGATGATGCCATAGGTCGTGCGCGCCTCGGCAAAGCCGAAATCAATATCGGCGCGCAGCGTCTGCAAGGGCACGCGGCCATCGCGGTACCATTCGGTGCGGGCGATCTCCGCTCCGGCCAGGCGCCCGGCGCAGGTGACCTTGATGCCCTCCGCGCCGAACTTGCGGGCCATGGAGACCGTGCGCTTCATGGCGCGGCGGAAGGCCACGCGGCGCTCCAGCTGCTGGGCGATGTTCTCGGCCACCAGCTGCGCGTCGATCTCGGGGCGCCGGATCTCATTGACTTCCAGGGAAAATTCGCGGCCGAACCTCTGGCGCAGGTCCGCGCGCAGCTTTTCGATCTCCACGCCCTTGCGGCCAATGACGATGCCGGGACGGGCCGTGGAAAGGATAAGGCGCACCTTGCCGCCCGCGCGCTCGATCTCGATCTTGGAAAGTCCCGCATGATACAGGAGCTTCTTCACGAAGGCGCGGATCTTGTGATCCTCCTGGACAAAGGCAGGGTATTCCTTCTTGCTGAACCAGCGGGACTGCCAGTTCTTGTTGTACCCAAGCCGGAAGCCGAACGGATGTACTTTCTGACCCATAGCCTATTCCTGCCCTTCTGCGAGTATGACGGTGATGTGGCTGGTGCGCTTGTGGATCTTGCTCGCGCGGCCCTGGGCGCGGGGCATGAAGCGCTTCCAGCTGGGGCCTTCGTTGACCACCACTTCCTTCACCACCATGGCGTCCACATCCACGCCCCCGAGCTGGGAGGCATTGGCGAGGGCGCTCTTGAGCACGCCGAAGATGACGCCCGCGGGCTTGTTGGGGGTAAAGCGCAACAGGTTCATGGCCTCCTCGACCCCAAGGCCCCGGACGTTCCTGGCAACAAGGCGGGCCTTGCGCGGCGAAACGCGCTGGAATTTCGCAATGGCTCTCGATTCCATATCCCTACCCTACTTCTTGCCGGCCTTGGCTTTCTTGTCGGCGGCATGGCCGTGGAAGGTGCGCGTGGGCGAAAATTCGCCCAGCTTGTGCCCGACCATGTTCTCGGTGACAAAGACAGGCACGAACTTTTTGCCGTTATGCACCGCAAAGGTCAGCCCCACCATTTCCGGAAGGATGGTCGAGCGGCGCGACCAGGTCTTGAGCACCCGGCGGTCGTTATTGGCCACCGCGGTATCGACCTTTTTCAGCAGATGACCGTCAACGAACGGCCCTTTCTTCAACGATCTGGGCATGATCTACTCCTACTTCTGGCCGCGGCGCTTGATGATGAGCCGCGAAGAGGGCTTCTTCCGGTCGCGGGTCTTGTACCCCTTGGCGGGCATGCCCCACGGCGACACGGGATGGCGGCCGCCGGAGCTTCTGCCCTCGCCGCCGCCGAGCGGATGGTCGATGGGGTTCATGGCCACGCCGCGCACCTGCGGGCGCCGCCCCAGCCAGCGATTCCGCCCGGCCTTGCCCAGCGAAATATTCTCATGGGAGATATTGCCCACCTGACCGACGGTGGCGATGCAGGAGGCGAGCACCCGGCGCACTTCACCGGAAGGCAGGCGCAGCAGGGCGTATTTGCCCTCCTTGGCCACAAGCTGGGCATACGTGCCGGCGGCGCGGCAGAGCTGGCCGCCCCTGCCGGGCGAAAGCTCGATATTGTGGAGCACCGTGCCCACGGGGATGCGGGCCATCTCCAGGGCGTTGCCCGGCTTGATGTCCGCGCACTGGCCCGTGCGGCTGTCCACGCCGCTCATGATCACGTCGCCCTGCTTCAGGCCGACGGGCGCCAGGATATAGCGCTTCTCGCCGTCGGCATACTGCAGGAGCGCGATGCGCGCCGTGCGGTTGGGATCGTATTCTATCTCCGCGACAGTGGCGGGGATGCCGATCTTGTTGCGCTTGAAGTCGATGATGCGGTAGAGGCGCTTGACGCCGCCGCCGCGGCGGCGGCTCGTGACGCGGCCGCGATTGTTGCGGCCGGCCTTCCGGGGAAGGCCCTCGGTAAGCGACTTCTCGGGCGTGGTCCTCGTGATTTCCTCGAAATCGGAAACCGTCTGGAAGCGGCGGCCCGCGGAGGTCGGTTTCAGCTTGCGGACAGCCATGACTACACCCCCTCGAAGAACTCGATTTTATCGCCTTCGGCCAGCGTCACATACGCCTTCTTCCAGCCGGGCTTGCGGCCGACGACACGGCCCTGGCGCTCCCTGTTGGCAGGGGCGCGGCGCACCACATTGACTGCCTCGACCGTAACGTCGAACGCCTTTTCCACAGCCCGCTTGATCTCGACCTTGTTGGCGCCGGGATGGACATAAAAGGCCACCTGACGCGACGCATCCTTGAGCATGGTCGTCTTTTCCGTGAGCAGGGGCTTGAGGAGAACAGTGGTCAGTTCCATCTTACTCTCCCTTGGCAAAACGCGCCTGCACCGGCTCCACGGCACCTTCCAGCAGCACGAGCTGCCTGTGCCGCAGGATCTCCAGCACGCTCAACTGGTCGGGCGTGGTGAAGCGGATGCCGGGAATGTTGCGCGAGGAGCGGATCAGGGTTTCATTGACTTCGGGCGCGACGATGAGCGCCTTGGAAAGGCCCAGCGTCTTCGCCACGGAGGCGAAGAGCCTGGTCTTGGGCTCGGCGAGTTCGATGCCCTTGAGCACCATCAGGCTCTCCCCGGCGAGGCGGCTGGAAAGCGCCATCTTCAGCGCGAGCGCGCGGACCTTCCGGTTGACCTTGAAGCTGTAGTCGCGGGGCGTGGGCCCGAACACGATGGCGCCGCCGCGCCACACGGGCGAACGGTTGGAGCCGGACCGCGCGCGGCCCGTGCCCTTCTGCTTCCAGGGCTTGACGCCGCCGCCGGAGACAAAGGCGCGGGTCTTGGCATTGTGCGTTCCCGCGCGCCGCGCGGCAAGCTGCGCCCGCACCACGAGGTGGAGGATCTCCGCCCTCGGCTCGATCTCGAACACCTCAGGGGCCAGCGTGATCTCGCCGCTCTCCTGCTTGTTCTGGTCATATACTTTCACGGTAGCCATGTCGCTCCCCTACTGCTTGCGGACCAGGACGAGGCCGTTCTTGGGGCCGGGCACCGAGCCCCTGACGAGGATGACGTTGTCCTCCGGACGCACGCCGACGATCAGGAGGCCCATCTCCGTCACGGTTTCATTGCCCCAGTGGCCGGCCATCTTGCGGCCCTTGAAGACATGGCCGGGGAAGGTGTTGTTGCCGACGGAGCCGTTGTTGCGGTGCACCTTCTCGCAGCCGTGCGAATCCTTGGAGCCGGCAAAGTTCCAGCGGCGCATGCGGCCCTGGTAGCCTTTGCCCACGCTCTTGCCCGTCACCTTGACGACATCGCCGGGGGCGAACATCTCCACGGTGAGCGCGTCGCCAAGCTTGTGCTCGGGCGCGCCGGCAAGGCGGATCTCGCGGGTATGGCGGTACAGGCCGTCATCGGCCTTGGCGAAATGGCCCTGCATGGCCTTGCTCACATGCTTGGCCTTGGCCTTTACAAAGGCGATCTGGAGGGCGTTGTAGCCATCCTTCGCTTCAGACTTGACCTGGGTGACGGGGCAGGGCCCGGCTTCAATGACCGTCACGGCCACAGCCGCGCCGTCCCCGCCGAAAATGCGGGTCATGCCCAGCTTGCGACCCAGAATTCCCAATTTCTCAGCCATGGCTGCCTCTCGCTAGAGCTTGATTTCCACATCCACGCCAGCGGGCAAGGAAAGCTTGCCAAGCGCGTCGACGGTCTGCTGCGTGGGTTCCAGAATATCCATGAGGCGCTTGTGGATGCGCATCTCGAACTGCTCGCGGGACTTCTTGTCCACATGCACCGACCGCTGGATGGTGTACTTGTGGATATTGGTGGGCAGGGGGATGGGCCCGGCCACGCCCGCGCCGGTATTGCGCGCCGTGTCCACGATTTCCGCAACGGCCTTGTCCAGGATGCGGTAATCGTAGGCCTTGAGCTTGATCCGGATGCGATCGCTGCTGACAGTCGTCATTATGCCTACTCCATTTGCAAAAAACCCGGGCCGCGCGAACGCGGGCACTCCCGGCGCGGCCGCACATGCGGCCGGCAAGCCACGACACCCCTGACGAAAAGGGGGCGCTTCCTGCGGGAAATTCCGGCATGGATCCGGTGCGTGGAGGAAAACGAACGCCGGGCGCGCGTCACTGCCACGCGAAATCTCGCGGGAAGCCCCTGACGCGGCCCGAACATGCCGCCGAAGCGGCGGCTGGCGGGACCCGCAGGGTCGCCAAACGGGGGAAGGCCCCCTCTCCTTACAGCCCCGGTCGCGCGGGCGCGCCTTGCGGCGCCAGGCCTGCGCGGGCTCCGTCACTGGGCTGGAACGGCTCGACATCATGCGGCATCTGGCAACGCCTGCGAATGTCAAAGCCCTGGCGCGCGGTCTGGTTCCGCACCGCCGGGGCGCAGCAGGACAGGCTCGACCTGTCCTTCCCTGCCGTCCAGGGATTGCCTCACAAAAGTGTGGGACGTGGGAGGTTTTAACGGACATTCCGTCCGCCGTCAAGATTTTTCGGAAAAATTTTCTCCCGGCGCCCGCCCCGCGACCGCCGGCTCACGCCTGCGCCGGTTCTCCCAGCAGAGCGCGGGCAAAGGCGTCACCATCAAAGGGACGCAGGTCCTCCATCTTTTCGCCCAGGCCCACATAGGTGATGGGCAGGCCCTCGCGCAGGGCCACGGCAATGGCCACGCCGCCCTTGGCCGTGCCGTCCAGCTTGGTGAGGATGAGCTCGTCCGCGCCGGCGGCTTCCTTGAACAGATGCGCCTGGGAAAGCGCGTTCTGTCCGGTGGTGGCGTCCAGCACCAGAACGCAGCGGTGCGGCGCGCCGGGATGCTTTTTGCCGAGCACCTGGCGGATCTTGCCCAGCTCCTCCATGAGGTTGACCTTGGTCTGGAGCCTGCCCGCCGTGTCCACAAACAGGATATCCACCCCCTCCCGCACGGCCCGGTCCATGGCCTGCCAGGCCACCGAGGCCGGGTCCGCCCCGGGCGCCCCGGCATGGAACTCCGCGCCCGCGCGCCGCGCCCAGGTCTCCAGCTGCTCCACCGCCGCCGCGCGGAAGGTGTCCGCGGCGGCAATGAGCACCTTCTTGCCCTGCATGCGCGCCCGGTGCGCCAGCTTGCCGATGGTGGTGGTCTTGCCCACGCCGTTGACGCCCACCATGAGCACCACTTCCGGAGCGTTCAGCGCGGCGATGCGGCGCGGCTGGCGGAACAGCTCCTCCAGCTCGGCGAGCAGGAGCGTCCGCACCTCTTCCGCGCGGGTGACGTTTTGCCGCCGGGCCCGCTCACGCAGCCGGGCCGTCATCTCCAGCGCGGTCTCGACCCCGAGGTCCGCCGTGATGAAGAGCTCTTCCAGCTCCTCCCAGAAGGCATCATCCAACTCGCCATGGCCGGCGAACAGCCCGTCCAGACGGCGGGCGAACTGCTCGCGCGTGCGCGTCAGCCCCTGGCTGAACTTGAGGAAAAGGCGGTTGCGCTCATCCTCTTCGTCCTCCAGGTCCAGGGCGAGGGCAAGGCGGTACTGCAACTCGGAGCGGAATTCCTCCACATGGCGGTATTCCATGCGCGCGAGCCAGCCCTGAAACTCGGTGACAAAGGTCTGCGCCTCGGCGTCCGGCGTCTCCAGCGCGCGCAGCAGCAGGGCAAGCCTGCGCCACAGCTCGTCCCCGGCGGTGTCCACGCCGTCAAGGACAATGCCGAGCCACGCCGAAAGCCGGGGCTCGGCCTCGCGCAGGCGCAGGATGAGGGCGGCATCCGCATCGTCGCCGCCCGCGGGGCCGGTGGCGCCACCGCCCTCAGGCGCCGCGCCGGACGCGGAGGGCAGGGGGGCACGCGCGCCGTCGGGATCGGCGCCACCGGAAAACAGACGACGAACCTTGGAAAAAAAGCCCATTACCGCCCCCCTTCCCCACTTCGGGATCCAGTGCGCCCGCCCTCCAGAGCCGCGAGCACCTCTTCAAGAGCGCACGCGCATTCCTCCACGGGCAGGGCGCGCGTTTCGCACCCGGGGTCATTGAGCGCCGCCTGCATCTTTCTGGCCGCAACGGTGAGGCGCTCCGCCCCCAGGCAGGGCGCGGCCAGCTCCAGCATGCGCCCCAGATGGCAAAGCCCGGCGGTCTCGCCATCCGCGAACAGACGCTGCATGAGTTGCGGCGCGCGGGAGAACGTCTGGCGGAACATGCCGGCCGTCACGCGCCAGGCATCGGGATTCCTGCGCTGGTAGCGGCGCCCCAGGGCCGGGTCCACCGCCGGACGCGCCGTCACGGAGGGCGCCTCCGTGCCTGGCTGAGGCTCCTCGGGCGCCCGGGGCGCAAGGCCAAGCACCACGGGTTCGGGCGCGGACGCCGCCGCTTCCGCGTCAGGCGCGGCGCCAAGACGGCCGAGACGCCGGCGCAGGGCCGTCAGGTCTCCCCACAGCCAGAGCAAAAGCAGGAGCGCCAGCGTCCAGAGCGCCGCCCCGAGGCCAAAGCGCCAGCGCTCGCGCTCCACGAGCTGGGCCTCTTCCTCTCCGTTCTGCCGGGGCGAAAGCCAGACCTCCACGGACCCCACGGTCTGCCCTTCCATCCTGAGCGGATTCATGCCCTGGACGCAGTTCTCGGCCAGTTCGTCATCCCAGGGCACCGGCTCCCAGAGATAATTGCGGCGCTGGCCCTCCAGCATGCCCTGGCGGGTCTCCACCTTGATGGCGTACAGGCGTTCATCTTCCATGGCGCCCATGACGATGGTGCGCGCCGTGATCTCGTCCAGCTCCCAGGCGGGCAGGGCCAGCAGGGTGGCAAGCTGGGCCGCTGTGCGGCCGGCCTCGCCGATGAGGCGATTTTCCGCGTCGCGGCGGCTGCTTTCCAGATTCCAGAGGCCCAGAACAACGAGGAGCGCCAGACCGGCGCCCCAGAAGCAAAGGGCGATCCAGCGGCGTCCCGCGCGGGAAATGCGCGGCGTGTGCGGCAATGCGTTCCTGGGCATGGGTTATGGCATATCCGGGGGCTTTCGCCCCGATTTGCGGCGCGCGTCCGGCCCGTGGCCGTTTCCCCGGGCGCCGGGCGTTCCGGGCGGCCCTGACTATGCCTTACGCGGACGCGGCGCGCAAGGGCGATGTCCGCCTCAGGGCCGGTGGGGGTCCCCCTCGGCCCGCCAGGCCGCCACCAGGGCGCGGACGGCGGCGTCGCGCGGAGCGGGGAGCGCCTTGGACTCTTCGGCGAAAACATGGATGCGCGTGCCGCCGCGCG
>URHE01000012.1 GCA_900547595.1 uncultured Desulfovibrio sp.
GGCGGCGCGGGCCCTTGCAGCCGTGGATGCGGAACTTCTTGCCGACCGTCGGGTGGAGACGCTTTCCGGCGGGGAATGGCAGCGGGTGCTTCTGGCGCGGGCCCTTGCCCAGATGGACGGCGCGGCAACGCCGCTCTTCCTTCTGGACGAACTGGCCGCCAGCCTTGACCCGGCGCGGGCCGAGGAGCTGTTCGCTCTGCTGGAGCGGCGCAGGCGCGCGGGCGCGGCCCTGCTCCAGGCCGCGCATGACTGCAATCTGGCCGCGCGTCACGCCACGCGTCTGGTGGGGCTCAGGGCGGGGCGCATCCTGTTCGACGGCCCGGTGCGAACCGTTTTTACCGAGGAGAATCTGCGTGCCCTCTATGATTTGCCCCTGCGCGTGTTCCGCCATCCTGACGGAGACGTCCCCCAGGCGCTCCCGGCGCTGGCCCGGGGCACGGCGCCTGCGGAAGATTGCGGCCCTGCTGCTGCCCGTGTTCCTGCTCCTTGTCCCGGGCGGGGCGGGGACGCTGGCGGCGCCGGTTGACGTCACGGATGACACGGGCCACAGCCTGCGCCTCGAACGGCCAGCGCGGCGTATCATCCCGCTTTACGGGGCCTTTGGCGAAATGCTGCTTGCCCTCGGCTGCGGGGACAGGATCGTTGCCCGCACCGACGCCGACGCTCATATCCCCCAGCTGGCGCCACTTCCTGCCGTGGGGACGCATATGCGGCCCAATGCCGAACTGGTGGCCGCCCTGCGGCCCGATCTTGTCCTCCAGATGAGCGGGCGCGGGGAAGCCGCGCTGCAAACGGAGGCGTTGCGCCGCCTGGGCGTACCGGTGCTGAATTTTGAGGTCACTTCCTTCGCGCAGCTCTTTGGGGTGATGGAGCGGCTGGGGAGGCTCTGCGGCCAGGAGGCGCGGGCCGCCGCCCTTGTGGCGGACTGGCGCGGGCGCCTTGACGCCCTGCGCGCCGCCAGCGCGGGAACGCGCCCGTGGCGGATGTTTTATGAGGCGCGGTATCCCAATCTGCTGGCGGCGGGGCGCGGCGGCATCGTGGCGGACATCATGGCCGCTGCCGGCGGCGAGAATGTGGTCCGCGAAGGGCGCAGGCTTGCGCGCATCAATGAGGAAGCCCTCATCCTGGCGGACCCGGATGTCTATCTCGTGCAGCGCGGCCCCATGAATCCGGCGCCGCAGCCCTTGGCGGAGCGGCCGCATTATCAGGGCCTGCGCGCCGTGCGCGAGGGGCGCACGCTGGTGGTGGACGAGGCGCTGTTCGCGCGGCCCGGGCCGCGCTCCATCGAGGCGGCGGAACTGCTGGCCGCGTGGCTGAAGGGATTGCAACGGCCGGAGAGCGGCGACAAGGGGGAACGGAAATGAGCGGCACGCTGTATGCCGTGGGTGTGGGGCCGGGGGCCCCGGACCTTCTCACCCTGCGGGCGGCCCGCGTCCTCGGCGGCGTGGACGTCATCCTGGCGGCGGCCTCGCCGCGCAATGACCATTCGGCGGCATTGGAGACGGCGCGGCCTCATCTGCGGGCGGACGCGCGTATCCTGCGGCTGGAATTTCCCATGACGCGCGAGGAGGCGCCCCTGCGCGCGGCCTGGCGCGCCGCCGCCGAAGCCACCCTGGACGTACTGGACGGCGGGGAGGATGCGGCCTTTCTCACCATCGGGGACCCGCTCGTCTACAGCACCTTCGGCTATCTGCTCCGCACGGTGCGGGCCCTGGCCCCGGACGCGCGCGTGGAGGTCGTTTCCGGCATCACGTCCTTTCAGGCGGCGGCCGCGGCCACGCAGACCATCCTCTGCGAAGGGGAGGAAAGCCTGCGCATCCTGCCGGGCATCAGGAGCGCCGAAAACCTGACCGCCGAGCTTGCCCGGGCGGATACGGCGGTCATCCTCAAGGCGTACCGCAATTTTCCGGCCATTGCCCGCGCGCTCGAGGCGCAGGGCCGCGCGGCGGACGCTCTGCTGGCGAGCCATGTGGAACGCCCGGAAGCGCGGCTGCGCCGGGGCGTGAGGGAAGACGACGCCCGGCCGCCCTATATGTCGCTTGTCCTGAGCCGCAACGTCCGGCGCGTGCGTAGGCCGGGCTAACAGATGCGCGGCAGCTGCGCGCCCTCCAGCATGGAGAGCAGGCGCTTGCCGCCGATGCGGGTGCGCAGGGCCACCTGCCCGGCGGGGCCGTCCGTGACGGTGCCGATGCGCGCGGCCTCGCGCCCGAACGGCGAGGCGCGCATGGCCGCCAGTGCCGCCTCGGCCCGCGTTTCGGGCAGGATGCAGATGCACTTGCCCTCGTTGGCGAGATAGAGGGGATCCAGCCCCAGAAAGGAGCAGCCGCCGCGCACCGATTCATGGACGGGAAGGCTTGCCTCGTCGATCTCGATGCCCACGCCGGACTGCTCCGCGATCTCGTTGAGCGTGGTGGCGAGGCCGCCGCGCGTGGGGTCGCGGAAGGTGTGCACCTCGCCGCAGGCCCTGATGACCGCTTCCACCATGTCGGCCAGAGGGGCGGAATCCGAGCGCACGTCCGTGAGGAAGGAAAGCTCCTCGCGGCTTGCCATGATGGTGAGGCCGTGGTCGCCCAGGCTGCCGCTCACCAGCACCGCGTCGCCGGGGCGCGCCGCATGTCCGGATGGCGCGGGATCGGCATATATCTCGCCCACGCCGGACGTATTGATGAAAATCTTGTCGCAGGCGCCGCGCGGCACCACCTTGGTGTCGCCGGTGACGATGGCCACGCCCGCGGCGCGGGCCGCGTCGCCCATGTCCCGCGCGACGCGCTCAAGGGTCTCCAGAGGCAGCCCTTCCTCCAGGATGAACGCGCAGGAGAGCCAGCGCGGCCGCGCGCCGAGCATGGCCACATCGTTGACCGTGCCGTGAACGGCCAGGGTGCCGATGCTGCCGCCCGGAAAAAAGAGCGGGGAAACGGTATAGGAATCCGTGCTCATGGCAAGCGGAGCCGCCGCCGGGCGCAATTCGGCGGCATCATCCAGCCGTTCCAGAAGCGGATTGGCGAAATGGCGCAGAAAGCATTGGCTCACCAGGCGTTGCGAAGCGCGGCCGCCGCTGCCCGCATCCAGAAGAAGACATTGGTCCATGGGGAATCCTTGTTGGAGGAAGAGGCTGAGGGCGCCCGGCTCATGAGCCCGCGTACTTGAAATAGGCGGCGCAACTGCCCTCGGTGGAGACCATGCACGGGCCCACGGGCGTGGCGGGGGTGCAGCTTCTGCCGAAGAGCGGGCACTGGGGTGGCGTGATGCGCCCCTGAAGCACGGCGCCGCAACGGCAGCCGGGCAGGGGCGGGGTCTCGGCAAGGGCGATGCCGAAGCGCGCCATGGCGTCAAAATCCGCAAATGCCGGCCGCAGGGCGAGGCCGCTTTGCGGGATGCGGCCCAGACCGCGCCAGAGCGCGTCGCAGGGCGCGAATACCTCGTCCATGAGGGCGCGGGCGCGGGCATTGCCCGCGTCATCCACGGCGCGGGGATAGGCGTTGACCACATCGGGGGCGCCGTCACGGCGCATTTCCGCCATGCGGCAGAGCGCCAGCAGGATGTCCGCCGGGGCAAAGCCGCCCACGGCTGCCGGGAGCCCATGCTCCGCGGCGAGATAGCGGAACGGGGCCAGCCCGAGCACCGTGGCCACATGGCCCGGCAGAAGGAACGCCTCCACCTTGCAGTGCGGGTCGTCAGCCAGGGCGCGGAGCGCCGGGGGCACGAGCTTGTGCAGGGACAGGACGCAGAAGTTGCGCAGGCCCTGCGCCCGCGCGGCCAGCACGGAGGCGGCCACCGTGGGCGCGGTCGTCTCGAAGCCGACACCGGCAAAGGCAACTGTGGCGTCGGGATGCCGGGCCGCCAGCCGCACCGCGTCCAGCGGGGAATAGACGATCTCCACACGCGCCCCGGCCGCCTGCGCGTGCTTGAGCGACCTGCCGCCCGGGCCCGGCACGCGCAAAAGGTCCCCGAAGGTGGCGAAAATGAGCTTTTCGCGTCCGGCAAGGTCGAGCATGGCCGCCACTTCCGCATCGTGCGTCACGCAGACCGGGCAGCCCGGCCCGGAAAGATGGGTGACGCACGACGGCAGGAGGGAACGCAAGCCGCTCTGGAAGATGGACACGGTATGCGTGCCGCAGACTTCCATAAAGCGCAGGCGCTGTCCGGCAAGCGCCTCCTCGAGACGATGCAGGAGCCCGGCGCAGAGCTTCGGGTCCTGCACGGCGGCTTCCAGCCGTCCCCCTGTATCCGCGTGTGTTCCGCTCATGGCTCAGGCGAGGGGGGCAAGGCGTTCCATGCCCGTGTCCACGGGCAGACCGCACATGAGGTTGGCATTGGCCAGCGCCTGTCCGGCGGCGCCCCGGCACAGGTTGTCGATGGCCGAGAGGATGACGAGGCGCCCCGTCCGCTTGTCCACCGCCAGGCCCATGTCGCAGAACATGCTGCCGCGCACGAAGCGCGTTTCCGGAACCGTGCCCGCCGGGAGCACGCGGACCCAGGGGCTGCGTTCCCATGTCCGGCAAAAGGCGTCATGCGCCTCTTCGAGGGTGAGGCGGGGGTCTTTCAGCGTCGTGTAGATGGTGGAGAGGATGCCCCGGTTCATGGGCACCAGATGCGGCGTGAACTGGAGGCGCACCTCCCCGCCGGCCACAAGGGAAAGCTCCTGTTCCATTTCCGGTGTATGCCGGTGGCGGGGCAGCCCATAGGCGCGGAAATTGTCCGCCACCTCGCAGAAGAGCGTGGGCACGGCGGCCTTGCGCCCGGCGCCGCTGGCGCCGGACTTGGCGTCCACGATGATGCCGTCCTTTTCCACAAGACCGTTTTTGAGCGCGGCATACAGCCCGAGGATGACCGAGGTGGGATAGCAGCCGGGGTTGGCCACCAGTTGCGCGCGGGCGATGTCCGCCGCGTACAGCTCCGGAAGCCCGTAGACGGCGCGGGGCAGCACCTGGTGGCAGGCATGGGGCATCCCGTACCACTCCTCATATACCTGGGCGTCACGCAGGCGGAAATCGGCGGAAAAATCCACCACCCTGACGCCCGCCTCCAGCAGGGGGGGCGTCATCTGCATGGCCGTGCCCGCCGGGACCGCCAGAAAGACGAGATCACAGGCGGCCGCGGCCTCTTTGGCGTCAAAGGCGCTGATGACCACATCCGCTCCGGGCAGGTGGCGCAGGAAGGGATAGAAGTCGCCCAGGCGCTTTCCGGCTTCGGCGCGGGAACAGGCAAGAACAAGGCGCATGGCCGGGTGCGCGCTCAACAGGCGCGCCAGTTCCATGCCCGCATAGCCGCTGATGCCCACAAGCCCGACATTGATGGTTTTCATGGCAGTATCCCGTTAGAGCATTTTGCTGCTGAAAATATCTGCAAGACAGATATTTTCAGCAGGTTTCGCTGCCTGGCTCCAGCCGTTGCGACGCAGGAAGCTACGGATGGAGACAGCAATTGGCTACCGCGACAGCCAGTCAACGGAACCGCTGTCGCTATCCGTAAGCAGGCAGAGCCTGCTAACGGCTAGCGCCATTTCCCCGCAGGGCGGGACAAGCGGCGGAAGAACGTGGTTTTCCGCCGTATTCCGGCGCGAGTGTCCGCTTGCGCAAACGCCACAGTCAGGCCGCACCGGCGCGCGCGACCGGGAGAGCATGCAAAAGGCAACCGCTCTCCCGGTCGCGTTTTCGGGCCATGCTCTCCCCGGGCCCGTTCCATCCCGGCCTCGCAGTATCGTTGCCGCTGATGCTTCTGTAACTCTGTGGAATTACAGATATACATGCTATTGGCCGCCGGTGTTTGGGCCGGAACGCCGCTCGTGCCTTGACAGCCCCGAGGGCATGGGGCATAAGTGGGAAAACGTGGTGATTCCCGGTAAAAAAGTGGTAAATTATGGCAACGCGGTTTACCGGCAGCTATTTTCGCAGCATGGACGCCAAGGGGCGTCTGGTGCTGCCGCCGAAATTTCTCGACGCGCTGGGCGCGCCCGGTCACGGGGGCGAGGCCGGTGATCCGGCTGCCGGCACGTTCTGGCTGACCGCGTATTACGGCCACCTGACGGCCTATCTGCCCGACCAGTGGAACGCCATTGTGGAACAGTTGAGCAGCATCCGCATGCCGCCGCCCGCGCTCGCGCATTTCAAGACCAAGGTCATCGGGCTGGCGCACGAGCTGGTGCCCGACGGGCAGGGGCGGGTGCGCATTCCGCAGCCGTTGCTGCGCGCCGCCGGTCTTGGGCGCGACGCCGTGCTTGTGGGCATGCTCGACAAGTTCGAGATATGGGCCCAGGAACGCTTTGACGATCTTCCGGATGAGGACGTGAGCGAAGAGCTGGCGGCCAGAAATGTGGACCTCGATCTCTGATTCCCGCGGGGGGCGCCATGGCGCCTGACGGCACGCCCCGGCATGTGCCGGTGCTCCTTGAAGAGACCCTGGAGGCGCTCGCGCCGGTGCGCGGCGGCCGCTATCTGGACGGCACCGTCGGGCTGGGCGGCCATGCGAAGGCCGTGCTTGACGCCGCCCCGGAAAGCGAGGTGTGCGGCCTTGACCGGGATGGGGAGGCGCTTGCCCTGGCGCGTGAACGGCTCGCCCCGTTCGGGGAGCGCGCCCACCTGTTCCACAGCCGCTACAGCGAATTTGCCGGGGCGCTGGGGGAACTCGGCTGGGAGTCGGTCAACGGGGCGCTGCTGGACATCGGCGTTTCCTCCCTGCAACTGGACGAGGCGGAACGGGGGTTCAGCTTTTCCGGTGACGGCCCGCTGGATATGCGCATGGACCCTTCATCGGGCGAGCGTTCGGCCTGGCACCTGGTCAACAGGGAACCTTTCGCGCGCCTCAGGGAATGCATCGCCACCCTCGGCGAGGAGCCGCAGGCCGGGCGCATTGCCCGCGCCATCGTGGAAGCGCGGCAAAAGGCGCCCATCGCCACCACCGCCGAGCTGGCGGCCCTGGTGGAACGGGCCTATCCCGCGGCCTGGCGGGCCAGGGCGCGGCGGCATCCGGCCACGCGCACCTTTCAGGCCCTGCGGATGGCGGTCAACGATGAGCTGGGCGAGCTGCGCCGTTTTCTGGACCGGATACTGGAGTGGCTGCCGCTTGGGGGGCGCCTTGTGGTGATCACCTTCCACTCGCTGGAGGACAGGATGGTCAAGCACGCCATGCGGCACTGGGCCGAAGGCTGCCGCTGCCCCCGGCATGTGGCGGTCTGCCGGTGCGGGCATGTGCCGGAGGTGCGCCTGCTCACGAAAAAGCCGCTCGTCGCTTCCGGGGCGGAGCTGGCGGCCAATCCGCGCGCGGGTTCGGCCAAATTGCGCGCCGTGGAAAAAATCGCCGTCCCGCCGGGGGACGGGGGCATGCGGGAACAGGCATGAATACCCGCAGAACCTCTGCGCACAGGCCGCAGGGCGGCCGGGGCTGGCTCGCCGTGCTTGCGCTGGAACTGCTCGGCCTGCCGGTGATGGGGCTGGTGCTCGTCTGGAGCGGCATCGAGCGCACGGACACGACGTATTTCATCAATATCGCGCAGAATGAGGTGCGGGAGCGCCAGTCCCTGCGCGCCAAGCTGGAAGTTGAACGGGAACGGCTGCTTTCGCCCTATGAACTGCGCCGCCGCGCCCAGGAATTCGATATGCGCGAGCCGGGCCCCGGTCAGGTGCGGCGCATGGACAGGCCCTAGATTTACGCCGGTGGGCCGGGATGCCCGGCGGCGGTCGGGACAGGGACGAGCTGTGAGGGACCGCGCCGGCACGGGACGCGGCGGAGGAAGGCATGTTCGGATTTTCGTCACGCAAGCGCAATCGCGCCACCTATGCGCCCCGCCGGGATGCGCGCAAGCCCGCGAGATGGGCGCGGGGAGGCGCCGCGTCCGGGGGGGCGTCGTCCTCGCGCTGGGCGCAGTGGGCCGCCCGGGTGGACTGGAGCCGCTGGAGGATCAATGCCGTGGCGGTCCTCTTCTGCCTGATCTGGGTGGGGCTCTGGGGACGCGCCTGGCATCTCCAGATGATCGAGGGGCCCCGGCTTGCGGACAAGGCCCGGCGCCAGCACATGGCTTCAGAGCTCGTCTCGGGCAAGCGCGGCCTGATCTATGACCGCAACGGCCAGGTGCTCGCCCGCAGCGTGGAGGCGCGCTCGGTCTATGCCAAGCCGCAGGAGATCGAGGATTTCGTCCAGACGGCGGCCACGCTGGCGCCGCTGCTGGGGATGGACGCCCAGAAGCTGCACGATGACCTTTCGCGCACGCGCAGGCGCTTTGTCTGGCTCAGGCGCAAGGTGGACGATTCCACGGCGGCCGCCGTGCGCAAGGCAAACCTTGCGGGCATCGGCCTGAGCAAGGAATATGACCGGGTCTATCCCTTCAAGCACATGGCGGGCCAGCTGCTCGGCTTTGTAGGCCTGGACGACAAGGGGCTGGAGGGTATCGAGCGTTCGCTGGAGGCGCGCCTCGGCTGCATCCCGGTGCGCCAGATCGTCCAGCGCGACGCCATGGGCAGGCGCTTCTACCTCAACGAGGAAGGCCAGAGCGAGCCGCGCGGTCAGGATGTGACCCTGACTCTGGACATGCAGGTCCAGTTCATCGCGGAAGAGGCCGTGGCCCGCGCCGCGCGCGAGTTCGACGCCCGCTGGAGCGGCGCCCTGGTGGTGGAGGTGGAGAGCGGCGACATTCTCGCCTGGGCGCAGTACCCCTTCTTCAATCCCAATACCTACCGGGAATCCTCGCCGCAGATCTACCGCAACCGTCTGGCTGCCGACGCGCTGGAACCCGGCTCCACCTTCAAGCCCTTTGTCATGGCCGCCGCCCTTCAGGAGCGCAAGGTCACGCCCAATACGCTCATTGACTGCGAGGGCGGCAAGTGGGAGCGCAAGAACATCTCCATCCGCGACACATCGAATCAGGGCATCCTGCCGGCCAGCAAGGTGCTCCGCTATTCCTCCAATATCGGCATGGCCAAGATCGGGCTCCAGCTTGGGGCCGCGCAATCCTGGAAATACCTGCACGCCCTGGGCTTCGGCGAGCGCACGAGCGTGCCCGTGGCCGAGAGCCGGGGCATCCTGCGCCGCCCGCGCGACTGGGGCGAGGCGGACGTCATGTCCGCGGCCTTCGGGCAGAGCGTTTCTGTCACGGCGCTCCAGATGGCCCAGGGCTATCTCACGCTGCTCAACCATGGCGTGTACAAGCCCCTGCGTCTGGTCCGCGGGGAGGGCATGGTGGAGGAGGCGCACGAGCGCGTCTTTACCGAAAAGACCGTGCGCGAAGTCATGGACATGATGCGCGACGTGGTGGAGGAAAACGACGGCACCGGCAAACGCGCGCGCGTGCCCGGCGTCGAGGTGGCGGGCAAGACCGGCACGGCGCAGAAGGCCGACGCCCGCGCGGGCACCTACGGCGTCAAGCGCGTGGCGTCGTTTGTGGGGTTTCTGCCGGCGAAGGCCCCCCGGTATCTGGTGGTCGTCTTTGTGGACGAGCCCACCCGCAACCAGTACGGCGGCGTGGTGGCCGCGCCCGCGTTCAGGGAGATCGCGAGCCGCGTGCTCACCTATACCGGGGCGCTCACCGAAGTCCAGGTGGCCGAAGCCGCCCGCAAGGCCAATGCCCGGCGCCGGGGCCTGAAGCTCGTGGGTATTGAGGCGCCATATCTGGAGCGGAAATCCGCCCTGGCGGATGCCGGCGCGGCGCAGGGTCCCGCGGCTGAACCGGCGGTGGCCGTGAGCGCGTCGCGCCGCCAGCCGGAGAGCATGCGTCTGCCGGGCCATCGGGCGCGCGCCGCGAGCCATGTGCCGGATGTCATGGGCAAGTCCGTGCGCAACGCCGTGGAGCTGTTCGCCCGCGCGGGCGTTGTGCCCGAGCTCAAGGGAACGGGCAGCCGCGTGGTGCGCCAGAGCCCGCCCGCGGGCACGGCGTGGCCTGAGGAAGGCAAGCAGACCGACTATATCCTTTGGCTATCGGAGCGTTGACCATGGAACGGGATTTCGGGGAACTGCTGGCCGCCTGCCGCGCCGGTCGCTGTGAGGTGCGTTCCGATTCGCGCCAGGTGCGGCCGGGGGACATCTTTGTGGCCGTGCCCGGCGCCAGCGAGGATGGGGCGCGCTTCATCCCGCAGGCCGTGGCCGCCGGGGCTTCCGCCGTCGTGTGCCGCGCCGGGGCGGCTATTCCCGCCGGGGCCGGGGCCTGTCGTTTCATCGCGCACCACGATCCGCGTGAGGCCCTGTGGCGGCTCGCCGCCGCGCGCTGGCATACCGACAGCCTGCCGTTGCGGGTGATCGGCATCACCGGCACCAACGGCAAGACCACCACGGCGGCGCTGCTCGAACACCTGTTCACGGCGGCCGGACACCGGGTGGGCGTGCTCGGGACCGTGACCTACCGCTGGCCGGGGCACAGCGAAACCGCGCCCCTGACCACGCCGGACCCCCTTTCCCTCCATGCCATGCTCGCGCGCATGGCGGAAGCGGGGGTGGACCTGGCGTTCATGGAAGTTTCTTCCCATGCGCTGGCGCAGCAGCGCGTTGCCGGGGTGCCGTTCGCCGGGGCGGCCTTTACCAATCTCACGCAGGATCACCTGGATTTCCATCAGGACATGGAAAGCTACTTCAAGGCCAAGGCCCGGCTTTTCCTTGAGCTGCCCCGCGCCGACAAGGCCATGGCCGTCAATGCCGATGACCCGTGGGGACGGCGCCTGCTGGAGCTCTGCCCCGGCGCGCTTTCCTTCGGCCTCGGGCGCGGCGCGCCGGGCAGGCGGCATCTGTGGGGCGAACTGCTGGCCTCGGGCACGGCGGGCACGCATCTGCGCATGCGTCTTGCCGGGGAGGAATGGGAAGTGCGCTCGCCGCTGGTGGGGGCGTTCAATGCCGCCAACCTGCTCACGGCGCAGGCTGTTGCGCTGGAGCTTGGCCTGCGGCCTTCGGCCATGGCCGCGCTGGAAACGTTCACCGGCGTGTGCGGCCGGCTGGAACGGGTGCCCAATCCGCGGGGCCTCCATGTTTTTGTGGACTACGCGCATACGCCGGATGCGCTCGTCAATGTGCTCACGGCGCTGCGCGGGGCGGGTTTCGGACGCATCATCGCGGTCTTTGGCTGCGGCGGCAACCGGGACAGGACCAAACGGCCGCTCATGGGCGAGGCCGTGGCGCGCCACGCGGACGTTGCCGTGCTCACCTCCGACAATCCGCGCAATGAGGACCCCAAAGCCATTCTTGAGGATGTGCTGCCCGGCCTTGCCGCCGCGCGCGAAGTGGTGGTCGAGCCCGACCGCCGCGCGGCCACGGCCAGGGCCCTTGCCATGCTCGGCAGCGAGGATGCCCTGCTCATCGCGGGCAAGGGGCACGAGGACTACCAGATCATTCAGGGCGTGAAGCATCACTACAGCGATCAGGAAGTGGTGCGGGAGCTGCTCCGGTGCGAATGACCATCAGCGAAATGGCGGCCGTCCTCGGGCTGGATGCGCGGGAGTTGGCAGGCCGCGCGGACCGCGTCCTCACCTCTGCCGTCACGGACAGCCGCGAGGCGCGCCCCGGCGCGCTCTTTGTCTGCGTGCCGGGCGCCCGTGTGGACGGGCATGATTTCGCGGTCTCCGCGGTGGAGCGCGGGGCCGGCGGCGTTCTGGCCAGCCGCCCGCTCCCGGATGTCACTGCTCTGGGAGTGCCGGTGCTGGTGGTTCCGGACACCGTCAGGGCGCTGGGGCGGCTCGCTTCCCACTGGCGCGACAGGACCTCCGCCAGGGTCGTCTGCGTCACGGGCACGGCCGGCAAGACCACGCTCAAGGAAACCCTCGCCGCTGTTCTGGCCGTCCATGGCAAGACCGCGCGCACGCCGCTCAATCACAACAATCAGATAGGCATGCCCTGCGCCGTGCTGGATACGGACGGCGATGAGGCGTTCTGGGTCATGGAGGCGGGCATCAGCCACGAGGGCGACATGGATGAGCTGGCTTCCATCCTGCGTCCGGACCTCGCCCTCATTCTCAATGTGGGGCCGGGGCATACCGAGGGGCTGGGCGGCAAGGGGGTCGCCTGGCACAAGACCCGCCTGCTCACGCATCTTGCGCCCGGCGGCGCCGCGCTGGTGAGCGCGGACTATGCCGACCTTGCGGCCGAGGCGCGGGCCACGGGCGCGCGGCCGCTCTTTTTCAGCGCCGCGGGCGCGGAGGCGCCCTATACCGGCGCCATGCTTGATGACGGGAGCGGGCGGTGCCGCCTGGCGCTGGCCGGTGAAGTCTTTGACGCTGAAACGCCGTTTCGCGGCGCCTTTGGCGCGGAAAACGCCGTGGCCGCCGCCGCGGCCGCGCATCTGCTCGGCCTGGAGGCGGCGGAGATTTGCCGGGGCCTTGCCGCCGTCACGCTCCCGCCCCAGCGCTGCGTCCATAAACGGCTTGGCCCCTGGCGGGTCATTGACGACACCTACAATGCCAATCCCCTTTCCATGCGGCGCATGCTGGAGGCCGCGGCGGCGGAGGCCGCGCGCGCCGGGCTGCCCCTGGTGGCGGTGCTCGGCGAGATGGGCGAACTGGGAGCGGAATCCGGCCAGCACCATGAGGAACTTGGACGTCTGCTCGGCAGGCTGGATGTCGCCGCCGTCTTTTGGAAGGGCGGCCATGGCGCCGACGTGAAGGCGGGGCTGGACGCGGTTCAGGACACCGCGAAAAGCCGCTGGACGCCCGTGAGCGGCCCCGAAGAGTTTTTGCGCGCATGGGCGCAGCATGGGGAGCGTCCCGGGGGTGGCGTCCTTCTGTTCAAGGGATCGCGCGCCAACCGGCTGGAAGCGCTGCTGGCGGCGCTGGAAACATGGTCTCCCACGGCCCATGAGGGGGAGGAAACGCGTGTTTTATAACCTGTTCGCCCCTCTGGGCGCGGAATGGACGGCGTTCAACGTCTTCCGCTACATCTCCTTCCGCTCCATGGCGGCGCTCATCACGGCGCTTGTCATTTCCATCCTCGTGGGCCCGCGTTTCATCGCGTGGCTGCGGCGGCTCAAGTGCGGCCAGTATATTCATGAAGATGTCGCCGCTCACGCCTGCAAGGCGGGAACGCCCACCATGGGCGGCCTGCTCATCCTTTTCAGCCTTTCCGTGAGCCTGCTTTTCTGGGCCGATCTCGCCAACCGCTATATCTGGCAGACCTTTTTTGTCTTTGTGGGCTTTGGGGCCGTGGGCCTGTGGGATGACCTCTCGAAACTGCGCCACCACCAGAACAAGGGCATCTCCGCCAGGGCCAAGTTCGGCGCGCAGATCGTGGTGGCGTTTTGCGCCATGTGGCTGCTCTGGGAAAATCCGGCCTTCGACAGCCGGCTCACCGTGCCCTTTTTCAAGAGCTGGACGCTGGACCTTGGCTGGTTCTACCTGCCGTTCGGCGTTTTTCTCATGGTGGCGGCTTCCAATGCCGTCAACCTGACGGACGGGCTGGACGGGCTGGCCATCGGGCCGTCCATCATCGCGGCCCTCGTCTTTGCCATCTTTCTGTACATCACGGGCAACGCGCGCTTTTCCGCCTATCTTCTCGTGCCCTACATTCCCGGCATGGGTGAGGTGACGGTATTCTGCGCGGCGCTGGCGGGCGCGGGGCTGGGCTTTCTCTGGTTCAACGCCTATCCGGCCCAGGTGTTCATGGGCGATGTGGGCTCGCTCTCCATCGGCGGGGTGCTCGGCTATCTGGCCCTGCTCTGCAAGCAGGAGCTCATCCTTGCCGTGGTGGGCGCCATCTTTGTGGCCGAGACGCTCTCGGTCATCCTGCAGGTGGGCTATTTCCGCTGGACGGGCGGCAAGCGCATTTTCCGCATGGCGCCGCTCCATCACCATTTTGAACTCAAGGGCGTGCCGGAGTCCAAGATCATCATCCGGTTCTGGATACTGTCCATACTTCTGGGGCTGATGGCCCTGTCCGTTCTGAAACTGCGCTGAGGAAACGAAGATGGCACTGGAACATGTCCGTGGCCCGCGGCCACAACCGGGCGAATCCGCCGTGGTGGTCGGCGCGGGACGTTCGGGGATCGCCGCCACGCGGCTTTTGCGCAGGCTTGGCGCGCGCGTCCGCCTGCTGGACAAAAAGCCGGATGCGCTGAGCGCCCTCCAGTTGGCGGAGCTGCGCGCGGCCGGGGTGGATGTCCAGCTGGGCGGCCACACGCCGGAACAGTTCGCCGATGCGTCCTGGGTGATCCCCAGCCCCGGGCTGCCCGTGGCCGTCATAGAACCCCTTGTGGCCGCCGGGTGCGGGAACGGCGACCGGAAGGCGCCGGAAATCCTGGCCGAGATGGAACTTGCCTGGCGCTGCCTGGACGATGAACCCGTGCTGGCCGTCACCGGCACCAGCGGCAAGACCACCACGGCCTCCCTGGCGGCGGCCATGCTTCAGGCCCAGGGCTATACGGTCTTTCTTGGCGGCAATATCGGCACGCCGCTTTCGGAATATGTGCTTGCCGGGCGCAAGGCCGACGTCCTCGTGCTGGAGATCTCCAGCTTCCAGCTTCAGGGCTGCACCACCTTTTGTCCCCGCGCGGGCATCCTGCTGAACATTTCGCCCAATCATCTGGATTATCACAAGGACATGGCCGAATATGCGGAGGCCAAGTTCCGCCTGTTCCGCTGCCAGGACGAAGGCGATCTTGCCGTCCTTGGCGAGGGTGTGCGCGGCCTGGTGGCCTCGTGGCCCGTGCGGGGCAGGAAGGTCTGGGTGGGGGAGGGGCCTTCGCGCTTCCCGCGCAGCGGCCTCATGGGCGCCCACAACGCCTTTAACGCCGAGGCCGCGTGGCAGGCCTGCCGTCTTTTCGGCGTGAGCGAGGCCAATGCCGCCCGGGCGGTGGCGGACTTCCGGCCGCTGCCGCACCGCCTTGAGCGTGTGGCGGAGCGCGGCGGCGTCCTCTTTGTCAATGATTCCAAATGCACCACCGTGGCCGCGCTTGAGGTGGCGCTGCGCGCCTTTGACCAGCCGGTGCGCCTCTTGTGCGGCGGCAAGTTCAAGGGCGGCGATCTTGCGGCGCTTGCGCCGCTGGTGCGCGAAAAGGTCGTCCAGATCGGCCTCTTCGGCGCCAGCCGGGAGATATTTGAACGCGCCTGGACGGGCGTTGCGCCCATGAGCTGGCATCCCGCGCTGCGCGAGGCCGTGGCGGAGCTCGCGGCGGCGTCCGCGCCGGGCGATGCCGTCCTGCTCGCCCCGGCCACCTCCAGTTTTGACCTCTACAAAAACTATATGGCTCGCGGCGACGATTTCAAACGCATCGTTGGGGAACTGGCATGAAGAACGTCTTTGTGGACACGTCCGGCAGAAGGGGCGCGGTTCCCGCCAACCGTCAGGCGCAGGAAAACAGCCAGGCGCCCTTTGACTGGTGGCTGTTCACCATCGCGCTGGCCATCCTTGCCGTGGGGCTCGTCATGGTGCTGTCCGCCAGCGGCATCGTTGCCGAACAGGCCAATGGCGACAAGTACTATTTTTTCAAGCGGCAGATACTGTTTGCGGCGCTCGGCGGCGTGGCGCTCTGGTGCGCGGCGCTCCTGCCCCGCAACTGGCTCTACCGGCTCCAGTATCCGGCGCTCTTTTTCGCCCTGCTGCTCGTCCTCATCACGCTTTCGCCGCTGGCGCCCTCCATCAACGGCGCCAAGCGCTGGATCCGCCTCGGGCCCCTTTCCATCCAGCCCATGGAGTTCGTCAAGATCGCCCTGGCGCTCTATCTCGCCTATTTCATGAGCACCAAGCAGCAGCTCATCAAGACCTTCAGCCGGGGCGTCATCCCGCCCTTCGCCGTGACCGGGCTTTTCTGCTTCCTGCTCCTGCTCCAGCCGGATTTCGGCAGCGCCGTCGTTCTGGCGGGCATTCTCTTTTTCATGTGCGTGGCCGGCGGCACGCGCTTCATCTACATTTTCTTTTCCCTCGCGCTCGCCTGCGCGGGCGCCATGGCCCTGGCCATTGCCGAGCCGTACCGGTTGCGGCGCCTGCTGGCATTCCTCGATCCGTTCCAGGACGCGCACAATACGGGCTATCAGCTCGTCCAGTCGCTCCTGGCCATCGGTTCGGGGAGCTTTTTCGGCGTGGGCGTGGGCGCGAGCCGTCAGAAAATGTTCTACCTTCCCGAAGCGCACAATGACTTCATCATGGCCGTGCTCGCCGAGGAGATGGGCTTTGTGGGCGTGAGCATCGTCATGGCCCTGTTCGCCCTGCTGTTCTGGCGCTGCTACCGCATCATCATGGGCCAGCGGGAACTGCGCGACCGCTTCACGGCCTTCGGCATCACCACCATCCTTGTCATGGGCGCGGTGATGAACCTCGCCGTGGTCATGGGCGTGGCGCCGCCCAAGGGCGTGCCCATGCCGCTCATGAGCTACGGCGGCAGCAACCTGATGGCGACCATGCTCTGCGTGGGCCTCTTGCTCAACTTCTCACGCACGGCGGGCGCATGGACAAGATCCTCCTGACCACAGGCGGAACGGGCGGCCATATCTTTCCCGCACTGGCCGTCGCCGAGGAGCTGCGCAGGCGCAGACCGGGAACGGGCCTGCTCTTCGTGGGTTCCCAGTACGGCCCCGAGGGCCGGCTGTGCGCCCGGGCGGGCATTCCGTTCGTGGGCTTGCCGGTGCGCGGGTTTCTTGGCCGGGGGGTGCGCGCCATCGGCGCGGCAGCGCGCATGGGCGTTGCCGTGGCCAAGGCTGCGGCTCTGGTGCGCGATTTTCAGCCCGATGCGGTGGCGGGATTCGGCGGCTACGCGGCGTTTGCGCCCATGCTGGCGGCACGGCTTTTGGGCGTGCCCTGCCTTTTGCATGAACAGAACGCCGTGGCGGGCGCGAGCAATCGCCTGCTTGCCAGGCTGGCGCGGAAGGTCTGCGTTTCCCTGCCGGATACCCGGGGCTTCCCGCCGGAAAAATGCGTCCTCACCGGCAACCCCGTCCGCGCGGCCATTGCCGGCGTGGCGCAACGGCGCGGGAACGAAAGCGGGCGCGGCACGCGCAGGCTGCTTGTTCTGGGCGGCTCCCAGGGGGCACACAGCCTCAATCTCCTTCTGCCCGGCCTGCTGGAGCGTCTGAAGGCCGATGGCGTGGAGATCCGGCACCAGTGCGGCGAGCGGGACCTTGCGGCCACGCGCGCGGCCTATGAGGAACACGGTTATGCGCCCACCTGCGTGAGCGCGTTCATCGATGACATGGCGGAAGCCTACGCCTGGGCGGACCTTGCGCTCTGCCGCGCCGGGGCGAGCACCGTGGCCGAAGTGTGCGCCGCGGGGCTGCCGTCCGTCCTTGTGCCGTTCCCGGCGGCCATTCACGACCACCAGACGCGCAACGCCGCGGTGCTTGCGCGCGCGGGCGCTGCGCGGCTTGTGCCGGAGCGCGATTTCGCAAGCACGGACATGGCCTCCCTGCTTGGCGGGCTTCTGCGCGATGCCGCCAGACGGGACGGCATGGCCCGCGCCGCCCTGGCCCTGGCCTGTCCTGACGCGGCCGCGGCGGTGGCGGACGCCGTTGAGGCGGTGGCGCGCTGAAGAAGTCCGGCTTCGCGGGGACTGATGTTTTGCAGGGGGGAGAGATGAAGAGCAAGATTCGGCGTATCCACATGGTGGGCATTGGCGGCGCGGGCATGAGCGGCATTGCCGAGGTCCTGCTCAGCGAAGGCTACGAAATTTCCGGTTCCGACATGGCGGAGTCCTCCGTGGTGCGTCATCTGCGCGAGCTTGGGGCCGCGGTGGCCGTGGGCCACGCGGCGGAAAACGTGGGTGATGTCCAGGTGCTCGTCAAGTCCACGGCCATTGCCGACGACAACCCGGAAGTGGTGGAGGCGCGCCGCCGCGGCATCCCGGTCATTCCCCGCGCGGAAATGCTCGCCGAGCTGATGCGCCTGCGTCAGGGCGTGGCCATTGCGGGCACCCACGGCAAGACGACCACCACGTCGCTCACGGCATCCATTTTCGATACCGCCGGTCTTGACCCCACGGTCATCATCGGCGGACGGCTCAATGTCTACGGCGCCAACGCGCATCTCGGGAGCGGCGACTACCTCATCGCCGAGGCGGACGAATCCGACGGCTCGTTCCTGTGCCTCTTGCCGATCGTCAATGTCGTCACCAATGTGGACGACGACCACATGGACCACTACCGGAACCGCGAGGCTCTGGACGATGCCTTTGTCCGGTTCATGAACAAGGTGCCGTTTTACGGCCTGAACATCGTCTGCGGCGATGACCCCGGCGTGCGCGCCCTTTTGCCCAGGGTCAAGCGGCCCGTGGCGACCTATGGCTTCGCCGAAGGCAACGACCTGCGCGCGGAAGCGCTGGAATGCGGGCCGCGCAGCCGCTTTGCCGTCTGGCAGGGCGGGCGCAGGCTGGGCGAGGTGACGCTGCCGCAGCCCGGGCGGCACAATATCCTCAATGCCCTGGCCGCCATTGGCGCCGCGCTGGTGGCGGATATTCCGTTTGCCGTGTGCGCGGGCGGCCTTGAGGGCTTCCGCGGCGTGGGGCGCCGTTTCGAGTTCAGGGGGGAGCGCGACGGCGTGACCGTGGTGGACGACTATGGCCACCATCCCGCCGAGATCGAGGCCACCTTGCGGGCCGCGCGGGAAGTTTTTCCGGGGCGCCGCATCGTGGCGGCATTCCAGCCGCACCGCTTCAGCCGCACCCAGGCGCATTTCGGCGAATTCTGCAAGGTGTTCGAGCTGGCGGACGCCCTCCTGCTGACGGAAATCTATGCCGCTTCGGAAAAGCCCATTCCCGGCGTGTCGGGCCAGAGCCTCGCCGAAGGCATCCGGCAGGTCTGCGGCACGCCCATGCGCTATTACCGCACGCTGGATGAGCTGCGCGGCGCTCTTGACGATGAGCTGAAGCCCGGCGACGTGCTCCTCACCCTGGGCGCGGGGTCCATCACCCGCATCGGGCCCGCGTGGCTCGAAGGAACGGCACATGCGTGAGATCCCCGCGCCGCTCCTTGCGGAGCGCACCACCCTGCGCCTTGGCGGCACGGCCATTGCCGAGCTTGTCCTCGAAACCTGCGAGGACGTGGCGGTTCTGGGCGAACGCCTTGCCGCGCTGGGCGGCGAACCGCTGTTCATCGGGCGGGGCAGCAATCTTCTGGCCCGGGACGGGGAACTGCCCCTGGTCCTCGTGCGTCCGGACTTTACCTGGGGGCCGGAGATCGTTGGCGTCAGCGAGGGGAAAACGCTTGTCCGGGCCGGGGCGGCCGTGCCGCTTCCGCGTCTGCTGCGTTTTTGCGCGGCCAACGGACTCGGCGGTCTGGAAGGGCTTGCCGGTATTCCGGGCAACGTTGGCGGCGCGGTTGCCATGAACGCCGGTTCCTTCGGCGTGGAGACGTGCGACCGCGTGGAACGGCTGAAAATCGCGGCGGGCGGCCGGATCATGGATGTTGACGCCTCCGCGCTCAGGGCCGGGTACCGGACTCTTGCCATTGCGGGCGCCGGTGAGGCGCAGAAGAGCGATTTTCTTGTGCTGGAAGCCATATTTGGCTTGACCCCGGACACAAAGGATGGCATTGCTAAACGCATGCGTCTCAACTTTTTTGAGAAAAAGTCTAAACAGCCGGTCACGGCCTGGAGCGCGGGCTGCGCGTTCAGGAATCCGGCGCCCGGAGTGGCGGCGGGCAAACTTCTGGAGCTTGCGGGCTTCCGGGGGCGCCGGTTGGGAGGCATGGCGTTTTCGTCCCTGCATGCGAATTTTCTGGTGCATGAAGGCGGGGGCAGCGCGGACGCGGCGTTGACGCTCCTTTCCGAAGCGCGGGAGGCGGTGCGCCGGCGTTTCGGCCATGAGCTGGAGCCGGAGGTCAGGATAGTGCCGTGCCGTCGGCCTTGAGGCGCGGCGGCCGCAAGTCCCGCAATGTGTATACGGCGCCGAAAGAGGCGCGGTTTGCGGGGCTGGGGCGCATGCTCTCCTCCCTGCGGCTGCCCGGGTTCCGGCGCGCGGGCGCTTCCCCGCAGGGAAGCGGGCGCGGCGGTTCCGCCGGGATGCGGAATCTGGCCGTGGGCGCCCTGGTGCTGCTGGCGGCGGGGCTGGCGCTGGCGGGGATATGCGCCGTTTCGCTCTGGCTCTATGGCAAGGCGCTGACAAGTGAGTTTTTCGCCACAAAACATGTGGATGTGGCGGGCAATGTGCGGCTTTCGCGCGAAATGGTGCTCCAGTACGGGGGCATCGGCGAGGGGGACAATAGCCTGGCGGTGAGCATCGCCGAAGTGGAACGCAACCTGCGTGACACCCCGTGGGTGGAGGAGGCTTCGGTCAAGCGGCTGCTGCCGGACAGGTTCGTCATCAAGCTCAAGGAGCGGATGCCCTCGTTCTGGGTGCACAAGGACGGCGTGCTGTATTACGCCAACGAGCGCGGCGACATCATCGCCCCGGTGGAGAGCAAGAATTTTCTTTCCCTGCCGACCCTGCGCATCGAACCCGGAGCCGAGGAGGCGACGCCCTACCTGGCGCGGCTGCTCAGGGATGTGCAGGGGGGCAGCCTGCCCATAGAGGCGGGCGCCATCGCCCAGGTGACGCTGAGTCCGGCCCGCGGCGTGGAGCTGTATCTGGAGGACCGGGAAATGCGCCTCTCCATCGCCACGGACGACTGGGAGGGCAATCTCGCCCGGTTGGGCATGGCCCTGGGGGACCTGGCGCGGCGGCGCGAACTTGGCAGCGTGCGCGAAGCGCGCGCGGTGGACGGAAACGTCTGGGTGATCCGCAATCAGCCTGCGCGGCAGTGAATGGGAGGGCGCCTCGCGGCGTCCCAGGCTTCTGAGGAGAGGGAGATGAACAAATCCGCGCTCATCGTCGGCCTTGACATCGGAACGACGAAAATCTGCGCCGTGGTGGGTGAACTGACCGATACGGGCCAGGTGGATGTGGTCGGCATCGGCACCAGTGTTTCCACGGGGCTGCGCAAGGGCGTGGTGGTCAACATCGAACAGACCGTCCAGTCCATCCGCAAGGCGGTGGAAGACGCGGAGCTCATGGCCGGCTGCCAGATACACTCGGTCTATGTGGGCATTGCCGGCAGCCACATCATGGGCATCAACAGCCACGGCATCATCGCCGTCAAGGGCGGCGAGGTGACCCAGCGCGACGTGGACCGCGCCCTGGACGCCGCGCGGGCGGTGGCCATTCCTCTGGACAGGGAGGTCATCCACATCCTGCCGCAGGAATATATCGTCGACAGCCAGCGGGGCATCGCGGATCCGCTCGGCATGGCGGGCGTGCGCCTTGAGGTGGACGTGCATATCGTCACCGGCGCCGTGTCGTCGGCGCAGAACATTGTGCGCTCCTGTCATCGCAGCCAGCTTGAGGTTTCCGACATCGCCCTGGAATCCCTCGCGTCGGCCAAGGCCGTCCTCACCGAGGAGGAGCGCGAGATCGGCGTGGCCCTGGTGGACCTGGGCGGCGGCACCACGGATATTGCCATCTTTGCCAATGATGCCATCAAGCATACGGCGGTGCTTGCCCTGGGCGGGCAGAATCTTTCCAATGACATCGCCTTCGGCCTGCGCACGCCGGTTGCCGCGGCGGAAAAGATCAAGGTCAAGTACGGCTGCGCCCTGACGGACCTGCTTGGTCCGGGGGACGAGCTGATCGAGGTGCCCAGCGTGGGCGGTCGGGAACCGCAGCGCCTTTCGCGCCGTCTGCTGACGGAGATCTGCGAACCGCGCATGGAGGAGATCCTCTACCTTGTGGACCAGTCGCTGGAACGCTCCGGCTACAAGAAGCTCATCGGCGCGGGGGTCGTGCTGACCGGCGGCACCGCCCTCATGGATGGCTGTCAGGAGCTGGGCGAGCAGATTTTCGGGCTGCCCACGCGCATCGGCTATCCGCGCAACGTGACGGGCCTCAAGGACGTGGTCAACAGCCCCAAGTTTTCCACAGCAGTGGGCCTCCTGCGCTACGGGGCGGAGCGGGAGCTTTCGGGCCAGAAAAAATTCAGCGTGCGCAACGAGACGGGCATTTTCGATGGCGTTCTCGCGCGCATGAAAAAATGGTTTTCGGATATTTCCTAGAGCATTCCCGCAATTTCATTGCGAAAACGCTCTGGACACCAGGCGCCGCGCCAACGGCGCCACAGGCGGGCAAAACGGGGACAGCAACCAAGGAGAGGGGAGATGACGCAGTCCATTGTTGACGATATCGACACCAGCATGTCCGGGAACGCGAAAATCAAGGTCATCGGCGTTGGCGGCGGCGGGGGGAATGCCGTGCGTCACATGATCGATTCCGGTCTGCGTGGTGTGCAGTTCGTCTGCGCCAACACCGACCTCCAGGCGCTGAACAAGAACGACAGGGCGCTCAAGGTGCAGCTTGGCGAAAAGCTCACCAAGGGGCTTGGCGCCGGCGCCAATCCCGCCATCGGGCGTGAGGCCGCCGTGGAAAGCGTCAATGCCATCCGCGAGGCCATCGGCGATGCGGACATGGTCTTTGTCACGGCCGGCATGGGCGGCGGCACCGGCACGGGCGCCGCGCCGGTGGTGGCGCAGGCCGCCAAGGAGCTGGGGGCGCTTACCGTGGGCGTCGTCACCACGCCGTTCAGCTGGGAGGGCATCAAACGCAAGCGCGCGGCCGAAGCCGGGCTTGAGGAATTCCGCAAGCATGTGGACTGCCTGATCACCATCCCCAATGACCGGCTGCGGACCGGCGCGCCCAAGATGTCCAAGGTGCCGTTCACGGAAATGCTCCAGCGCGCCAACGATGTGCTCTATTATGCGGTCAAGGGCATTTCCGATGTCATCGTCAGCGAGGGCCTGATCAATCTCGATTTTGCCGATGTGCGCACCACCATGAGCGAAGCCGGGCCCGCCCTCATGGGCACGGGCATGGCCTCCGGTGAAAACCGCGCCCGCGAGGCGGCGCAGCGGGCCATCAGCAGCCCGCTCCTTGACGATGTTTCGCTGGAGAGCGCCAAGGCCATCCTCTACAACATCACCGCGCCCATGGACATCACCGCCGAGGAGATCGAAGAGATCGGCACCATGATCGGCGAGGCCGCCCCCGAGGAAGCCAATATCATCTTTGGCGTTGTGTTTGACGAGAACATCGGCGACGAGCTGCACCTGACGGTCATTGCCACAGGCATCGAGCCTGTGCAGGCCCAGGCCGCGCCCGAAGCCGCGCCGGAAGGGCAGGCCAAGGTGACGGATTTCCGTCAGCCCGGTCCTGACGCCATGGCGACGCCGGCGCGTCCGCGCCGTCTCCAGCAGGGGAGCCTGGTGCGCACCGCCGAGGCTGACGGCGAGGAGCGCGCGCCGCGCACGTCGCGCCGGGCCGAGGTGGAGCGCTGGTACGAGGAGAAGAATACGCGCCCCGCCTACCTGCTCAAGCGGGAAAATCTGGGGCAGCAGCCGCGGCGTCCGCATCGTCCGGGACACGATGACTTCATCTATGACGAAGATGATTTCGAGATCCCGACGTTCATCCGGAGCCAGCCCAACTAGAGCGTTTTTCCCGCGCAGGGGGCCCGGGGCGTCACAGCCGCCATGCGCCCCGCTGCGGAAGCATCGAATCAATAACTTTTCAGGGCTTGCCTCTTCGGCCCTGAAATGCCCGCCGGGAGCCCCATTGGGGGGCTCCCAGTGCGGTGTGTTTTTGGAGGCTGCCATGTCCTTTTTCGGCCCCAGAGACGCTGAGACCTCGTTGCCCTGTCCCAAGTGCGGCGCCCCGCTGCACATTGAGCGCTCCTGCCATGAGGTCCGCATGCGCTGCCCCGCGTGCGGCGCGCAGTTTCCCCTGAAAGACTTCATCGGCAACGCCGACGGTGCCATGGAGCGTTTTCTCGAAAATGTCTATTGCGACCGGATTTAACGCATTTTTCTAGGGTCAGGCCTCATTAAACTCCGTTATGGTTTTTCCGCTTGCCGCCCGAAGCGGAGCGAAGGGCGGGGGCTGTCGCCGCAAGGATCCTAAAAAATAAGATTTTTTTGCGCTGGCAAGGAAGTGGACGATTTTTGGAGGGAGTGTACTCAAGTACATGACCGACAAAAATCGCCCAGTGACGCCGCCAGCGCAAAAAAGGCTGTTTTTGACGGATGATTGTGGCATTGCACAAGCCGCCACATCCCAAGCCAGCAGTCACATTAATAGGTCCAGACCCTGAATATCTCCCACAGAATTTTCAGCAGCAAAATGCCCTATGGGGCGTCAAAGCGGTCGAAGGTGAGCGTCAGGCCCGCGCGGCCCTGAGTGGCCGAGCGCAGGGACGTGGAAAAGCCGAAAAGCCGCCGCAACGGGGCCGTGCCGCGCAGGAGCTTGCGCCCGGTCTGGTCTTCCACATCTTCCACCTTGCCCCCCGCCGTGGTGAAAAGGCCGATGGCCGCGCCCAGAAATTCCTCCGGCACGGTGATTTCGGTTTTCATGATGGGCTCCAGCGCCAGGGGGCTCCCCGCTGTGAGCGCCTCGCGCAGGGCCTGGGCCGCGGCCATCCGGCACCCGGGGATCGTGGTGAGCCCTTCGGTGCGCTCCACCCTTGTCAGCACCACATCCACGTCAACCACGGGCCAGCCCGTCTGCACGCCGCTTTGCAGGCCATCGCGCACGCCTTCCAGCGCGGCCTCAAGAAAGGCGGGCGGCAGGAGCTTGCGCGCTTCGCGCTCCTCCCTGGGCAGGAAATCGCCCACCTGCACGCGGTTGCCCGCGTGCCGTTCCCGGGGGATGACGCGCAGGGCGACCGCGCCCTGCTGCCGTTCCTTGCCGAATTCCCGGTCAAAGACCACATCGGCCTCAGCCTCGCGGCTCACGGTTTCGCGCAGCACCGCCTGCGGCTGGCCCGCGCGCGGGCTGATGCCGTATTCGCGCCGCATGCGCTCCAGAAGCACATCCAGATGGAGTTCGCCCATGCCGGAGACCATGCGCAGGCCGGAATCCTCATCCAGGCTGACGGCAAGGGTGGGGTCCTCTTCGGCGTAGCGGCCCAGGGCTTCGTCAAGGGTCTTGCCTTCATCGGCATTGCGCGGCTCAAGGGCGAGCGTGATGACGGGCGGCTGCACGGTAATGGACTCCAGGCGCGCATCCCGTCCGCGTCCGCAGCAGGTGTCGCCCGTATGGGCGGAACGCAGGCCGACAAGCGCGGCAATGTCGCCGGTGCCGACGCTTTCGAGCTGTTCCCTTCTGTCGGCATGCAGGCGGAAGATGCGGCCCACGCGTTCCGCCTGTTCGTGCGCGTTGCCCTCCCTGTCGGTCCCGAGCACCCGCACCGTGTCGCCTTCCCGGATATTTCCGGCATAGACGCGGGCAAAGGCGAGCTTGCGCCCGTTCTCCACCAGCACCTTGAAAACGAGCGCGGCAACGGGGGCCTCGGGATCAGGCTCGATGCGCGTCGTTTCGCCGTCCGCAGTGACGCCCACGGGCGCAGGCACGTCGAGGGGGGAGGGAAGATAGTCGCGCACGGCGTCCAGCAGGGGCTGCACGCCCATGTTGCGGAGCGCCGAACCGCAAAAGGCCGGAACCAGGGCGCGCGCCAGCGTGGCGCGGCGCAGGGCCGCCCGGATGTCGGCCTCTTGGGGGGCGCCCTCAAGCCAGAGCTCCAGAAAGGCATCGTCCGCCTCGGCAAGACGCTCCAGCAGCGTCTCGCGCCAGGGGGCGGCCATGGCCGCCTCTTGGGGAGACCACGGCACGCGCGTCACGGTGCTGCCCTGGTCCGCGTCGCTGAAGCGCACGGTTTCGCCCGTGATGAGGTCCAGAATCCCGGCAAAGGCGTCGCCCTGGCCGAGCGGCGCGGTCACGGCCACGGCATTGGCCTTGAGCCTGGCGCGCATGGCTTCGAGCACGGCGGCGAAATCCGCGCCCGGCCTGTCCATCTTGTTGACAAAGGCGATCTTGGGCACGCCGAAGTGTTCGGACTGCCGCCACACCGTTTCGGATTGCGGCTCCACGCCGCCCACGGCGCAGAATACGCCCACGGCCCCGTCAAGCACGCGGAGGCTGCGCTCCACCTCGATGGTGAAGTCCACATGGCCCGGAGTGTCGATGATGTTGAGCGTGGCGCCGCCCCAGTGACAGGTGGTGCAGGCCGAGACGATGGTAATGCCGCGTTCCTGTTCCTCGGGCATGTAGTCCATGGTGGCGGAGCCGTCATGCACTTCGCCCATGCGATGTATCTTGCGGCTGTAAAAGAGCATCCGCTCGGAAAGCGTGGTCTTGCCCGCGTCGATATGGGCGATGATCCCGAGGTTCCGGATGGCGCGTATGGCCCGGAGGGCGGGAGTGGAAGCGGGCGCGGAGGTGTCGGGGCGCGTGTGGTCGGCTGGGGGCATGGGGCCTCCGGTGCGCCGTGGCGCGGTTCAGGATGCGGCGGCGCTCTCCGTGGGGAACGGCGGCCAGGGAGCGAACGCCTGTCGGGAAACGGTAAAAAACTGCGGGTCCAGACCCGGATGCAGCCAGAACCCTTCGCAGCCCGGGCAGAGGGTCAGCGGCGCATCGGCGGGGGCGGCCCCGGCATCGGCGCGAAAGACGGCGTCCGCCGGCGTATCCGCCAGCGCGGCGTCAGGAACGGGGGCGCCATGGGCGAAGGCGAGGAGTTCGCGGTCGACAGGGGCCGCCTCCTCCACGCGCAGACGGGGGGGGCGGTGTTCCTCATGGCAGGGGATGTCCCGTTTCCGGATGTCCGGCAGGATGGCTTCCAGTTCTCCGCCATGGAGCACCACCACGCGGCCCCGCGGGCCGGGGACGGCGGCAAGGGCGTCAAGGAGCGCCGCGAAGCGCCCGGCGTCAAGGCGGAAAATATCTTCCACGCCGCTGAGTTCAAGGCTGACCAGAGCGGCGGCCTGCGGGTCGCCCCCAAGGCAGACGGCTCCCACACGCGGCACACCGGCCAGCAGGGCGGCGGCGCAGGCGGCCGTGAGGCGGGCCGCCGCCGCGTAGGCCGGGGAAATGACGACAAGGGCCCAGGGGGCGGGAACGCACGAGCGGACACGCGCAAAGCCCAGACGGTCGTGGCGCGCCGTGTCGTCGACGCGCGTCACGCGTTCGCCGAAATGGAAGTGGGCCAGGGCAAGACCGGTCTTGAGGGCCGCCCGGAAGCGCGGCGGCGTGGCCTCGTAGGCCGAGGCGGCCAGACCGTCATCCACCCGCGCGGCCTCCAGCCATGCGGGCCATGAGGCGGGAAGCGCGGGGGCGCCGCTGCCGGTGGCAGCCGTCATCAGCGGGCGCCTTCCGTATCGGCGGGCGCATGGGCGCGGGCTTCCGCCAGCCAGAGGCGGAAGCTCTCCAGCTGGCGCTCCACGGAGCGCGGCCCCGTGCCGCCGGGCGTTTCCCGGCGCCGGACGGCGGCGGCGTACTGGAGCACATCGTACACATCCCCGCCGATGCGCGGCGAGAGCGCCTGAAACTCGGCGGTGGTCAGCTCTTCCAGGCTCTTCCCCGCGCGTTCCGCCGCGGCCACGGCCTGCCCGGTGACGTGGTGCGCCTCGCGGAAGGGCATGCCGCGCGCCACGAGATAGTCGGCCAGTTCCGTGGCGTTGAGGAAGCCCGCCTTGCACGCGTCGCGCATGCGGTTGACGCGAAATTCCAGCTCTCCGAGCATGGCCGCCATGATGGCCACTGAGGCTGAAACCGTGGCATTGGCGTCAAGAAAGCCTTCCTTGTCCTCCTGCATGTCGCGGTTGTAGGCAAGCGGCAGGCCCTTCATGACCGTGAGCAGGCCCATGAGCGCGCCGTAGACGCGTCCGGTCTTGCCGCGCATGAGCTCCGCCACGTCGGGGTTCTTTTTTTGCGGCATGATGGACGAGCCCGTGGAAAAGGTGTCCGGCAGGCGCACGAAGCCGAAGGCCGGATTGGCCCAGAGCACGATCTCCTCGCAGAGGCGCGAAAGGTGCATCATGACGGTGGCCGCGTCGAAGAGCGCCTCCAGCACAAAATCCCTGTCGGAAACGGCGTCCATGGAATTGGCGAGGATGCCGGAAAAACCCACCTCCTCCGCCACGCTTTCGGGGTCGAGGGGGTAGGTCGTCCCCGCCAGGGCCGCCGCGCCCAGGGGGGAGACGCGGACCCGCGCAAGGGTGTCGTCCAGGCGGCCCGCATCGCGCCGGAACATCCAGGCATAGGCGAGCAGATGCTGGGCAAGGCTCACGGGCTGGGCGGGCTGAAGGTGGGTGTAGCCGGGAAGCAGATCGTCCCTGTGTTCGCCCGCGCGGCGCACCAGGGCCCCGCAGAAGGCGACGAGCCCGCTGCGCCAGCCCTCCAGCGCGTCGGCCACAAAGAGGCGGAAGGTCAGGGCCACCTGGTCGTTGCGGCTGCGGCCCGTATGGAGTTTCTTGCCAGCTTCGCCGATCAGCTCGGTGAGGCGGGCCTCGATATTCATGTGGACATCTTCCAGCGCGGGCTTCCAGACGAAGCTTCCGGCGCGGATCTCTTCGGCCACCGCGTCCAGGCCTTCCACGATGCGGGCGGCCTCTTCGGGAGTGATGACGCCCTGGCGCCCCAGCATGCGGGCGTGCGCCCTGGAGGCGCGGATGTCCTGCCGCCAGAGGGCGCGGTCATAGCGTTGCGAATCCGTATACGCGGCCACGGCCTCCGCAGGGCCGGCGCTGAAGCGGCCGCCCCAGGTGCTGTTGGTGTGCGATGGCATCCTGTCTCTCCCTCCGCCCGCGCTGTCTGGTGCCTGTACGCGGAGGCGCCCGGGGGGCGCCTCCTGAAAGAGCCTATTTCCGCGTCCGGTCGCGCACGGCGGCGAAAAGGCCAAGGCGCAGGCCGTTCAGGCGGATGAACCCGGCCGCGTCCTTGTGGTCGTAGTTGCCGCCTTCAAAGGTGGCAAGGTCCTCGGAAAAGAGCGATACGGGCGAGGTGCGCGCCAGGGGCCAGACGCCGCCCTTGTAGAGCTTGGCGCGCACGGTGCCGGTGACGTTTTCCTGCGACTTGTCGAAAAACGCCTGCATGGCCTCCCGTTCCGGCGAGAACCAGTAGCCGTTGTACACGGCATGCGAATACGGCACGGCGAGCATGTCGCGGATGGCGAGCAGCTCGCGGTCCATGCAGATGCCCTCAAGATCGCGGTGCAGGGCATAGAGCAGGGTGCCGGCGGGATTTTCGTAGACGCCCCGGCACTTCATGCCCACATAGCGGTTCTCCACCATGTCATCGCGGCCAATGCCGTTGCGCCCGGCCATGTCCGCCAGGGTGCGGATCAGGGCGTAGGGCGAGAGGCGCTCGCCGTTGACGGAGACCGGATCGCCCGCCTCAAAGCCCACTTCGACGATTTCCGGCGTGTCCGGGGCCTGTTCCACGGGCACGCAACGCTCGTGGCAGGACTCGTGCGGCGCGTTGCCCGGATTTTCCAGCTCGCTGCCCTCAAAGCTCGTGTGGAGCATGTTGGCGTCCATGCTGTAGCGCTTGGCGCCGCTGGAAATGGGGATGCCGTGCTTTTCGGCGAAGGCGTTGAGCGCCGTGCGCGACATGAGGTCCCATTCCCGCCAGGGCGCGATGACCCTGATGTCCGGCGCCAGGGCCTTGGCCGCGAACTCGAAGCGCACCTGATCGTTGCCCTTGCCGGTGGCGCCATGGGCGATGGCGTCCGCGCCCTCGGCGCGGGCCACGTCGATGAGCGCCTTGGTGATGCAGGGCCGGGCGATGGAGGTGCCGAGCATGTAGCGGTTTTCATACCGCGCGGCGGCCCGGTTCATGGGGAAGATGAAGTCGCGCGCCAGTTCCTCGCGCAGGTCCAGCACATAGGCTTTGGAGGCGCCGGTGCGCAGGGCCTTTTCCTCAACGCCCGCCAGGTCCTCCGGCTGCCCCAGGTCGGCGGTGACGGTGATGACCTCGCAGCCATAGGTGACGATGAGCCATTTCAGGATGACCGAGGTGTCAAGCCCCCCCGAATAGGCAAGAACGACTTTTTTGATTTCCGACATGCTGCACTCCCTTTGTGTTGGCCCCGCAGTATTGTCCAATTCCTTCCGTGGCGCAAGCCCGGCGGCGTGGCGACCGTGGCGCGGGGGATGCGGCCGGCGGCCACGAATCAGCAAAAAGCGTACAGCGCGGGGCCAACGTGAATTTTGCAAGAGAAAAATCAACAACAGGCGTAAAAAACAGCTTGTTATTGATGACTGTTCCTGCTAGGTTGTTTCCGGGTCCTTCTGGAACCTTCCCGCATGTTCTGCGTTCGGCTCCGTGCCGGTCGGCACGGGTGCCCCAAACCGTGAGGATGCCATGGCCCCTCTGCCCGCCTCTCCCCGGAAGTCCGGCGACGCTGCCGCCCAATGTCTGGACCGGCTCATGCGCGCGCTTGATGTTGCCAGCGACGCGGAGCTTGCGCGCGCGCTCGGCATCACACCGCAATCCGTCAACGGGGCGCGCAGGCGCCGCGAGGTGCCCCCTGCCTGGGTGCAGACCTGCGCCGCGCGAACCGGCGTCAATGCCCACTGGCTCTTTTTCGGGCGCGGGCCCGCGCGCCTTCCGGAAGCCGGGGCCGGTGAACTTCCGTGCGCGCCCGCGGACTGCGAGAGCGACCTTGTCACCATCCCGCTGGCCGAGGCGCGGCTTTCGGCGGGCACGGGCAGCCTTGAGGTCAGCGCCGCCCAGGAGGGCGGCTACGCCTTCCGCAGCGATTTTTTGCGCCGCAAGGGCAACCCCCGGCGTATGGTGCTCATGCGTGTTTCTGGCGACAGTATGGTGCCGGAAATTTTTGACAACGATCTTGTGCTGCTGGATCGGGGACAGACAGAGATCAGCCCCGGGCGGCTTTATGCCGTGGGATTTGAAGACGCCATCTATATTAAGCGCATCGACAAATTGCCAGGCAAGATTGTTTTAAACAGCGTCAATCCGGCCTATCCGCCTGTGAGCCTTGACCTGCGGGGCGACTGCGCCGACCAGTTCAGGGTTATTGGCCGTGTATTGTGGTCTGGAAGGGAATACAGGTAAGAATGCTTGCGCACGGCACCCTGCGCGCGTACACTTTCAACATATCAGGTTTTTTCGCCAAGGAGTCTGGGATGCCGTCTGTTCGTCGATCCTTTGCAGCTTTCTTTGCCACTCTTGCCGCACTCAGTACGCTCTGCGCCGTGCTGCTTGTTGCCCACCCCGCCCTTGCCGCGGAGGCCGCGCCGCAGGCTGCGCCCCCGGCGCAACAGGATGCCAGCGCCGCCACTGCCACCCCCGATAGCCCTGACCAGCAGGATTCT